>DASVVG010000204.1:0-2888 GCA_036386655.1 Caulobacteraceae bacterium | reverse complement strand
ATGAGACCTGTGCGCGGATCCGTTGGGACGACCGGAAGTCTGGCGCCTTTTGGCCTCCCGGCGCGCTGAGCACGGCGACGCGCGTTGGCCTCACAGCCGTATGAGCCCGCTTGGCGTCATGCGGGCAGACTCGTCCCGCATCATGCGGCCGAGGCGTGCAGGAGGGTGACGGTGCGCCGGAGGTTGTAGGCCATGGCGGCGAGGCGGACCTGCAGGCCCGCCTTGGCCAGGCCGAGCCAGCGCATCCGGCGCAAGCCGTAGCTGCGCTTCCACGTCCCGAACACCTTCTCGATCCTGCAGCGGACCCGGCGGACGGCGGCGTTGTGCGCCTCCAGCCGCGCGAGCGCCTCCGGCCCGCGGCCCCAGATGCCGGTCCACACGGTGCGGGGCCGGCCGCCCCGGCCAGTGATCAGCCGCTCGGCCGCCCCACCCGTGAAGGCGCTGTCGCCGTAGACGTCCCCGGGCTCCGGCGGCAGCACCGCCTCCAACTCGGCGGCATCGTGCACGTTGGCCGTCGTGACCTCGACGCCGCGCACCAGCCCGGCGCCTTCGTCGGTGGCCACGTGCGCCTTGTAGCCATGCGTCGGCTTGCGCCGGCGATGTCCGGCCCAGCGCGCTTCTCCGTCGTGTCGGATGCTGGCGGAGGCGATCAGCGTGGCGTCCACCAGGGTGCCGGTGCGCACCGTCACGCCCTTGGCCTCCAGCTGCCGCGTGACCGCATCGAACAGCGCCCGGTCCAGGCCGCGGCGGACCAGCTCGCGGCGGAAGCGGACGAAGGCGGTGCGCTCGGGCGTGGGCTCGTGCGCGGCGAAGCCGCAGAAGCGGCGGAAGCTGGCGCGGTCGTCCAGCGCCTCGGCCAGCTTGATGTCGGAGAGGTCGTGCCAAGTCGCCAACAGCAAGCCCCGGAACAAGGCCAGCGGCGGCCAGCCCGGTTCGCCCTTCGCCGCCCCCGAGATGCCGACCATGTGGCGGTCGATCTCGCTCCAGTCGAGCAACGCGGCGAGTTCCGGTAACGACGATGCCGCACGCGGCTCCGGACGTGCGATGAGGTCTTCTTGGCCGATCCGACGCCGCGCCATCGTCGCCTCCGTGCTATGCGAGCCAGGGAATCAGAGCGCGCCGCGTCGCCGCAAGCGCCATCCGCGCACAGCTCTCCTCATACCGCCCCGCGATGCCGCTGACTCGGACGTGAGTTGGGCCGACGCGGGGCGCGGTGATTCTGTCCTGGTCCGACCTGATGCGGGAGGACCTGATGGCCGGACGGGGCTTGCCGATCCGCGACGACGTGCCGGCGGCGGAGTTGCGGCGGTTGGCGCGACGCGAGCCGGACCGGGCGGCCGCGGCGCGGATGTTCGCCATTGCGAATGCGCTGGAGGGCATGAGCCGGGCCGAAGCCGCACGGCTGGCCGGCATGGAGCGCCAAGCGCTGCGCGACGCGGCGATCCGCTACAACGCCGAGGGCTTGGCGGGACTGCGCAACCGCCCGCACCCCGGTCGCCGGCCGCGGCTCGACGACAGCCAACGCACGACGCTGCGCCAATTTGTTCTGGACGGGCCGGACGTGGAAGGCACCGGCCTGTCCGCCTGGACCTTGCCCGACCTGTGCCGGGAAGTGGAACGGCGCTGGGGCGTGCGCTACCACCCCGGGCACATGTCCAAGCTGGTGCGCGGCCTCGGCCTGTCGCGCCAGAAGGCCCGGCCCGCGCACCCCAAGGTGGACCTGGAGGCGCAGGCGGCCTTCGCAAAAGGGGGCTTTCGGAGGCGGTGGAGGCCGTGCGCGCGGCGCACCCGGGCAAGCGCGTGACGCTGTGGTGCCAGGACGAGGCCCGGGTCGGCCAGAAGGGGCGCGTGTGCCACCGCTGGTTCACCCGCGGCCAGCGACCGCCCGGCCTGTGCGACCGGCGCTACACCTGGGCGCACCTGTTCGCCGCCGTGCGGCCCGCCACCGGCCAGGGCTTCGCCCTCGTGCTGCCCGAGGCGACCACCGCCACCATGCAGGTGTTCCTCGACCGCTTCGCCGCCCAACTCGCGCCCGACGAGCACGCCGCCATGCTGCTGGACCAAGCGGGCTGGCACGGAGCGCATGGCCTCGTGGTGCCCGGCAACGTCACACTGGTGCCGCTGCCGCCCTACAGCCCGCACCTCAATCCGGTCGAACGCGTGTGGCTGTACTTGCGGGAGCGCCACCTCTCCCATCGCCTGCTCGACGGCTACGACGCCATCGTCGACGCCTGCTGCGCCGCCTGGAACCAACTCACCCCGGAACGCCTCCGCTCGCTGACCAGCTATCCCTACCTGCAACAGGTCACCGGATAGGCGGGGCGGTATCAGAGGCTGTTGAGCAATTTTAGTGCGCACCCTTGGCCAACCTCCGGAGCGTCAGGCGTGCCATGGCGGCGTAGAGGAGCATCTCGCCGGTCCCGGGCAAGCGCTCGTAGTCCTTGGCCAGGCGCCGGTTACGCCCGAACCAGGCGATGCTTCTTTCGACAACCCACCTGCGTGGGAGGACGTGGAAGCCGCGCGGGATCTCCGGCGGCGGCTGGCCCGGCGCGACCCAGACGCCGTGCAGGCCCGTCCACCAGTGCTTGGTGATGGTCAAGGCCCAGCCCAGGGTCAGCGCCAGCCAGGCCTTCAGCCCCTGGTAGGCGCTGTCGGCCCAGAGCGGCGCGATGCGCGGGAACCGCGCGGCGAGGCCTTCCAGCAGGAGCTCGGCGCCGCGCCGGTCGTGCACGTCCGCCAGGTGCACCTTGGCCTTCAGCAGGTTGCCTTGCGTGTCCACCAGCACCTGGCGCTTGCGGCCGGAGAGCTTCTCGCCGCCATCATAGCCGCGCGGCCCGCCGACTTCTGTCGTGCGCACGGACTGGCTGTCGATGATCGCGGCCGAGGGC
>DASVVG010000203.1:0-1648 GCA_036386655.1 Caulobacteraceae bacterium | reverse complement strand
GCGCCCCTTCCGTCCCGGCGAGTGGGCCGCCGATCCGGCTTGCGTCGCCTTTTTTGTGTTGGGTGCGCCTTGGGCTGCGGCTTCGCTATGCCCCGACGCTTCCTCGACCAGCGCTCGAAACTGCCGCTGCTGCGGGTCGCTGGGGTGCGGCACGGTTCGATGAGACAGCCGGCTGCGGTAGATGCCGCCGCAACCGGAGGTTAGATCCTTGGACAAGACGCCCGACGATGAGCCCGCAGGAGCGGCCGGTGTGGAGCGGCGCTTCTCCGCCCGGCGCAAAATCGCGGCGGTGGCGCGCCTGCTGCGCGGCGAGCCGCTCGAGACCATCGCCCGCGAGCTCAACCTCACCGCCGCGCGGCTGAGCGAGTGGCGCGACCGCGCGCTCGCCGCCGCGGAGGCGGCGATGAAGGAGCGCGGGCGCGACGGGCGGGACGAGGAGTTGCTCCGCCTCAGGGCCAAGCTCGGCGAGGTCACCATGGCCAACGAACTGCTGGAGCGGAAGGTCGCCGCCCTGGAGGAGGGACGCCCTTTGGGCCGCCGGAGGCGGGGGCCATGAGCGAGGCGCTCTCCCCGGCCACCGGCCGGACCTACGGCCTGGCGCGGGTCGCCCGCGTCTGGCGCCTCTCCCGCGCCACCGTCTACCGCCACCGCCGCGCGGCCGGCGGTGCCGCCGCGGTGCGATCCGTCGCGGCGCGCCGCGGGCCGGTCGGGGCGTGCCCCGACGCCGAGCTGGTGGGGCACATCCGCCGGCAGATCCTCGCCTCGCGCCTGCACGGCGAGGGCTACCGCAAGATCCGGGCCCGGCTGCGCTTCGCCGGCGTCCGCACCTCCGCCCGGCGCGTCCGGCGCCTGATGGGCCGGCACGGGTTGCTCGCGCCGCACCGGGTCGGGCGGCCGGCTGCGCGCGCCCACGACGGCACGATCACCACCGCCGCGGTGGACGTCATGTGGGGCACCGACATGACCGAGACCGTCACCCTGGCCGGGGGCCGGGCCCGCGTCTTCGTCGCGGTCGACCACTGCTCCGGCGAGTGCGTCGGCAGCCACGCCGCCCCTTCCGGCAACCGCTTCGAGGCGCTCGAGCCGATCCGCCAGGGCGTCCTGCGCCGCTTCGGCGGGATCGGACCCGATGTCGCCCGCGGCCTGGCGCTGCGCCACGACCACGGCTCCAACTACATGTCGCGCGACTTCCAGGGTGAGATCCGGTTCTTCGGCATCGAGGGCTCGCCATCCTTCGTCCGCGAGCCGGAGGGCAACGGTGTCGCTGAACGCTTCATCCGCACCTTGAAGGAGAACTTCCTCTGGGTGCACACCTTCGACACCATCGAGGACTTGCGCTGCGCGCTGCGGGAGTTCGTCGCCCACTACAACGCCACTTGGCTCGTCGCCCGGCATAGCTACCGCACCCCGAACCAGATCCGCGCCGAGCAACGCAGCCTTGCTCAGTGCCCATCGGCCGACCTACCCTTGGCCGCCTGAACAGCGCAGCCAGCTGTCTCAACAACCGGCCGCACTACAATACCACCCGCTCCGTCGCCGCGCAGCGCGCCCGGTGGAGGGCGCTGGCGCCGCAGCCTCCGCGGTCGGGACATGCAGATGCGGGAGTCGTACGCCGCCGGGATGGCGACAGCCCGGCGGGCCGCGGACC
>DASVVG010000202.1:0-7614 GCA_036386655.1 Caulobacteraceae bacterium | reverse complement strand
GAGCGGCGGCTCAGCCTACGCGAACTGCACGGCCGCGCGCGCGGCCGGCGCGGCGAACATCCGGCGCGGCGAGCCGGGTTACGGCGAGCACCTCGATCGTGACGGGGACGGCGTCGCGTGCGAGCGCTGATCGTAGTGGTGACCCGGTGAGCACGTCCGGACAAGGATGGGGCGCAGTCGCCGCCGGCCTCCTCGTCGTGGCTGGCGTAGTTTACTGGGGCGGCCAGGGCGGAGCTGGCGACGAAGGCTCAACGGATCTTGAGGTTGTCGGAACGGAGAGCACCTCATGGTCAAGCGACACGTCGGGCGTGAGTCCGTCTCTGGCGAGCGTCTCGAGCTACGCCTCCGACAGCGGCGAGGAGCGGGAGAGAATCGACGAGGACGAGGCCCGCGAGCGGGCGGCGGACGACGTCCCCTATTCCTACTCGGCAGCGGGCTCACCGTACGGGTGTACTGAGGACTGCAGCGGACATGAGGCGGGGTACCGCTGGGCCGCGGACAACGGCGTGACCGACGGCAGCTGTTACGGGGGCGACAGTCCTTCTTTTGACGAAGGCTGCCGCGCGTACGGTGAAGCGATCGAAGAGCGGGCCGAAGAGATCCTCAAGGAGGAGGGCTAGGTGCGGCGCGGTTGGCTGAGAAGCACGTGACCGAACTCGCGTCGGCACCTCCAGAGAGGGAGGAGCGGGCACCTCCCGTCGAGGCTTACCCCTGGGGTCGGTTCTGGGCGAAGTGGATCGACTGCACTGCCTACGCCCTGATGTTGGCGCTCGTGCTCGCGCTGATCAAGAGTTCGTTCTTGGACGACGCTCTCTGGCGGTTCTACGTCCTGTTCAGCCTCACATTCCCCCTCGCCGAGGCAGTCCTGATCTCTGTCTTCGGGACTACCCTTGGAAAGGTGCTCTTCCGCATTCGGATAACTGCCGAAAATGGCGAGAAGCTCGACCTCAACGCCTCGTTCAAGCGGAGCATATCCGGCTGGCTTCGTGGCTCCCTGTTTGGCCTGCCCGTCCTTTCTCTCCTGGCGAACTGGAGCGCGTACCAGGAGTATCAGCGGGACAAGATCACTCCCTGGGACAAAGCCGCCGGAGCTCTCGTCGTCGCGAGGCAGCCGACGCCCCTGAGCTGGGCGTTGCTCGTCGCCTCCGTCGTAGGCGTGAGCGCGTTCAACGTCGCGTCGCGCACGGATTGGAGCCAATGGTCGTCAACGGGCTATGACACTACTGCAGCAACCACTGAGACGACGACCACCGACACCGCCGCTGCACTGGCCGCCGATACCGCAGCGGCGGATGCGGCAGCAACGCTTCCCACCGCGGCCTCCAATGATCCGCCCCCGCCGGACCGCGCCAAGATCGAAACCGCATATACGGCGTTCTCCCGAGCTTACCGGGGTCGGGGGATGGCCGGCGTCGCGGAGTACGTCCACCGCTGTTACGCCAGCGCGGCCAAGACGACCTCCTTTGAAGTGGTGGATTTCTGTGTCGCGTTCGATCAGTTCGGCATGGAGCTGAACGCGGCGGCCGTCAGCGAATGGCAAGTTCCCAGCATCGACTACTTCAACCGGTACACGGTGCAGGCACGGCAGGCGGCCGCCCTCGCGAAACTCAGTTTCGACAGCACGGCCAACACGTCGCGGCTGGAGCTGGTGCGACTGCTGGCTCGGGACAGAATGGCAGAAGTCGCGCGCGCAGCGGAAGCCCGCTCGGCGGCGGAGACGTCCACCGCGGCCGCGGTGGACGACGTCATCCAGCGACCAAGTTTCGACTGTGCCAAGGCGGCCACGGCCTCCGACCGTGTGATCTGCGCGACGCCCACCCTCGCCGCCCTCGATGTCGAGTTGGCGGCTGAGTTCGAAGCTGCATTGCAGAGGTCGGCGGCGCCCGTAGACCTCCGAGCGGAGCAGCGGGCTTGGCTAGGGACTCGTGCGGCGGTGACCGACGCTCAGCAGCTCAGCGCCATGTACGCGGAGCGGATCGCAACGCTGAAGGCGGCTCGCTGAGCTGATACAGCGGGCACAGGGTCCGTCGCGAGCTGGCGATCCCCACAGGAGGGCGTCTGTGGCGATCCATGGCTTTCTGCGCGGGGAGGGGCCGGACGGCGTCGGCCGCTTGTTCGACGACGTCCTCGCCTTCGACGACTCAACGCTTGAGCGGCGTCACGACTTCATTCAGTGGCTGTTCCCGCTACGGGAGCCGAGCGGCGCCGTTTCGGGTTCGCCGGTGCTTTCCGCCAGTGACGTTCAGGCTTTGCGCGAAGATCCCCTCGTGGTTTCCAACCTGCGCATGGCCGCGGCGAGGATGGCTGAGTTCTACGCGAGGAGCGCGCACTGGCTCCGGCCGGCGGATCACAACCATCTGCGGATCACGCGGATCGTTCGGAGCCTGCGCCTGCTGGTCGACGACGACGACGCGGACGCGTTCATGCAGCTGATCCTAGAGTTGGTGCGGGCGAGCGGCGCCGCGATCAATCCGACCGCGCTCCGTTACTGGGGCCAGGCCTGAGCGCTCACGGGTAGGGCTCGCAAGCGAGTCCGTCGCCGTCCCTGTCCTGGCGTGCGGTGTACCGCGGGTCGCCTGAGCGGATGTTGCGCACCCCCGCCGCGTGCGCGTCGCTGCAGTTGCGGTAGGGGAACATCTGGATCGGTTCGGCGGCGCGTCGGCGCTGTTCCTGGACGGATCCCGCGATGGCGAGCAGGACCACGCCGCCGACCACGACGAGGTCGCGCGGGATCCGGCGGCGGCTGCGCCCGCGTGCTGGGGAGATCGGCTTCCAAACAGGGGCGCGGGTTCCCTTGCGGAGCAGCCGCTCGAACTCGTTCGCGCTCTCGCGAGACGTGATCGCCATGCCCCAGGGTGCCCCGGAAGACTTACCGTGGCGTGTATCAGCGCTTGGGTGGTCGGAAGGCGGAGGGTCGGGGGCGTGCTAGCGCCACGCCGGCCGGCTCGCGAACTTCGTGCCGCCGCAGCGGGGGCAGGGGCCCCGCACGTAGCGAGCGACGTCCTGTATCCCCAGGAGATCGGCCCGGATCCGGCGGCCCTCCAGCCGCGCGATGATCTCCGGGAGCTCGAAGCGGCGGCTCTGCTCACAGCGGAGGCAGATCAGGAGAAGGCCGCAGCCGGCGTGCTCGAAGTAGTGCGCCAGCGGCACCGAGCGTCCGGTGTTTCGGGAGCCCATGCCGGCTTTGATGATGTTCTCCGAATGTTCCCGCAAGCGCTCCGCGCGATCGTCCACAGCTTCTCGGCCCCGCGAGGGTGGCCGGAACGGCCAAGCATTGGGTTCGTTCGAGTCCGGCCATGCCGCCTCGCCGCAAGCCCGAGCCGATGCCGGAGTTCGTGGAGCCGCAGCTCGCCAGCCTGGTGGAGCGGGCGCCGTCCGGGGACGGCTGGGTGCACGAGGTCAAGATCGACGGCTACCGGATGCAGCTCCGCGTCGAAGGCGGCCGGGCCGTGCTGCGCAGCCGCAGTGGACTGGACTGGACGGACCGCTACCCGGAAGTGGCGGCCGATGCCGGGGGGTTGCCCGACTGCCTGCTGGACGGGGAGCTGACGGCGCTCAGGAAGGACGGCACGCCGGACTTCGCCGCGTTCCAGACGGCGATGTCTTCGGGGAAGCGGGAGGGGATGCTCTTCTTCGTCTTCGACGCCCTGTTCATCGGCGGCGAGGACCTGCGGGGGCGGCCGCTGTCCGAGCGCAAGCAGAGGCTGGCCGCCCTGCTGGACGAGCACGAGCCGGCGCGCCTTCGGCTGGTCGACCACATCTCCGGCCCCGGGCCGGCGGTGCACAAGGGCGCCTGCCAGATGGGCCTCGAGGGCATCGTCTCGAAGAAGCTCGAGGCGCCCTACCGTTCCGGGCGTGGTCCGGTGTGGGTGAAGGCGAAGTGCCGGCCTGGGCAAGAGGTGATCATCGGCGGCTGGAACAGCCACGGCGGCATGACCTTCCGATCGCTGATCGCCGGGGTGATGGAGGACGGCAAGCTGGTTCACGTGGGGGACATCCACACGGGCTACAGCCAGGAGACCTCGCGTCACCTGATGAAGCGGCTGCGTGGGCTGGAGACGGACCGCTGTCCCTTCGAGGGCGGGTCACCGCCGCGCAAGACGCGGGAGATCCACTGGGTCCGGCCCGAGCTGATCGCCGAGGTCGAGTTCGCCACCTGGACGGCGAACCGCAAGCTCCGCCAGGCCAGCTTCAAGGGCCTGCGCGAGGACAAGACGCCGGAGGAGATCACCACTGAGCTGCCGGCTCCGGTAGAGGCGAAGCTGGCGCCGCCGAAGAAGCCCGCGAAGCGACCCTCGACGGTTTCGGCGGACAAGGTGCGCGACCCCGCGCCGCCGCCGGCCGAGACCAACCACCTGTGGTCGGCGCACGACGGGGATGAGGCGATCACCAACCGCCGCCTCGCGGATTACTTCGAGAGCGTGGCGGACCAGATGCTGCCCTACATCAAGGGCCGGCCGTGCACCGCCGTGATCGCCATGAAGGGCACGACCAAGGCCACGGAGACGCTGTTCTGGCAGCGGCACGGCGGCCAGCTGATCGGGGGTCTGGGACAGTCGCCGCTCCTGTCCCACCCGACCATCGAGGAACGCGGAAAGAGCTACCTGCAGTTCGACACGCCGGACGCCCTGGTCGAGGCGGCGCTGAACAACGCGGTCGAGCTGCACGCGTGGAACACCATGAAGCACCACCCGACGACGCCGGGTCGCTTCGTGTTCGACCTGGACCCCGGCGAGGGCGTCCCGTTCGAGCTGGTGGTGCGCGCCGCGCTGGAGGTGCGCGAGCGCCTCGACGCGATCGGGCTGGTGCCCCTCCTGAAGACCAGCGGAGGCAAGGGCCTGCACGTGGTGACGGAGTTCACCCAGCCTGAGGTCTGCCGTCTCGAGTGGGAGGAGGCGAAGGTGTTCGCGCGCCAGTTCTGCGAGCGCATGGCCGCGGATTCGGCGGACCTCTACATCGTGAGTTCGAAGGCGCCGCGGGCGGGGCGCATCTTCCTCGACTACCTGCGCAACACCCCCACCGCGACGGCGGTCGCGCTGCTGTCGCCGCGCGCGACGCCGGGGGCGCCGGTCTCGATGCCTCTGCGCTGGAAGGACGCGCGGGAGGATCTGGACCCGTCGGTCTTCACCGTCAGGAACGCTGCGGCTCTCCTGCGCAAGCGCAAGCCTTGGAAGGACTATCCCGAGGCCCGTCCGCTCAGGCCCGCCCTGGAGCGGTTTCGCCTCGAGGCGTGACCACGTCGCGGCGGGCGCTTACGCTTTGAGAACCGGCTGCGCTCACTCTGTCGCGTGTGAAAGCGACGGAACCGGAATGGATCGGAGCCGCCCGGAGGGCGACGCTGGACCTTCGCGCCACGACCGTCGGCGTCAGGGGAGCGGGTCACTCCCTCTACATCGCCCTGCTCGAGGACAGGCGGCGCGCCTGCAGGTGGGGCCTGTACGTCGGCCAGACGTCGCGTGATCCCGACGTCCGCTTCGACCAGCACAAGACCGGCTACAAGGCGAGCCGCTGGGTCAACCGCTTCGGCGTGCGCCTGCTGCCGGACCTGGTCGCGCATCTGAATCCTCTCCGGCGCTGGGAGGCCATCGACCTGGAGGCGGCGCTCGCGGAAGAGCTGCGTCGCGTCGGGATCCCATGGGTCGCCGGCGGACACTGATCGTCGGCGCCGTCCGGGGAGCGGTCCACGCGGCGGCTTTGCGGCCCCGGCGGGGGCATGAGGCAGGCCCCGCTCCGCGCATCCGCGCGGTGACAGCGGGAGGGGGAGGGAGGGCTGTTCGGGACGGGCCGATGAGCCCGCCCCCGAACCCGGAGAAGCCCGATGACCGATGTCGCCGTCCCGTCTTCCACCTCCCGGCGCGCGGGCCTGAGAGAGCGCGCCCCGGCCGCGGGCCCGCGGGCGCTGACAGACGCCGAACTGCTGTCGATGCTGTTGACGCGGAGCGCCCCTCGCGCCGACGTCGATCGTGCCGCCCGCGTTCTGCTGGATCGGCTGGGCGGGCTCGAGGCCGTCGCGGCCGCGCCCTGGCGCGAATTGCAGACGGTCGCCGGACTCGGGCCCGCGGCCGCCCTCGACCTCGGCCTCATGCGGGAGTTCGCGGAACGGTTGGCGCGCAGCCGCGTCGTCGGCCGCTCGATCATTTCTTCGTGGACGGCGTTGCTCGCCTACCTGCGCACCGCCCTCGCGGACCAGCCCCGGGAGCAGTTCCGCGTCCTGTTCCTCGACCGCAAGAACCAACTGCTCCGGGACGAGATGGTGGCCGAAGGGACGGTCGATCACGCGCCGGTTTATCCGCGCGAGGTGATGCGGCGGGCGCTCGAGTTGTCGGCCTCGGCGGTGATCCTCGTGCACAACCACCCGTCCGGCGATCCGACGCCGTCCCACGCGGACATCGAGATGACGCGGCAGGTGATCGAGGCCGGGCGGGCGCTGAAGATCGCCGTGCACGATCATCTGGTGGTTGGCTTGTCGGGAGTGGCGAGCTTCAAGGCCCTCGGGCTGATCTGAGGGCGCCGTCATGTCCCTCCGATCCATCGTTGCTGCTCTGGGCGGCGACCTCTACGACCGCGGCCGCCGGGCCAACGTCCCCGCGCCCGGCCACAGCCCGGCGGACCGCTCGGTGTCCCTGCTGCTGAGCCGCGGGCGCGTGGTGGTGCACAGCTTCGGCGGCGCCGACTGGCGCGCCGTCGTGGACGACCTGCGGGCACGCGGCCTGGTCGACGCCGATGGAGCGCCGCGCTCGGCTGCGCGCGTGCCGGGGGTCCCAGCCGATCTTTCTGTGGGTGACCGGCTCACAGCGGCGCGCCGGCTGTGGGACAGCGCCGGCCCCGCCTGGGAGGCGACGCTCACGGCGCGAAACCTTCGACTCCGGGGAGTCGAGCGTGACGTCCCGACTCCTGGCGTGCTGCGTCACGCCGCAGCCGCGCCGCTCTCCGTCTATCGCTCAGGCGAGCGCACCATGCCCGCGCTGGTGATCGCGATTTCAGGGCCTGACGGTGAGTTCAGCGGGATCGAGGTCACTTACCTCGCGCCGAGCGGGCGCCGCGCCGTGGGACTGCGGCTTCCGCGCAAGACGGTGGGGACAGTTCCGCCGTCTTCGGCGATCCGGATCGATCCCGCCGCGCCGGAGATGCTGGTCGCGGAGGGCTTCTTCACGACGCTGTCCGCAACGGAGCGGTTCGGACTGCCGGGCTGGGCGCTGATGTCGACCCGCAACCTGCGCAGCTGGTCGCCGCCGCAAGGCGTGCGCAGGGTGCTGGTGGCGGCGGACCGCGGCAGGGACGGTGAGAGATCCGCGGCGCTGCTCGCCGCGCGTCTGCGCGCCGCCGGTCTCCGCGTGAGCGTGCGTTCGCCGCCGCCGCCTTACGGCGACTGGAACGAGGCGACGGGTTGGCCGGTCCCGTGCTGAGCGGACGCCGCCGACCGAAGGAGGAGTGAGGGCGGGCTGGAGCGCGCCGGGCGGCAGGATGGACCTCGCTGACGGCGCTGGAGAGAGTCCCCATGGCCGACGACGCCGCCACCACCACCAATCCCGATCTCCGTGTACGGAAGACCGTTCTGCTCCGCGACCTCGCGGTCGCGCCGGAGAACATGCGCTTCGGCGAGCCCGCGGACGA
>DASVVG010000201.1:0-27576 GCA_036386655.1 Caulobacteraceae bacterium | reverse complement strand
CTTCAGGGAAGGTGACCTCGTGGTCCTGCATGGTCTCGCGCGAGGTGACCACCAGGCGGGTGTTGGCGTTGACCCGCTCCAGGCGGACCAGGTGGTGCGCGTAGGGCTGGAAGCCGACGAGGAAGGTGCCCGGGCGGTGCTGGATCCAGTCCTGCCAGGTGCGCCGCGACGGGTCCGCATCGTCGGCGAACACCAGCTTGAAATCGACGGCGCCGTCCGCGTTCGTGCGGATCACCCAGTGGTTGGACCAGCGGTCCGCGTCGTACTTCACGCCCTTCCGGCGGGGCTCCAGCACGCGGAACTGGCCGGTGATGTCGGAAGCGGGGAGGTAGCGGGTCTCGCTGGTCTCCTGATCGCCGATGCCGATGACCATGAAGCGGTCGTCGGCGGTGCGGGACACGCCGATGAACATGCCGGGGTCCTTCTCCTCGTAGACGAGGACGTCGTCGGCTTTGCCGCCGCGCACCGGACGGCGGAAGATCTTCGTCGGGCGGCCGTTCTCGTCGCGCAAGGTCCAGAACAGCTGCCTGGAGTCCGGCGAGAAGGCGAAGTCGCCGGTGGAGGTGTCGACGGGGTTCGCCAGCACCTGGCCCGTGGCGAGGTCCTTGATCTTGATCGTGTAATACTCGGACCCTTGGTCGTCCTCTGCCCAGGCCCAGAGCGTCTGGTCCGGCGCGTGGCCTGCCGCGCCGACGTCGTAGTAGGCGTGGCCCTTCGCGGCCGCGTCGGCGTCGAGCAGCACCTGCTCGGCGGTGTCGCCGGCCAAGCGGCGGCGGGCGTAGACGGGATGCTGCGCGCCCCTCTCGAAGCGGGTGTAGTACTCGTAGGGGCCGTCGGGGGCGGGGACGCTGGCGTCGTCCTCCTTGATGCGGGCCTTCATCTCCTCGAACAGCGTCTTCTGCAGCGGCTCGGTGCTTTTCAGCATGGCGGCCGTGTAGGCGTTCTCGGCCTCGAGGTGCTTCCTGATGTCGGGCTGCAGGACCTTCGGGTCGCGCATGACCTTCTGCCACTGCTCGTCCTTCATCCAGGCATAGTCGTCGACGCGGACGCGGCCGAGCTGCTCGATGCGCTTGGGGCGGACGGGGGCGACGGGAGGCTTCGGCGCGGTCATGCGGCGGGCTCGGCTCTGGGCGACGGCGGGGAGGGGAGAGACGGCGAGGCCGGCTGCGGCGGCGGTGGTCAGAAGCTGACGACGGTTCATGCGGCGACGTGTTCCCCGGGACAAGGCGGCGCGAGCTTGTAAGGCGCAACGGGCGTCGTCAAATGGAGGGCATGACCCCCGACCTCGCCATCGACCTGATCAAGGCGACCGTGCAGCTCGAGCAGCCGCTCGGGGACGGCACGAAGACGGTGGGCACCGGGTTCCTGGTCAACGCGCCCACGCCCGACGGCAGGCCGCGGACGGTGCTGATCACCTCCGGGCACGTGTTCGACCGAATGCCGTTCCCAGAGGCGCGGGTCGGCTGGCGGGTGGCCTCGGAGGCGGCGGACTGGCGGTACGCGCCAGCGGCTTTCACGATCCGCACCGGGACGACGCCGTCGGGCGCGCCGCTGTGGAAGCGGCACCCGACGCAGGACGTGGCGGCGATCACCATCACGGCGCCGCCGGAGTTCACCAAGGCGGCGATCCCGCTGGCCTGGCTGGCCGACGACGCGACGTTCACGCGGTACGACGTGCGGCCCGGCGACGAAATGATGGCGCTGGGCTTCCCGAAGGGACTTTCGTCCAACCGCGCCGGCTTCCCGATCCTGCGCTGGGGGAGGGTGGCGTCGTATCCGCTGACGCCCGCGTCGGTGTTCCCGAACTTCCTGCTCGATTTCCGGGTGTTCGACGGCAACTCGGGCGGGCCCGTGTTCATGGCCGATCCCCGCCGGTCGTCGAGGGGCGTGAAGGAGCCGGGCGCCTACTTCATCGCGGGCGTGCTGACGCGGCAGGTGGAGATCAAGGGCGACCGGCTGGAGATCGGCGTGGTGACCCACGCCAAGCACGTGCGCGAAGCCATCGCGTTGCTGGACCAGCGGCCGGCGGCGGCGCCCGCGGTGGCCGCCAAGCCGGTTCCGCCGCCGGTGGGCGTGCAGCCCGCCACGACCGCGCCGCCCGCAGGCACGCGGCCGGCCAGCGCGCCGGCGGGCTGAAACGAGAAGAGCCGCGGCCCGGGGGCCGCGGCTCCGCTCAAGAACGGGGAGGTCTGAGCAGGTCGACGAGGGCGGCGCCGGAGCGCGTCTTCGTCAGTCGGCGCAGCTTGGCCTTAAGTCGTTAAGCCGACGCTAACGGCCGTAGAGGATTCCCACCGTCTCGGCGACGCAGGCCGGGCGGGTCTCGCCCTCGATCTCGATGGTGCACTCCATGACCACCTGGAGCCCTTTCGCGCCGCGCTTCTCCGAGGAGAGCATCTTCATCCGCATGCGCACCCGCCTGCCGACGCGGACCACGTTGGTGAAGCGAACGGTGTTGCAGCCGTAGTTGATGCCCCGCGAGACGCCGGTCACCTCCACGATCTGGGCGGTGAGCATCGGCACCAGCGAAAGCGTCAGGTAGCCGTGGGCGATCGGGCCCCCGATCTCGGCGGTGGCGCGCTCCACGTCGACATGGATCCACTGGTGGTCGTCGGTGGCGTCGGCGAAGCGGTCGACGCGCGCCTGGTCGATCTCGACCCAGTCGGAGACGCCGACCTCCTGGCCGACGAGCGCCGGCAGCTCCTCCAGCGGGATCTGGCGCATCCGTCCCTCTCTCAGCGCACACGGCGCTTTAACCATCCGGCCTCATTTTCGCGAGTCATGATCGAAGCCGCCGCTCTGCTGGACGAGGCGCCCGCGCGGACCGCCCGCTCGCGCAGCAGCCTGCTGAAACGCCTGGCGGACGTGGTCTGCCTGCCGTCGAGCCGCGTGAACACCTTCGAGCGCGCCATGACGGCCGACCTGCTGGTCGAGATGCTGAAGGAGGCCTCGCCGGACGACCGGATCAAGGTGGCCCGGCGCCTGTGCCAGCTGGTGGAGATCCCCAACAGCCTGCTGCGGCTGCTGCTGGGCGACGAGGTGGAGGTGGCGCGGCCGCTGCTCGAGGAGAGCAACGCCATCGGCGACGCCGACCTGATCGCCTGCGCCCGCATCGGGCGGACGGACCACCGCCGCTACATCGCGCGCCGCCGGGAGGTGGGGGAGGTGGTGACCGACGTGCTGGTGGATTTCGCCGAGGCGGACGTGATCGCCGACCTGCTGCGGAACAAGGGCGCACGCATCTCGCAGCCGGCGATCGAGACCATCGTGGCCGCCTCGCGCGACGAGGTGAGCCTTGTCCCGATGCTGCTGAAGCGGCCGGAGTTGAGGCCGAGCCAAGCGTACGTGATGTTCTGGTGGTCCGACGCCGAGAGCCGACGCGTGATCCTCCAGCGGTTCGCCGTGTCGCGCGAAGTACTGCAGGAGGCCGCCTCGGACGTGTTCGCCATGGCCGCGGGCGAGGGGTGGTCCGACCCGATCTCGCGCAAGGCGCTGCAGTTCATCGAGCGCCGCCAGCGCAACCGCGCGGCCATCGAGAAGAGTCCCTACGAGAGCCTCGAGGACGCGGTGCGCGCCTCGCAGGCGGGCCTGACGCGAGAGCTCAGCGAGGAGATCTCGTACCTGTCGGGCGTGAAGCCGATGACCGGCGCGAAGATCCTGGCCGACGCCAGCGGCGAGCCGATCGCGATCCTGTGCAAGGCGACGGGCCTGCCCAAGGCGGCGGTGCGGGCGTTGTGGCGGGGCCTTCGGCGGCCGGAGACCAACCCGGACGGCGCCCCGATGCCCGGGTTCGAGCGGGCGCTCTCCACCTTCGACATGATCGCGGTCGACCGGGCGCAGACGGTGCTGCGCTACTGGAACTGGGCGCTTTCGTCGGCCATGACGCCGGCGCTGCTGAAGGCGATCCAGGAAGGCGACGTCGACCAGCTGGACTCGTTCTCGGTGCCGCAGCGGGCGGCGATGCTGGCGTTCGGCGGCGAGTTCCGGCGCTAGAGAACGGCGGCAGAGAACGGCGGCACTCTGTGCTGCGACAACTCTGGCGGCCTAGACTTTCCACAGGCCTATCCTTAGCTTTACACGGTGGCGGGCGACATTTGAGTTGTCCCGCGAGGGGAAGCTGTCTATGGACAGCGCCTCTCGACCGCCGGACACGGCGTCGCACACCCTTCAGCCCGTCGGATACAGGCCCAATGGAAGAGAGATCAGAAATCATCGAGATGACCGCGGACATCGTGTCCGCGTTCGTCAGCAACAATTCGGTGCCTTCGGCCGAACTGCCGATCCTCATCCAGAGCGTGCACCGGGCGCTGTCGGGCGTCTCCGGCGGGGCCGAGGTGCAGGAAGCCGCGCCGCGCGAGCCGGCGGTGCCGGTGAAGAAGTCGGTCAACCCCGACTTCATCGTGTGCCTGGAGGACGGCCGCAAGTTCAAGTCGCTGAAGCGGCACCTGCGGACGAAGTACAACATGAGCCCCGAGGAATACCGCTCGAAGTGGGGCCTGCCGAAGGACTACCCGATGGTGGCGCCGAACTACGCCAAGGCGCGTTCGGACCTCGCCAAGCAGATGGGCCTTGGGCAGGGCGGCCGCGCCGCGCGGGGCGGTGGCGGCAAGAGCCGGTAGCCCGATCGGCCGAACGACAGCAAACGCCCGCCGGAGACGGCGGGCGTTTCGCGTTTGAGGGGATGTGCGACATCTGAGTCACGCTTTCGGCGCGAATAGGCCTTGCCTTCGCCCTTATGGTTAAGCGAAGGTAACTCCCACGAATCCAGAGGCTTGGCGGGGACTCTGCAGATGACGCCGCAAACAGGCGCTCCGAACATGGCGGTGAGGGCTCACGAAGAGCTGCACGCCTACTGGCACTCGCTGAAGCGGCGCGGGCGGCTGCCCGGGCGAAAGCACATCCATCCCGAGGACTTCAAGCGCCACCTGCCGTCGGTGAGCCTGATCAACGTGCTGCGCGGCGAGGACGGCTCGCTGGACTACCGGGTGCGGCTGGCGGGCACCGGCCTGTACGGGGTGTACGGGCAGGAGATCACCGGCAAGACGCTGGAAGAGGCCTACGGCTCGGCGGCGGAGTACTGGCGCGGCGAACTGGACAAGGTGGCCACCACCAAGAAGCCGGGCGCGGGCGTCCACTCGCTGGCCTGGCGCGGGCTGGCGCACATGTCGGTGGTGTGGCTGCGGCTGCCGCTGGCGAACAACGGCCGGCAGGTCGACATGATCCTGGGCTACGACGGGCTGGTCGGCTTCCAGGGACATGAACAGCGCACGGGGATCCGCCCCTCCTAGCGCAGCGATATCAACCCGCTAGATGGCGGGGATAGGAAAGTTATCCTCTCTCCGCGGCTTCGGTGTTAAGCTCTTCCCGCTCGTGAGTGCGTGGGAGTGTGAGATGATGGCGGAGTCCGGCGAGACCGGTTGGGAGAGGCGGGGACGGCGGACGACGCAGGACCGGGCGCGGGCCGCGTTCGTGACGCACCTAGTGGCGCTGGCCACCGGCGTGCCGGCGCAGGAAATCCTGTGCGACCTGCGCGGCCGCGACAAGGTGGCCGAAGCCCGGGCGATGGCGATGTACCTGCTGCACGTGGGCTTCGCGCTGCCGCAGAACCGGGTGGCGGCGGCCTTTCAGCGCGACCGGACGACGATCAGCCACGCCTGCAGCAAGATCGAGAAGCTGCGCGAGCGGCGAGACGTCGACCGGACGCTGTCGCAGTTGGAGGCGTGCGTGCAGCAGGCCCCGACGGCGGTCCGCGCGTGACCATGGGCGTGCACGAGCAAGAGGACGCCGAACGCGCCGCGGAGCGGGCCGCGCGGCTGCTGTCGCGGAGCGGAGCGTGGCTGGCGCCGGAGGGCGGCGGCTATGCGGTTCGGGCCGACGCGGATCGGCGGCGACGGCCGCTGATGCGGCTGGACGAGGCGGGCTTCCGCCGACTGGCGAGGGAGCCGGGGCTGAAGCCGCGGGGCGAGGGCTGGACCGTGCTCGCGGCCGTGCCGGACGCGGCGCCGGACGGGGCGGCACGGCCGAGCGTGATCGACGGCGAGCGGGCGGTGGCGGAGGCGGACGGGCGGGTCCGGTCGCGCCGCGCGAACCTAGGGGAGAGCCCGATCGCATGGCTGGCGCGGCGGCGCGACGCGCAGGGGCGTCCCTGGCTGACGGCGGCGGAAGCGGCCGCGGGCGAGAAGCTGCGCGAGGACTTCCACCTGGCCGGGACGATCGGTCGGCTGACGATGGCGTGGGACGCGGCGCCGCGAGGCGGCGCGGCGCGAGGGCCGGGGCTGGACCCGGTGGAGCGCGGGATGGAGGCGAAGCGGCGCGTGGCGGCGGCGCTGGAGGCTGCCGGCCCCGGCTTGCGGGAGATGCTGGAGCACGTGTGCCTGCGCGGCTCGGCGCTCGAGGCGGCGGAGCGCGGGCTGGGGCTGCCGGGTCGCTCCGGCAAGACGGTGCTGAAGCTGGCGCTGCAGCGGCTGGCCGCCCACTACCGGATCGGCTGAGCCGGGAACCGGGTCACGGCGCGCCTGTTGAGTCCCGCGGAAGGGCGCGAGGCCCAGCAGGAACGAGACGATGACGAACACCGCACCGGAGAAGAAGGGCAAGACCTGGCTGTGGGCGCTGCTGGCCGCGGCGCTGCTGATCGCGCTGGTGGTGTTCCTGATGAGCCGCGGCGGGCGCGCTGACCTCGACGGCCCGCGGCAGACCACCGGTGTCGCCGAGCAAGGAACGGTCGCGGCGACGGGCGAAGGCACCACCGCCGACATGGACGGCGACGGCCAGGGCGCGATCGGCGAAGCGGGCACGGGCGAGACCGGGCCGGGCACGGGCGCTCCGGCTCCCAACGACGGCGACGGCGACGGCGTGCCGGCGGGGCAGGAAGCCGGCGCGGGCGAGCGGCGCTAGGCGACCACCGCCTCCGCGTCGCGGCGGATGCGCTGGAGCATCGCCGCGAGGCCGTTCGAGCGCTGGGTGGAGAGAGCCTGGTCGAGGCCGAGCTTCGCCAGGCCCGCCTTGGCGTCGAAGTCGAGGATCTCGCGGGCGGTGCGGCCCGAGTAGAGGCGCAGCAGGACGGCGATCAGCCCGCGCACGATGTGGGCGTCGCTGTCGCCGCGGAAGAGCAGGCGGCCCTCCGGCAGGCGCTCGGCCACGAGCCAGACCTGGCTGGCGCACCCGCGCACCTTGTTGGCGTCGACGTGCTCGGCCTCGCTGAGCGGCTCGAGCTCGCGGCCGAGGTCGATGACGTAGCGGTATCGCTCCTCCCAGTCGCCGAGCACGTCGAACTCCTCCTCGAGCTCGGCCAGCGTCTCGGCGGGCGGCGGGGGATCGGCCAGGATGGCGGTCATGGGCCGCAGGTAGGCTCGCCGAGCGCCCGGGGCAACGCGGCGCCCACTTTCAGCCGCAAGCGGGGTCGAGTGTAAGCTGGGCTGTTTCGGGGGACGCGGTTTGTTGAGGACGACGGCGGCGATTGCGGCCCTGGCCGCCGCGGGGACGGCGCACGCGCAGGCGCCGGAGACGCTGGCGCTGATCGCCGCGGCGCGGGCGGACGTTGCGACGTCGGCGAAGGACGTCTGGCCGGGCTGGGACCGCACGCCGTTCGGCGTGCTGCTGGTCGAGGGCGAGCGGGAGCACCTGGTCTGCCAGCAGGCGCCGGGATTCGGCGCGCCGGTGCGGGATGCCGCCACCGGGTGCGAGATAATGAGCCGGGCGCGGGTGTTCCCGCCGGGGCTGCAGGCCGCCATGCCGGCGTTCGGGCTGCCGGCGACGGTGGTGGTGGGGACGCCCGCGGCGACGGGGAAGTCGAGGGGCGGGTGGCGCACCATGCTGCTGCATGAGCACTTCCACCAGCATCAGTGGACCTTCCCCGGGTATCAGGCGCGGGTGGCGGCGCTCGATCTCAGCGGCGGCGACGAGACCGGCATGTGGATGCTGAACTACGCCTTCCCGTACGCGGAGCCGGAGACGGGGCGGCTGTTCGCCGAAGCCTCGAACGTGCTGGCGGCGATCCTGGCGAAGCGGACGCCCCCGGATTCCGTCGACGTGGCGCGCTACCTGCGGGCGCGGGACCGGCTGGCGGCGAGCGTTTCGCCGCGCGACTGGCGCTACGCCGAGCTGCAGCTTTGGCAGGAGGGCGTGGCGCGCTGGACCGAGTTCACCGCGGCGGAACGGTCGCAGGACCCCGACGTGGCGGAGACCGGCCGTGCGCTGCACGCGGCGACGGGCCGCGAGCTGATCGCGGCGCGGCTGGCGGAGGACCGGCGGCTGGCGCTGTACGCGCTCGGGGCGAGCGAGGCCACGCTGCTGGAGCGCTGCGGCTCGCGGTGGCGGGCCCGGTATCCAGTGGTCGTTTCGATGCGGCCGCTGCTGGCGGCGGCGCTGGAGGACTGCCGGCGCTAGCCTTCGCAGGCGCGCAGGCGGACCACCGCGCAGAGCCCTTGGGAGGTCGGCTTCAGCTCGAATTCGCCCCCCAACGCTTCGGTGAGCAGGCGGACGATTGGGAGGCCCAGATCCGAGCCGGAGCCCTCGTGGTCCGGCGCCTGGAACGGCTCGGCCATGACGTCGAGGAGCGCGGGGTCGACGGGGCCGGAGGCGTCGCGCACCTCCACGTGCACCCAGCCGCGGCGGCGCCCGCAGCCGCCGACGGCGGAGACGCGGATCTCCGAGCCGGGGGCGGAGGCGGCCACGGCGCGCTGGAACAGGTTGAAGAAGATGGTGCGCAGGCCGCGCGCGTCGCCCATCACCATCGGCAGGCCCTCGGGCTCGTCGACCACGATGCGCACGTCTCCGGCGGCGGCCTCCAGGCGGCAGGCCTGGACGGCCTCCTCGACCGCCTGGCGCAGCGGCTCCTCCCGCACGATCAGGTGGGCGGCGCCGCCCTCGAGCCGGGCGACCTCGAGGATGTCGTTGACCAGCTTGAGCAGCTTGTGCCCGCTGTCACGGATGATGGCGGCGTACTCGCGGTACTGGTCGGAGCCCAGGGGACCGTAGAGTTCGCAGGAGAGGATGTCGGAGAAGCCGATGATGGCGTTCAGCGGGGTGCGCAGCTCGTGGCTGACGGTGCGCAGGAGCGCGCGGCGGCCGTTGGCGGAGAGCGGCTCGCGCTCTTCGGGGCTGGCTGGCGGAGCAGCTCGGGCGGCCGTCGGCATGGCGCGAAGTCCTTCTGAGCTTCGATCGGACAGAGTGGCAGCGGCGGGTTGCGAAAGGGTCAACCTCGCCCTGCGCGCGCAATCGCCTGAGGCGTGAACGGCCTCGCGGGGGCCACAGAGGGATCGTAGATACGGGTCGTGAGCGTAGCTGAAGCTTTCGAGCCCGAGGCGCGGGCGGTGAGGACGTGGCACGCCGTTTGGGCCTGCCTGACCGTCGGCGTGGGCGCGTTGCTGACCGTGCTGCTGGGGGACCTGCCGGGGTCGGTCTACGTGGCGCTGGCCGCGATGGCGGCGCCGGGGCTCACCGGGCTGCTGCTGGGACGGCGGGTGCAGCTGGTCATCTGGGCCGCCGCGGTGGCCGTGGCGCTGACGGCGGCGGGCGGCATCACCGGACCGGGGGCGCCGTGGGCCCTGACCCCGCTAGCGGCGGCGGCGATGCTGCGGCGTCCGTTCCGGGAGGCGGGCGTGCTGGTCGCGCTCGCGCTGGTGGTGGCCGGCGCGGCGGAGATGGCGGCGATCTCCTACGAGGCGCCGGCGGGCTGGCTGCGCGGGCTGCTGATGGTCGGCGCGCTGGCGACCACGGCCTGGGCGCTGGCGAGCGCGCTGGGACGGGCCGTGGGTCCGGCGCCCGAGGGCCCGCGCGAGCTTGAGCCGGGAGACGGGGGCGGCGACGGCCCCGACGAGCTGCGGCGGCGGCTGGCCGAGGCCGAGGCCGCGCGTGAGGAGGCGGTGAGCGCGAGCGCGGCCAAGTCGCGTTTCCTCGCCAACATGAGCCACGAGCTGCGCACGCCGCTGAACGCGATCATGGGTTTCGCCGACATCATGCGGAATCGGCTTTTCGGTCCGATTCCAGACCGTTACGCGGAATACTCGCAGCTAATCCATGAGAGCGGGCAGCACCTGCTCGACCTGATCAACGACGTGCTCGACATGTCGAAGATCGAGGCGGACCGGTACCGGCTTTCGAAGGAGGTGTTCGACGCCCGCGAGGCCCTGACCGCGGTGATGCGGCTGATGCGGCCGCAGGCGGACGAGGCGGGCGTGGACCTTCGCGCCGTGCTGCCGGACGAGCCGCTGAGGGTGGACGCCGACAAGCGGGCGCTGAAGCAGATCGCGCTGAACCTGATGTCGAACGCGCTGAAGTTCACGCCGCAGGGGGGGGCGGTGACGGTGACGCTGGACGCGGTGGACGGCGAGCTCGAGCTGGCCGTCGCGGACACGGGCGTGGGCGTCGCGGCGGAGGACCTGGAGCGGCTGGGCCAGCCGTTCGAGCAGGCGGGCGGCGTGGAGAGCCGGGCCATGGGCACCGGGCTCGGGCTGTCGCTGGTGAAAGCGTTCGCGGGCCTGCACGGCGGCACGATGGGCGTCGAGAGCGCGCTGGGCGAAGGCACGGCGGTGACCGTGCGCATGCCGGTGCTGGCGGACGCGGCGGCGCAGGAGCCGCCCGGAGGCGGCGGCGCCAAGGTGATCCCGTTCAGCCGCTAGCCGGCGGCGACGAAGGCCCTGGCGGCGGCGAAGTCGCCCACTTCGATCTCGGCGGACCGGCTGCGCTCCCCCGTGCGGGTGAGCGTGACGAACTCGAGCCGGACGGTCTCGCGTGGGTCGAGCTTCTCGAGCGCCTCGGCGGCGGCCGGCGAGAAGCGGAAGGCCAGCGCGTCGTCCCCGTTGCGGAGCGGCTCGGGAGCGCGGCGGAGGTCCTCGGCGAGGAAGGTGCGGCCGCCGGCGGAGAGGCGGACCAGGGTGGGCGCGCGCTCGAAGCTGGAGACGGCGAAGAGACGCGGCGGGGCGGCGTTCTCGCTGGCGAGACCGAAGCTCAGGGCCTCGTCGCCGATGCGGGTCTTCTGCACGACGCGCCAGCGGGGGTTTCGGCTGCGGGTGCGGTCGGCGGACCAGCCGGCGGTGCCGCCGGGGAACTCCATGCGGGCGACGCGGCTCAGGCCTTCATGGGCGGAGCGCACACGGCCGGCGGCGACGGCGAGATCCGGGGAGGTGCAGGGGGTGGCGCGCGCCTTGGAGGCGGCGCGGCGCTCCACCGCGTCCAGCGCCGTCGGCGCGTCGCCGGCGCGGCGGGCGGCGGAGCGAGCCTGCAGCGCGGCGGTGGTCAGCGCGCCGGAGACTGCGGGCGTGAACAGGCGGCAGCGCTTGTTCGCCTCGAGCATCAGGGCCCGTTCATAGAGCAGAGCCGAGGCGGCGGGAGCGGCGATCACGGCGGAGGCGGCCAGCGCCGTGCAGAGCAGGAACGGGAGGGACAGGACGCGCATGGAATCAGATTCTGAAAAGCGGACCGCCAGATTGGCCCCGCAAGGTTGCGCGATGGTTAGCGAGATCGCTTCGGGACGCTTAGTTTCGGCCGCATGATCCTGCCGACCGACCTCTGGGTGCAGGCACTGATCCGGCGCGCGCACATGAGCGGGGCCTTCGCGACCGTGGTCCGGCGCGGGGACGCCAGGGCGGGGGCGGTGCTGGTGAAGGCCTTCGACACGCGCGACCGGTCCGTGCGCCTGTACGCCGAGGCGGTGAACGGGGAGGGCGAGCGGGTCTGGATGGAGCCGCTCGGGGAGAAGCCGGAGGCCGACCTCGACGCCTACGCCGAGCGGTCCGCGCAACGCGACCCGGACCTGTGGGTGGTCGAGGTGGAGGACAACCAGGGCCGTCACTTCCTGACCGAGACTGTGGAGCGCCCGAAAGGCGGCACGGAGTTACCCGGTCGTTAACTATTGGGGCGCAGCCTCGATTCCCGTGAGCTGATCGGGTGATCGATGCAACGGACCCTGCCGCGCAACGTGGTTCTGACGGGCTGTCTGGTGGCGGTGCTGGGCCTCTGGTTCGGCCTGCGGACCTCGCCCACGCTGGCCGCCTACGGCGACTGCCTGGCCGCGCACGGCTATGGCTCGCAAGCCGTGTCGGTCTGCGATTTAGAGGTTCGTTGACCAATTCCTTCAACCACGCCGAAAGCCGGCGTGGTGCAGGATGACCCTCAGAAGACCGTGAACACGGCGATGTGGGTCGGTGATGCTTTTCCTGTTGAACGACGTGATCGTGAACCTCGGAGCCGGGGTGAAGGAGCCGCCGCTGGACGCGCGCGCCATGCAGGCGCTGTCGTTCAACGCGGTCGTGTCGCTGGCGCAGGAGATGTTCGCGGCCGATCCGCTGATGCACCGCACCGATCCTGAGCGGGCGGCGCGGCTGGCGCTGCTGATCACCAAGAAGCAGCCGAGCGTGAACGCGGCCCTGTTCGTCGCCCCGGCGCGCGGGTGCAGCCCGGAAGCCGTGACCGCGCGCTACGCAGGGCTGAGCATCGAGGCGATGGCCAACCTGCTGACAGAGCACAAGGCGGGGCGGCTGACGCCGGCCGTGGCGGACAGCCACGTCTGGCGGCGCATGGCGGCCTAGCCGCTGCGGCAACCCGGCGCGGCTTCGGCGGTTCAGGTGAGTACCTGTCGCTGGAGGCCGACGCATGGCCACCCCTGGGGACGGCGCGTCCCTACCTGACCAGACATACAGCGGGCCCACGGTGCAGCCGCCGCGCCCGCCGGGGCTCGCCTCGGTGCTGGAGCGGAACATCCGTGCGCTCGAGGAGCGGCGGCGACGGGAGGAGGCGGAGGCCAGCGGGGGCGCCCGCCTGGCCGAGCTGATCACCCGTTTCACGGGCTCGATGCCCTTCGTCTATCTGCACGTGGCGGTGGTGGCTGGGTGGATCGGTGTGAACACCGGGCTGATCCCGGGCGTGCCGCGGTGGGATCCAACGTTCGTCATCATGGCGACCTGGGCCTCGGTGGAGGCGATCTTCCTGTCGACCTTCGTGCTGATCAGCCAGAACCGCTCGATGGCGGTGGCGGCCAGACGGGCGGACCTGGACCTGCAGATCAGCCTGCTGGCCGAGCACGAAGTGACGCGGCTGCTGTCGCTGGTGAGCGCGGTGGCGGAGAAGCTCGGCGTCGACGGCGCTCGCGACCCTGAACTCGACGAACTGAAGCGCGACGTGGCCCCCGAGGCCGTTCTCGACGAACTCGCGGACGAGGAGACGAACGGGCGCTGAGCCGGCTGCGACGCCAGGGGGACTCGGCGGCGGCGAGACGTAACGCTAGGTTGCGCCGGCTGCAGGGGAGACACCGATGCGATCACCGAAGGCTCTGGCCGGCCTGGCGCTCGCCGTGGCGCTGGCCGCGGGCGCGGGCTCGGCGGAAGCGAAGTGGCTGAAGGCCGAGTCGCCGCAGTTCATCGTCTACGGAGAGGGCGATGAAGCCTCGTTGAGGGAGTTCGTCCGCCGCCTGGAGGTGTTCGACAGCGTCCTGCGCGAGAAGAACCGGCTGAAGGCCGCGTCCGGCGCCGGGCGGAAGCTGCCGATCTACCTTGTGAACAACCACGACGAGTTCCGCCGCGTGGTCCTCGAGGCGAAGGAAGGCATGCGCGGCGTCTACGCCCGGGGGAACGAAGACGTGTTCGCCGTGGCGATCCGCACGCGCGGCGAGAACCACGTCCTGCTCCACGAATACACGCACCACTTCATGCACCGGCACTTCCCGAGCGCCTATCCGGGATGGCTGGTCGAGGGGATGGCCGAGTACTTTTCCGGCGTCGAGCTTTCGCCCGGCATGGTCACCCTGGGCATGCCGCAGAAGAACCGCGTCGACTGGCTGTCCCACAACAGCTGGATTCCGATCGAGACGGTGCTGCGCGCGCGGTCCGGAGAGCTGAAGACGGACGACGAGCGGGCGATGTACTACGCGCAGTCGTGGCTCCTGACCCACTACATGATGTCGAACCCGCAGCGCACGCAGCAACTGCAGGCGTACATGCGGGCGGTCGCCGAGCAGGGGGCCGACCCGGTCAAGGCGCTGGAGACGGCGACAGGGACGCCTGCGGCGCAGTTGCAGGCCACGCTCAAGACCTACGTGAAAGGGAACGGCATGACCGTCACGCGGCTGATTGGGAAGGAGACGCCGCCGGCGGTGACGATCACCGCATTGCCCGCGTCCGCCGACGACCTGCTACTGGAGGACAGGGCGGCCGTCTTCGGCATACCGACGGCCGAACGGCAGCGCCTGCTGCAGACGGTGCGCAGCCGTGCGGCGAAGCACGCGGGCGACCGGCTGGCGGAGGTCACGCTGGCCCGGTGGGAGATCGCCTATGGGGACCGGGCGGCGGGCGAGGCGATCCTGAAGCGGCGCGCGCAGGCCGAGCCCAAGGACGCCGAACTGTGGAGGATGCTGGCGAGCAGCCGGATGGCGGCGGCCGAGGCCGAGACGGACCCTGAACGCCGCCGGGCCATGGTGAAGGAGGCGCAGGAGCACGCGACCGCGGCGATGCGGGCGAACCCCGAGCAGAGCTATCAGACGCTGCTCACGTTCGTGCAGAGCCGGAGCGGCATGCCGGGGTACCCGCAGGAGATCGACATGGACGCGCTGCTCGCCGCCTACGACGCGGCGCCGGAGGTGGCGGCCGTGCGCCTGCAGGCGGCGCGCGCGCTGCTGCGCAAGGGACGGGGAAAGGAGGCCGCGGCGGTGCTGGCGCCGCTGCTGAACGATCCCCACGGCGGCAAGGCGATGGCGGCGGCCCGAGGGCTGCTGGAGCAGGCGCTGGCCGCTCAAGGAGCCGCGGGGAAGTAGCCGCGGGGTGACAGGGCCGGCGGGCCGCCCTATCTGGCGCGGCTCATGAGCACGACCGCGCCAGCGGCGGAGGCGGCGCGGCGGCGCACCTTCGCCATCATCAGCCACCCCGACGCCGGCAAGACTACGCTGACGGAGAACCTGCTGCTGACCGGCGGGGCGATCCGGGAGGCGGGCGCCGTGCGTGCGCGCGGCGAGAACCGGCGCACGCGGTCGGACTGGATGAAGATCGAGCGGGAGCGGGGGATCTCCGTCAGCTCGAGCGTGATGAGCTTCGAGTTCGAGGGGCTGCTGTTCAACCTGCTCGACACGCCGGGGCACGAGGACTTCAGCGAGGACACCTACCGGACCCTGACGGCGGCGGACGCGGCGGTGATGGTGCTGGACGCCGCAAAGGGCATCGAGCCGCAGACGCTGAAGCTGTTCGAGGTGTGCCGGCTTAGGGACATCCCGATCGTCACCTTCATCAACAAGATGGACCGCGAGGCGCAGGACCCGTTCGCGCTGCTGGACGAGATCAGCTCGAAGCTGGCGCTCGATCCGGCGCCGCTGTTCTGGCCGGCGGGGTCGGGAAACCGGTTCAAGGGAATGATCGACCTGCGCGAGCAGAGCTTCATCCCGTTCCGCAAGAAGGGCGCAGACGGCGACGACGATGGCCATCCGGAGCACGTGAAGCTCGGGCACAACTCGATCGTGCAGCACCTGGACGAGGCGGAGCTGGACGAAGTGCGCGAGGGCGCCGAACTCGTGTTGGAGGCGTCGAAGCCATTCGACGTGGAGAGCTTCCTGGAAGGGCACATGACGCCGGTGTTCTTCGGCTCGGCGCTGCGGCACTTCGGGGTGGTGGAGCTGCTTGAGGGGTTGGGGGCCTACGCGCCGCCGCCGAAGATCGTGGAGGCGGTGAAGGCGCCGATCGCGGGCTCGAAGGCGGCGGAGACCGACGGGGCGGGCGAGCCGATCCACGTGGCGCCGGGGGACCCGGAGGTCACCGGTTTCGTGTTCAAGGTGCAGGCGAACATGGACCCGCAGCACCGCGACCGCATCGCGTTCGTGAAGCTGTGCTCGGGCCGCTTTCAGCGCGGCATGAAGCTGAAGGTGCAGAACACCGGGCGTCAGCTCAGCGTGCACAACCCGATGATGTTCTTCGCCAGCGACCGCGAGATCGCGGACGAGGCTTATGCCGGCGACGTGATCGGCATCCCTAATCACGGGGTGCTGCGGGTGGGCGACTCGCTCAGCGAAACCGGGACGCTGCGGTACGCGGGGCTGCCCAACTTCGCACCGGAGATGCTGCGGCGGGTGCGGGTGAAGGATCCGCTGAAGGCCAAGCACCTGAAGAAGGCGCTGGAGGGCCTGGCGGAGGAGGGCGTGACGCAGCTGTTCCGGCCGACCTTGGGCGCGGACTTCATTGTCGGCGCGGTGGGGCCGCTGCAGTTCGAGGTGATGGCCGATCGGCTGACCGAGGAGTACGCGCTCGAGGTGATCTTCGAGGCGGCGCCGTACGCGGAGGCCCGCTGGCTGGCGGGCGAGAAGGCGGACGTGGAGGACTTCGCGGGCAAGCACCGCACCGCCATGGCCGAGGACATCGACGGGCAGCCGGTGTTCCTGGCCAAGACGGCCTGGGAGATCGGCTACGTCGCGGAGCGTTACCCGAAGGTGACCTTCCAGAGGACGAAGGAGCGGGGGTAGGATACGGCCCCCGGCTTGGAGGAGCGGCGATGCGAAACGGCGTGGGGCTGACGATCGCGCTGGCAGCGGCCGTGTCGGCGAGCGCCTGCGCGACCGAGCCGAGGTCGATCCCTGAGCGCATGCCGCCGCCGCCTCCGCAGCTCCTGCCGGAGCCGCCGCCCCCGCCGCCGCCGGGCTACCGCTCCTATGCGCCGTCTCACATCGCCAACCCGAACTGGGTCGCGCGGCCCAGCGGCTCGGACGTGGCCCGCGCGTATCCACCGGCTGCCCGGGCCGCGGGCGTGCACGGGCGCGCCACCCTGGGCTGCGAGGTGACGCCGTCGGGCATGCTGGCGAACTGCGTCGTGATCGCCGAGGCGCCGCAGGGCTACGGCTTCGGCGCGGCCGCGCTCAGCCTGGTCCCGTATTTCCGCATGTCGCCGCAGACGGCGGAGGGCCGGCCCGCGGGCGGCGCCAAGGTGCGGATCCCGGTGACGTTCAGACCCGGGTAGCTCCGCCGCAGCGGGCACAGGGTTCGTCGCAGCGGCGTGGCGCGCCGGAAGGTCCCCGGGCAGAGGGCGTCGTCCTTCGCTGGAGACGTTGCCTATGATGCGAGTGCTGGCCGCCGCGGTGCTGTTGCTGGGCGGGTGCGCAACGACGCGTGCGCCTGCGCCGTCGGCCGACGCGGTGATCGCGGCGGAGCGGGCGTTCGCCGCGGACGCGCAGGTGATGAGCACGCGCGCGGCCTTCCTGAAGCACGCGGCCGACCACGGCGTGATGGTGCGGGGCGGCGAGGCCGTGAACGCGAAGACGTTCATCGCGTCGTGGCCCCAGGAGAACGACGCCGGGTACATCAAGTGGTGGCCTGCGATGGCCGGCGTGGCGCGGTCGGGGGATTTCGGCTTCACCACCGGCCCGGCGATCTTCGGCAAGGACGAGGGCTTCAGCCACTACTTCACCATCTGGGAGCGGCAAGCGGACGGGCAGTGGCGCTGGTTGTTCGACATGGGTCCCCGCACGGCGGTGAAGCCGTCGCACCAGCCGGACGATCCGGTGACGGTCGTGCCGGTGAGCGGCGCGAGGCCATCCAGTGCCGAGGCGGCGACGGCGGAGGTGCGGGCGCTCGATGCGGAGCTGACGCGGGCGATGGCGACGAACTACGCCGCGGCCCACCGGGCGCGGTTGGCGCCCGACGCCCGCATCTTCGGGCTGGAGCCTGCCCCGGCCGTGGGCGCGGCGGCGATCGAGGCGGCGCTGGCGGCGCGTCCGAAAACGATTGCGTCGGAGCCTTTAGGCGGTGGGGCCGCGCGCACCGGCGACCTCGCGTACACCTACGGCAGGGCGGAGTGGACGGGCGCGGACGGGAAGACGGCGCGAGGACCGTACCTGCGCGTCTGGCAGCGGCAGCCGCCGGGCTGGGTGATCGTGGCCGACGCCATCGGGTGAAGCCCTGCGCGGAAATGCGGGGACAGCGGGCGAACTGTCCACGCATTCCAAGGAGCCGAGCTGCGCCGGATCAGGCACTTGCACGAAAGTGTAGGAAAGTTGTCCGCCGGGTACGCTCCTGAGGTATAGTTCTGACATGGCCGGGAAGTGGGCGGAGAGGGGCTCCTGACCCCCGGCCCGGGCGAGCCGCACCGGCAGCGGCTTCCGAACGAAAGCGAGACCGATCGACCTCCAGCTCTTCGCGGGCGGACGGTGGCCCGGTGCTGCCGGGCGGGAGCTACCTCGTCGGAGAGCGGGGGCCGGAGGTGTTCCGGCCGTCAGGGCGGGGGATGTGGGCGCTGCCGGCGGCGGGGCGACAGTCAACGTCACCATCGAGCGGGGCGCGGAAAGCGGGCTCGTGCGCTCGGAGGCGCAGATCGCGCAGATGCTGGCGCGCGCCGTTTCGCTCGGCGCGCGCCGCGTCTGATCAGACGGTCGTCGGGGTCGTGCTGCCGCCGAACATCGACGGCGTCGGCGCGCCATACTTGTTGGCAGCCGGGTCGCCCTTGGTGAGGCCCACCCAGAGGGTGAAGCCGATCCAGGCCACGAAGGCGAGCATCATCACCAAGCCTGCGCCCGCGAGCGCGGCCATGGCTCCGCCGGCCGCGGCGGCCTCGTTGCCGCTCGCCACGCCGAACATCGCCGCGCCGCCGGCCATCATCGCGAACACCATCGCTACGACGCCGATCGCGAAGGGCACGGCGGCCAGCCAGCCGGTCTTGCCGAAGTCGTGGAGGCGCTTCGAGAAGATGCAGACCTGCGGGTAGATCAGCGCGATGGAAATGATCATGCCGAGGAACGGGATCATGCCCAGGACGATGGCGGCCACGAACAGGATCAGCCAGCCGATCCAGAAGTCCTTCTGACCGATGCGGCCGTTGGCCGACAAAAACAGAAACTGCCAGTTCATTGAGTCCCCCCTGAAGATGCGGGGACGTTAACCCCTCGGGGGAAATGCGGCAATGCGCCGCAAATATCGGGAACATCAGGAGCTTTCATGAGGTGCGGCTGCCCGCGCGGCTGGCGTTCCGCTCGAGCGGCGGCGTCGAGCGGCGGACGGAGGTGGTCACGCTGGCGTCCGGGTACGAGCGGCGATCGACGCCGTGGGCGCACGGGCGCCGGCGGTGGCTGATCGGGGCGGGCGTGCGCTCGCTGGACGACATGGCGGAGCTGACCGCCTTCTTCGAGGCGCGGCGGGGGCGGCTGCACGGATTCCGGTTCAAGGATTTCGCCGACTTCAAGTCGTGCGCCCCGAGTGCCGCGCCGGCGGCGACAGACCAGGCCCTCGGGGCGGGCGACGGGGTCCGGACGGCCTTCCAGCTGGTGAAGCGGTACGGCGACGGGGAGGAGGCGGTGGTGCGGGAGATCCGCAAGCCGGTGGCGGGGAGCGTCATCGTCGCCATCGGGGGCGTCCCCCTGGCGGGCGGCTTCAGCGTCGAAGCCGCAACCGGAGTGGTCACCTTGGATGAACCGGCCTCGGTCGGGGAGACGGTGACGGCAGGGTTCGTGTTCGACTGCGCCGTGCGCTTCGACACGGACCGGCTGGACGTGACGCTGGAGGGCTTCGACGCCGGGCGGGCGGCCGCCGCGCCGCTGATCGAGATCAGGGTCTGAGATGCGCGACATTCCGGAGGCGCTGTCCGCTCGCATCGCGAGCGGGGCGGCGGAGCTGTGCCATGCCTGGCTGCTGACGCGGGCGGATGGGACGCGGCTCGGGTTCACCGACCACGACCGATCGCTGGTCGTCGACGGCGTCGCCTGCTCGGCCGCCAGCGGGTGGACGGCGGGCGCGGCGGACGCGGAGCTGTCGACGCAGCCGGGCAGTGGCGCGGTCACCGGAGCGCTGGACGACGACGCCGTCACGGAGGCGGACCTGGACGCCGGGTCGTACGACGGAGCACGGGTGGAGTGCTGGCGCGTGGACTGGCGCGAGCCGGCGCTACGCGTGCGGCTGTGGAGCGGCCGCATCGCGCGGGTGACGCGGTCCGGCGCCCGGTTCACGGCGGAGGTCGAGGGCCCGCTGGCGGCGCTCGACCGGGTCGCGGGGCGTGTCTACGCGCGCGGCTGCGATGCCGTGCTAGGGGAGCCGCGGTGCGGGGTCGATCTGGACGACCCGCGGTTCGCGGGGCGCAGCTGCGACAAGCGGTTCTCGACGTGCGCGGGCGTGTTCGAGAACGCCCTCAACTTCCGGGGCTTTCCGGACATCCCCGGAGACGACTTCCTGACGCTCTACCCGGGCGCGGGCGAGCGGCACGACGGCGGGAGCCGGCGGTGATCGGGCGCGACGCGATCGTCGCCGAAGCGCGATCGTGGATCGGAACGCCCTACCGGCATCAGGCGAGCACGAAGGGTGCGGGAGCCGATTGCCTGGGCTTGGTGCGCGGCGTTTGGCGGGCGCTCTACGGCGCCGAGCCGGAGGCCCTGCCGCCGTACCGGCCCGAATGGGCGGAGCTCGGGGGCGAGGAGCTGATGCTGGAGGCGGCGCAGCGGCGGCTGCGGCCGTCGAACGCGGTGCGTCCCGGCGACGTGCTGCTGTTCCGGATGGCGGCGGGGGCGCCGGTGAAGCACGCGGCGATCGCCTCGGGTGAAGACCGGATGATCCACGCCTACTGGGGCCGCGCGGTGGTCGAGAGTTGGGTCGTCCCCTGGTGGCGTAGCCGGCTGGCGAGCGTGTTCTCCTTTCCTGACGTGAGGGACTGATGGCGCAAGTCACGCTGACGGCGATCGGCTCGGCCGTGGGAGGCGAGGCTGGGGCCGCGATCGGCTCCGCTGTCGGCGCGATGGTGGACCGGGCCGCGATCGACGGGCTGAAACCGGCGCGGCAGGTCGGGCCCCGGCTGAGCGGCGTCCACGTGAGCTCGGCGGCGGAGGGCGCTCCGATCCCGGCGGTGTTCGGGCGGGGACGGATCGGCGGGCAGGTGATCTGGGCGGCGCGGTTCCGCGAGCGCCGGGTCGAGCGGCGGACCGGCGGCGGCAAGGGCGGACCGCGGACGGAGGAGGCGGCGTATTCGCTGAGCTTCGCCGTGGCGCTGGGGGAGGGCCCGATCGGCGGGATCGGCCGTGTCTGGGCCGACGGCAAACCGATGGACATGAGCGGCGTGACGATGCGGCTGCATCACGGCGGAGGGGACCAGGCGCCCGATCCGCTGATCGAGGCGGTGGAGGGGAGCGCGCCGGCGTACCGGGGGACAGCGTACGTAGTGTTCGAGGACCTCGCGCTGGGTCCCTACGGAAACCGGGCTCCGCAACTCTCCTTCGAGGTGTTCCGGCGGCCTGGTTCGTGCTTCCTCGAGGAGACGCTCGCCGGAGTGTGCCTGATCCCTGGCGCCGGCGAGTTCGTCTACGCGACCGAGAGGGTGCGGATCCGCGAGAGCCTGACGCGGGTGCGGGCGGAGAACGTTAACAACAGCGACGGGCGAGCGGACGTGCTGGTGTCGCTCGACCAGCTGCAGGCGCAGCTGCCGAACCTCAGGCGCGTCACGGTGGTGGCGAGCTGGTTCGGGGACGACCTGCGCGCAGATCAATGCACCGTGCGGCCCGGCGTTGAGGCGGCGGAGAAGGAGACGCTGCCGCGCGGCTGGCGCGCGGGAGGCACCGACCGGGCGGGCGCGCGACTGCTGGCCGGAGCGGACGGCGTGGCGGCGTACGGCGGCACCTCGGCCGACGCCGCGGTGCTGCAACTCATCGCCGAGCTGAAACGACGGGGGCTGGAGGTGGGCCTCTATCCTTTCCTGATGATGGACGTGCCCGCGGGCAACGCGCGGCCGGATCCCTACGGCGCCGGGGAGCAGGCGGCGTATCCGTGGCGGGGGCGGATCACATGCCATCCCGCGCCGGGGCGGAGCGGCAGTCCGGACCGGACTGCGGCGGCGGGCGAGCAGGTGGCGGCGTTCTTCGGGCCGGCCGAAGCCGGCGACTTCGCGTTTGTCGAAGGCGAGCCGCGATATGGCGGAAGCGACTGGGGTTTCGCTCGTATGGTGCTGCACTACGCGAAGCTGGCGCAGCTCGCGGGCGGGGTGGACACCTTCCTGATCGGATCCGAACTGCGCGGGCTCACCTGGGTGCGGGACGAGACGGGACATCCCGCCGTCGAGGGGCTGCGGCGGCTGGGGGTGGAGGCCCGCGCCATTCTGCCCGATGCGGCGATCTCGTACGCCGCGGACTGGAGCGAGTGGTTCGGCCATCAGCCCGCGGACGGCTCGGGCGACGTGACGTTCCACCTCGACCCGCTGTGGGCGGACCCCGCGATCAGCTTCGTGGGGATCGACTGGTATCCGCCGCTCACCGACCGTCGCGCGGGCGAGGCGGCGGACGGGTTCGAGGTCGCCGGGGGCGAGGGGTTCGACTGGTTCTACGGGAGCGACGCGGACCGGTTGGCGCGGGCGCGGACGCCGATCACGGACGGAGCTTGCGGGGAGCCTTGGGTGTTCCGGCCGAAGGACCTCGTCGGCTGGTGGAGCCATGCGCATCACGACCGCACCGGCGGCGTACGTGCGGCGGAGCCGACGGCGTGGACCCCGGGGATGAAGCCGATCCGCTTCGTGGAGTTCGGCTGCCCGGCGGTGGACAAGGGCGCCAACGCGCCGAACCTCTTCGTGGACCGGCCTGGAGCGCGGGGACCGGATCGCGCTGTTGAACGGCGGCCTGGCGGAAGCGCCGCAGGTGCTCGGGGCGGACGATCTGGCCTGGAGCGAGGCGGCGGAGGCGCCGGTGGAGGCGTCGCGAACGCTGACGCTACCGGCTTCCTCGGTGCGCGCACGGTTTATCGACGAGCCGGCGGAGTACGGGGTCGCAACGGTGACGGTGACCAGCGACGCGCCGGTTGCGGGCGGCTCGATCGATCTCGACCTGCCTGCGGTGTGCGGGCGGCCGGCGGGTGAGGCGGTGGCTCGGCGGCGTCTGCACGTCGCGGAGTCCCGCGAAGAGACCACCGTGGCGCTCGGGCCGGAGGCGGCGCTGCGGCTGGAGCCCGGCGATCTCGTGCGGCTGTACGAGGATGCGCGGGTGTGGCGCGTGCTTCGCGTCGACGTGGACGAGAAGCCCCGCGCCAGGCTGGTGCAAGCGACGCCGGAGCAGGAAGCCGCAAGCGGTCAAGGCGAATGGCGGCTCGGCGATCCCGCGTCGCCGGCCGCCCCGCCGGTGCTGCACCTGCTCGACCTGCCGCCGCTCGTGGGCGACGACGATCCGCGGCCGCTGGTGGCGGTCGCCGGCGAGCCTTGGCGGGAAACGCAGGTGCTCGCGGGAGCGGACGCCGCCTCGCTGGCGCCGAGGGCGCGGGTCTCGACGCCGGCGCTCGTCGGCGCGACGCTCACGGACCTGGAGCGGGGGCCCCGGCACCGCTGGTCGGGCGCCGAGCTGACCGTCCGGGTGGAAGGCGCGGGGCTGCAGAGCCGGACGGCGGCGGCGGTGGCGGCAGGAGCGAACCTAGTCGCGGTGTTCACGCCGGCAGGCGAGTGGGAGGTGGTTCAGTTCCAGAAGGCCGCGCTGATCGCGCCCGAGACCTATCGGCTGAGGGGACTATTGCGGGGGCAGGCGGGCACGGACACCGCGATGGCGGACGTCACGGCGGCCGGCTCGCCGATCGTGGTGCTCGAGGGCGAACTGGTGCGAGCCGATGTGGGGGAGCACGAGCGGGGCGCTCCGCTGCTCTGGCGGGCTGGAGCCGATGCGGACGCCCAGACGGAGGGGACCTTCGTCTGGCGCGGGCTGTCGCAGCGGCCATGGTCGCCGGCTCACCTGAAGGCGCGGCGGCTTGAAAACGGGGACGTGCGGCTGAGCTGGGTCCGGCGGGCGCGGGTGGGCGGCGACGCCTGGACGGGCGAGGCGCCCTTGGCGGAGGAGCAGGAGCGGTACCGGGTCGAGGTGTTGGACGGAACCCGGGTGGTGCGGGTTCAGGAGGTCTCGGAAGCGGCGGCGCCGTACACCGTGGAGGCCGCTGCGGCCGACTTCCCGGGCGGGCTCCCGAACCCGTTGAGGGTGCGGGTGCGGCAGTGGTCGACCGCCTTCGGCTGGGGCGCAGGGGCGCTGCGGGACCTGTGGCTTTGATGCAACAATCGCCCTTGCGCGCCTGAGGGGAATCCTTACCTCTGGCCCTGCGGAAGGGGTCACCGAATTGGCGCGGGATCTGTACCAGGAGCTGGGAGTCGCGAAGACGGCCGACGCCGAAGCGATCCGGCGCGCCTATCGGAAGCTCGCCAAGGACCTGCACCCCGACAAGAACCCCGGCGACGACAGCAAGCTGGAGCGGTTCAAGAAGATCAACGCCGCCTTCGACATCCTTGGCGACCCCGAGAAGCGCGAGAAGTACGACAAGGGCCAGATCGACGCCGAGGGCCACGAGACCGGCTTCGGGCGCGGCTTCAACGGAGGCGGCCCCTTCAATGGAGGCGGCACGTACGGCGCGCGCGGCTTCGACAGCTCCGACTTCGACGAGATCCTCGGACAGATGTTCAGCGGCGGCGGCCCGTTCGGCGGGTTCGGAGAGCGTGCCCGCGGCGGCGGCGCACGGCCGAGCAGCGGGTTCGACGTTCGCGCCCGCCTGGAGATCGACCTGGAGGAGGCCATCCTCGGGGCGAAGAAGCGTATCGCGTTCTCCGACGGCCGGACGATCGAGGTGAGCATCCCGGCCGGGGCCGCGGACGGGCAGGTCCTCCGGCTGAAGGGGCAGGGGGCGCAGGGGCGCGGCAGCGCGGCCGGCGACGCGCTGATCGAGATCGTCGTGCGGCCCCATCCGCACTACCGCATCGAAGGCGCGGACCTGTTCATGGACTTGCCGGTGTCGGTTCCCGACGCCGTGCTGGGCGCTAAGGTGGAAGCGCCCACCCCCGAGGGACCGGTGACGCTGACGGTGCCGAAGGGCTCGAACTCGGGCCGGCGGCTTCGCCTGAAGGGTCGCGGCGCGGTGGACCCGGCGAGCCGCAAGCGAGGCGACCTGTTCGCCGAGCTGGTGGTGATGCTCCCCGAAACACCGGATCCGGAACTCGAGGCGTTCGCCGCAGGCTGGCGGCGCGACCGGCCCTACACGCCCAAGCGCAAAGCGTGACCCGTTCCGGGCGAGCGTGCTTGACGGGCCCCGCTTAATCGTAAACTCCGCATTCAGGCCGGGTTCACGCACCCGCCGCTAGCTTGCATGTCATGAAACGCGCAGCCCTCATTCTGGCGCTTCTGACCGCGGCGCCGACCGGCGCGGCGGCGCAGGGGTTCGGCCTGCCGGGCGATGCTCTCGCGAGCTCGCTGGGGGCCGGCTGGCGCCAGCAGCAGAACGAAGCCCGCGACGCGGTGCGACGGGGCCAGCACGTGCCGCTTCCGCAGGTGCTCGAGACCCTGCGGCGTCGCACCCCCGGGCGGATCCTGGACAGCGGCATCGAGGAGCACGGCGGGCGCAAGATGTACCGCGTGCGTTGGGCGGCCGCCGACGGCCGACGGATCGACTATCTGGTCGATGCGGAAACGGGCGCCGTCGTGCGCGCTACCGGGAGCTAGAATGCGCATCCTGTTGGTCGAAGACGATCCGGACCTGAGCCGGCAGCTGAAGTCGTCCCTGGACGACGCCGGCTATGCGGTGGACCACGCCCCCGACGGCGAGGAGGCCCAGTTCCTGGGCGAGACGGAGCCGTACGACGCGGTGATCCTCGACCTCGGCCTGCCCAAGGTCGACGGGGTGTCGGTGCTGGAGCGCTGGCGGCGCGAGGGCAACGGCACGCCCGTGCTGATCCTCACCGCTCGCGGCGCCTGGAGCGAGAAGGTCGCCGGCTTCGACGCGGGGGCCGACGACTACCTGACCAAGCCCTTCCACACCGAGGAGCTGCTGGCGCGACTGCGCGCCCTGCTGCGGCGGGCCGCGGGGCATTCGTCCCCGGCGCTGACATGCGGTGAGCTGCGGCTCGATCCGCGCGCGGCGCGGGCGTCGGTCGGTGGCGAGCCGCTGCGGCTGACCTCGCTGGAGTACCGGCTGCTGCACTACCTGATGATGCATCAGGGCCGGGTGATCAGCCGGACCGAGCTGGTCGAGCACCTGTACGACCAGGACTTCGACCGAGACAGCAACACCATCGAAGTGTTCGTGGGCCGGGTGCGCAAGAAGATCGGCGCCGACCGCATCGAGACGGTCCGCGGCCTCGGCTATCGCCTCGTCTGTCCGGAGGGCGAGAGCGGCACGGCATGAAGCCTGGCTCGCTCGTCCGCCGGCTGGTCTGGCTGGCGGCCCTGTGGATCCTGGCGGCGCTGCTCCTGACGGGGCTGGCGCTGACCACCTTCTTTCAACAATCGGCGCTCCGGCGGTTCGACGCGGGCCTGAGCGAGATCGTGGACGCGCTTTATTCGGGCACCAACGTCGGACCCGGGGGCGTGCTGCAGCCGCCGCTGCTGGGCGATGCGCGCACGGAGCGCGTGTACTCGGGCCGCTACTGGCAGGTCGCGAAGGTGGCGCCCGGGGGGCGTCTGCTGGAGCCGGCCCGCTCCCGCTCGCTCTTCGACGCCGAACTGCGGCTGCCGCCCACGGTGCTCCAGCGCCTGCGCGCGGACATGGGGACGGCGGTCTTCTACGACGTGCGGGGACCGGCGCTCCGGCCTGACGGTGAGCCCGAACGGCTGCGGGGTGCGGCCTTGATGGGGCGGCTGCCCGGCGTGCCCTTGCCGGTGGTCTTCATGGCGGCCGAGGACCGTTCACCGCTCGACGAGGACGCGGGCGGTTTCGCGCTGACCACCGCGCTGACCCTGGTGCTGCTGGGCGCCGGGCTGGTGGTCGCCGTGCTGATCCAGGTGCGCGTGGGGCTGCGGCCGCTGTTCGCAGTACGACGAGAGGTGGCGCACGTGCGACGGGGCAAGGCGCAGCGGGTGAGCGGCGACTACCCTGAGGAGATCGCCCCTTTGGCGGACGAACTCAACGCCTTGCTGGACCACAATCAGGAAGTGGTGGAGCGGCAGCGCACGCACGTCGGCAACCTGGCTCACGCGCTGAAGACGCCGCTGTCGGTGATGCTCACCGAGGCGGAAAAGCAGCCCGGCGACCTAGCGGAGGTCGTGTCGCGACAGGCCAACGCGATGCGGGACCACGTCGACCACCACCTGCGGCGGGCGCGTGCGGCGGCGCGGGCGCAAGGTCAGGGCGAGCGCACGGAAGTGGCTCCGGTTCTGGACGAGCTCACGGCCACGCTCGAGCGCATCTTCCGCGACGGCGGCTGCGTGATCGACTGGGACGCGCCGGACGACCTCGCCTTCCTCGGCGAGAGGCAGGACCTGCTGGAGATCGTCGGCAACGTGCTGGAGAACGCCTGCAAGTGGTCGAAGGGGCGGGTGCGCGTCCGTGCGGCCGCCGGCGAGCGGCCGGACCGGCTGCGGCTGGTCGTGGAGGACGACGGCCCGGGGTTGCCCGAAGACCGCCGGGCCGAGGTGATGAAACGGGGGGCTCGGCTCGACGAATCCTCGCCCGGCTCCGGCCTGGGACTGTCGATCGTGGATGAGCTGGCGCGGGCCTACGGCGGAGACGTGCAACTCGGCGAAAGCGCCTGGGGCGGGCTGAAGGTCGAGGTGGCGCTGCCCCGGGCCGAGGAATGATCCCGGTCAACAAAGCTTAACCCCGCCTCCCGCAGACTGAGGGCGACCTCGCGCCGCCGGCGCGGCGAACGACAGCAGGCTCGGGGGGCTCAAGGACGGGCAGATCGCGGCCGTGAAGGCGCTGATCG
>DASVVG010000200.1:0-15269 GCA_036386655.1 Caulobacteraceae bacterium | reverse complement strand
GGAGGCGGGCAGGCGACGGGCGCATACCCGCCGGCCCTTGGAACCCGGCCCCCTCACCTCGATGCCCGACACCTACCGCAAGAATGCGCGACAAGCCGAGGAATGGGCGCGGCAGGCGACCCGCTCCGCGGAACGCGAGGCGTACGAGCAGATCGCGGCGCTGTGGCGGAAGCTCGCCGAGCGCGAGGAGAAGGCCGGCCGCTAGCGCACCAGCCGTACGGCGGCGGGGGCGATCGGCAGGGGGTCGAGGCGCAGGCGGCGGCGGTGCTCGCGGACGGCGCCGCGGCACTCGCAGGTGCGGGCGTCGAGCGCTTCGGGATCGACGATCTCGACCTTGCCCCGGGCGTACTTGATCAGGCCGGCCTTCTGGAGCTGGCTGGCGAAGGCGGTGACGGTGGTGCGCTGCACGCCCAGCATCGCGGCCAGGAACTCCTGCGTCAGCGGCAGCGTGCTGGCGCCGCCGACGCGTTCCGAACTTTCCATCAGCCAGCGCGCGAGGCGGTGGTCGACGGAGTGCAGGGCGAAGCACATGCCCGACTGGCGGGACTCGGCGAGCTGCAGCTCGATCAGGGTCCAGGCCGCGCGGGCGAGGTCCTCGTTGGCGAGCGCCTGGGTGCGCAGGTCCATGGCGGAGAGGCGCAGCGCCCGCCCGGGGATCTGCACGATGCACATGGCCCCGGCGCGGCCGCTTCCCAGCGCATCGAGAACCCCCAGCGCGCCCTCGTTGCCGACCATTGCGGTCTCGACGGTGTCACCGTTCTCGGCGGTGGTGAGGACGGACAGCAGACAGGTGAGCGGCAAGTAGATCCACTCGACCCGATCGTCGGATTGATAGAGAACATCGCCGATCTTCAGCTCGACGGGCTGGAGGCGCTCCTGCAACGCCTCGAAGGCGGCGGAGGGCAGGTTGCGCAGGAACGCGTTGGCGGGACGGTCTGACACTGAGGCGCTCCGGGAGGAGGGGGGAGCGCGCTGTCTCTCAGTCTCCGGCGGCCCAAGGCAGATGCCGGTGATGAGCCGGTATACGCGAAGCAAACGGTCACGGTTGTCGAGTGGTCGACTTAGCGCGGAAGGGTCGCAGGCGCCGCAGGTTAGTAAAACGGCCTCGCGAGGTGTAGACTCGTCGAACTGCCGACAGAGTTTTCGCCGTCGGCGGCAGAGAGACAGCGTGTGCTCCCGGCTTATTCGCGGACCGGCAGCACCATGTCTTTCAATTCGATCACCCCCCTGGACAAGCCCCTGGACGCCGTCGCCGTGGAGGGGGAGGTCGTCCTGACCTCCTGCGCCGGCCACGGCCGGCCCGTCGTCGTGGCCATGACGCCGGAGGCGGTGCTGGCGAGCCTCGACATCATGCGGGCGGCGGCGGAAGCGGCGATCGTGCAGGCCGAAGAGACGGCGCGCCTGGCCGCGACCGCCTAGGCTAGACCCGGCGCTCCGCCACGCCGGCGGGCGCGGCGTCCAGGCGGAGCCTGCGGCGCTGGTCCCTGATCGCCTGGCGGCACTCGCAGGCGCGCGCTTCGAGACCCGCCAGATCGGTGATCTCGACGCGGCCGCGCTGGTACTGGATCAGCCCGGCCTTCTGCAGCTGGCCGGCGAAAGCCGTGACGGTGGTGCGTTGCACGCCCAGCATGGCGCCGATGAACTCCTGCGTGAGCGGCATCGGGTTGCGGCCGTCGGCGCGCTCGTAGCTCTCGACCAGCCAGCGGGCGAGGCGGGGCTCCACCGAGTGGATGGCCTGGCACATGCCGGACTGGCGGGACTCGGTCATCTGGAACTCGACGAGGGTCCAGACCTTGCGGCCGAACTCCTCGTCGCCGAGAGCCAGGCTGCGGAGCACGGCGGCCGGCGCGCGCCATACCACCCCGTCGACCTGGACGAGGCAGGTGGTGGTGAAGACGCCGCTGCCGCAGGCCTCGAGCAGCCCGACGCCGCCCTCGTTGCCCGACATGGCGGTCTCGACGCTCTGGCCCTCCGCCGTGGTGGTGAGGATGGAGATCAGCGCGTCCTCAGGGAAGTAGACCTGATCCACCCGGTCGTCGGGCCGGTAGATCACCTGGCCGTGCGGCAGCTCCACGCGCACGAGGTGCGGCGCGAGGGCGTCGTAGCTGGCTTGGCCCAGGCTGCGCAGGAACGCGTTCGGGGGGCGGTCGGGCACTCGGTTCTCCCGCGGCGGGAGACGTCGAGTCAGCCCTTTGCCGCATGGTCTGGAGCTAGCAGGGTTCGCCGACCGGAGTCGTCGGCGGCTCGACATAGCTGAAGGGCGGGTGAGCGCCGCCCCGCGACACGTTGTCATCGGACTAAAAAGCACCAGTTGTGTCGGCTGGGAGACGTGCGTTCCCCTCGCGGGAGGCGCATGGTGGCCCGGTCGGGTTCGCCGCCCGACAATCGACCGTTGGTCGACCCTGACGAAGACGACTGCCCCCGGGGAAGGACGGGTCCCGAACCGGGGGCTTTTATTCCGGCGGCGACCTGGACGGCTCGGCGAGCAGCAAAGCCTCACGATGCTCGGCCATGAGACGCCAGTGACGGGCGATCTCCAGGAGCTGTTCGCGGTGCTCGCGCAGGCTCATCTGCGCGGCCTCGCGCTCAGCGAGTTCGGCCTTCGCCCGGTACTCAGCGGCCTTCAACATGTGGCCGTGGTGATACCGCCGTCCTTCGCGAGATCAAGCGGGGCTTTGACCCTGATCGCGGTTCCTCATCGCCTCCTCGGCGCAATCCCGCAGCGCGTCCGCCGTCGCCAGGGCAGCCTCCGGGGTGAGGCCGATGCTCACGCCCTGGTCGCCCCAGAGGACCACGACGGGGCCGTTCGTCAGCGACTTCAGGGGCCGGTCGTATGCGGGAGTGGCGTCGCCGCCGATGTCTGTCATGCAGCGGCGATAGCATGCACCCCCCCTTGAACGTCGAGAACTCGACGGAGTGTCCAGCGCCGCTCCGAGCCTCGTCGTGCCGGGGACATACGGCGGCCTCGTTTGCGCGTGGTCACATCGCCGGCTGACGTCCCCGGACCCCGGCGCCCGAGAGACGGGGCGCGGAGGACGCCGTCGGGCAGCGGGGTGATCGGGGAGGCAACCGCCCCGGCCGCGGCGGGTTAGTCAGACATGGCGCAGTCAGAACCCGTCTCCACCCCCTTCACGGTCGCGGTCAACGGCCCGGTCGTCGTCGTCACCGGCGAGTACGGCGTGGCGATCGGGATGAGCCCTGAGGCGGTGCTGGAAAGCCTGGAGCCGTTGCGCGCCGCGGCCGAGGAAGCGCTGGCCAATCGCGAGAACGGCATCGAGCCGGAGTGAGCCGCGCCCGTCTTTGGTGCGCGGTGCGGCGAGATGGTCGGAGGCGCGGGGGCGGGACCGTGCTAAAGCAGACGCATTGCCGGCCGGCTTCGGGCGCCGGCACCTGAGAGACAGCGCCATCGCGTGTGCTCCCGCCCCGTAAGGTCGGAACGCCATGGTCGCAGAACACGCCCAAGAACTGTCCATCCTGCGCCTGATCCGCGCCAGCGGCGGCTTCCACGCCGGAGCGTTCGCGGACGAGGCGGCGCGGGAGCGCTGCGTGCTCAACGGATGGGTCGTGGCCGAGGGGGAAACCGGTTACGCGCTCACCCTCGAGGGTTCGTGCAGGCTTCGTCCGGCCGCCGCGGCATGACCGCCGCCGAGTACCGGGCCCACGCCGCGGAGATGATCAAGTGCGCGGGCGCGGCGCGCAGCGAGGACGAGCGGCTGGAGTACTATCGGCTCGCCAAGGCCTGGACGATGCTGGCCGAGGGCGCGGAGCGCGGACTGCATCCGGACGAGGCGTGCGCGGAGCCGGAGCCCGCCGGCTAGGCGCAGCTCCACGAGGGACGGGCCCCCGGAACGGACGGATCCGACCCGGGGGAATTCCATGACGGGTCGTCAGTTCAGGTGCGCGGATCGCCGTCCGTCTTGTCGCGGATGGTGTCGGCGATGCCGCCGACGGCGCTCTTGATCGAGCCGCCGGCCTTGTCGGCCTTGCCTTCAGCCTTGAGCTTCTCGTCGCCGGTGAGGTTTCCGAGGCCTTCCTTCAGGTTGCCCTTGGCCTTGTCGCCGGCGCCTTCGACGCGATTGCGGTCCATGGTGTCGCTCCTGTGCGAGGCGGGAGCGCCTCGGGTGGGGAACGCGCCGGGGGGCGCTGTGTTGCCCCGCCGACATAAACGTGAAGAGCGCAGCGCGACGGTGGTCGGTCAGGCCGCGGCGCGGGGGGGCCGGCGCAGGCCCCTGCGGGCCTCATGCTCCTCGATGCACCTGCGGAAATGCATGGTGGTGGCGTGGCACTCGCAGGCGCGAGCCTCCAACCCCCTGCGGTTCAGCACGCGGATGACGCCGCGGGCGTAGCGGATCAGGCCCTCGTCCTGCAGGCGGGCGGCGTGGTCCGTGACCGTGGTGCGCTGCACGCCCAGCATGACGGAGAGGAACTCCTGGGTCAGCGGCAGCGTGTCCGAGCCGAGCCGGTCCTGCGACTCGATCAGCCACCAGGCGAGCCGCTCGTCCACGGTATGCAGGTTGCGGCAGGCGATGACCTGGCGGGCCTCGGCGAGCATCAGCTCCATGTGGTCGTGCATGAGCAGGCGCAGGTTCTCGCAGCGGCCGTAGGCGTCGCGGTACTGCGAGGCGGGGATGCGCCAGAAGCGGCCCGGCGCCTGGATCACCACGCGGGAGAAGGTGACGCCGCTGCCGCACGCCTCGATGAAGCCGACGGCGCCCTCGCCGCCGACGATGGCGGTCTCGATCATGTCGCCGCCGCGCATGGGGCTCATCAGCGAGGCCATGCCGGTTTCGGGGAACCAGACGGTGTCGATCGTGTCCTCGGCCTCGTAGAGCACGCGGCCGTGGGCCATCTCCTCGTGGTGCAGGTGGTCGGCCAGGAGGGCGTAGTCGGCGTCCGACAGCGCCTCGAGCAGGCGGTTACGGGCGCGGGGTTTCCCCGTCATCGTTATTGGCTTTCGCTGTGTTCAGTTCCCGACATTGGGCGCTCTGGGCGGGATTGCAAGCGCGACGGGTGCGGCGTGCGCGCGCGGACGAGGGGTTGCGGAGAGGTGCGGGGGAGGGAGCCTCTCGTCCGTGGGCTTCGCAGACGCCTTCTCCCGCAAGGGAGAGGGGGGAGGGCTTCGATCTCTTGCTGGCAGGGAAGCCGGTCGGGCCAGGTCACTCAAGGACGGCCCGGAGGGCCGCCGCGGAGCGGCCGCGCCGCAGGCGCGGTCCTTGACTGACCTGTCCCGACCGGCACGCTCGCAGCCATGAGATAGAAGCCGCAGAGCGCGCTGGCGCGCCTCTCTCGGCCGGGTCAGCTCATCCGTTCGGGCGGCTTCGGCTCTTCCGGCAGCGGGATGAACTCCTGGTCGTCGTCGGGGGGCAGGGTGAAGCGGTTCTGCGCCTGGCCGAGGGCGTCCCAGTCGGCCTTGGCCTCCTCGATCTTCTGCTGGTCGGAGGCGACGAGGTTCCACCAGATGATGCGCGGACCGATGTTCGCGCCTCCGAGGCACATGACGGTGGACTGGTCGAGCGCGGTGATGGTGGGCTGGGCGCCGGTCTCGAACACGGCCATCTGGCCGGCGCCGATCTCGCGGCCGGCGACCTCGACGCGGCCCTGCGCGACGTAGATGGCGCGCTCCTCGTGCTCGACGGGGGGCGCGGTCTTGGCGCCGGGCTGCAGCTCCCAGTGGATGTAGAAGAGGGGGGAGTGCGTCTTCACCTTCGCCTCGGCGCCGAAGGCGGAGCCGGCGACGAGGCGCGCCCAGAGGCCGTCGTTCTCGTAGGTGGGGAGGGCGTCCTCCTTGTAGTTGGCGAAACCGGGCTCGGTCTCCTCGTGCTCGAGCGGGAGGGCCACCCAGGCCTGCATGCCGTGCATGCGCGCGCCGGTGAGGCGGCGGTCGGGGTCGGTGCGCTCGGAGTGGACGATGCCGCGCCCGGCGGTCATCCAGTTCACCTCGCCGGGCACGATGACCTGGTCGTAGCCCAGGCTGTCGCGGTGGTGGATCTCGCCCTGGAACAGGTAGGTGACGGTGCTGAGGCCGATGTGCGGGTGCGGGCGCACGTCGACGCCCTGGCCGGGCAGGAAGTCGGCCGGGCCCATGTGGTCGAGGAAGATGAAGGGCCCGACCATGCGGCGCTTGTGGAACGGCAGCACGCGGCCGACCTCGAGGCCGCCGCCGAGGTTCTTCTTGTGGGCCTCGATGACGAGTTCGATCATGGCTGTCCCCCGAGAGCGGTGATCAGGCGAGGTGCCCCGTGACGAGGGCGAGCGGCAGGGCGGTGGCGTCCTTGGCGCCGCGGACGACGATGCGGCTGTGGACGTCGCTGACCAGGCCCTGGGCCAGCAGCTTGCCGCGCAGGAAGTCGTCGAAGGCGTGCATGTCGCGGGTGACGATGCGCAGGACGTAGTCCTCGCCGCCGGTGACGAGCGCGCACTGCACGACCTCGGGCCATTTGGCGACGGCGGCCTCGAACGCGTCGAGGTTCTCGCGCGTCGGCGTGTTCAGTTTGACCGTGGCGTAGACCTCGAAGGCGAGGCCGAGCTTGTCCTTGTCGAGCACGGTGACGCGGCGCTGGATTATGCCGACGTCTTCCAGCCGCTTGATGCGCCGCCAGCAGGGGCTGGAGGAGAGGCCCACCTTCTCGGCGATCTCGGCGACGGAGAGGCCGGCGTCGTGCTGGATGAGCTCCAGGATGCGGGCGTCCACGGCGTCGAGGACCTCGGGCAAATCCTACTCCTGGGCGCCAGTAGGGGCGCGGAATTCTTGCCGGAACCGGGCGCGACGCGGGCTGTTCACAAGCAAGCCTTGCCCGTCGCCGCATGCGATGTTTACAGGCTGAGGAAACGAAAGAAAGAGGCGGCGAGGCCGCCCCGGAAAGCGTCGCGCATGAAGAACACCGTCCCGCTGAGCCTGCACGTGCCGCAGCCGCCGGGCAGGCCGGGGGACGAGCCGGACTACAGCCGGCTGACGTTCGCCGACGCGGGCGCCGCGTTCCGGCCCGAGATCAGCGCGCAGGCGCGGGACACGCACGAGCTGGCGTACTCGCTGATCCGCGTGCTCGACGACGAAGGGCGAGCGGTCGGGCCGTGGGACCCGAAGGTCGATCCGGAGACGCTGCGGCGCGGCCTGAAGGCGATGGTGCTGACGCGCGTGTTCGACGACCGGATGTACCGGGCGCAGCGGCAGGGGAAGACCAGCTTCTATATGAAGTGCACGGGCGAGGAGGCGATCGCCTGCGCCCAGGCGCTGGTGCTTTCGCAGGAAGACATGGGCTTCCCGACGTACCGCCAGCAGGGGCTGCTGATCACGCGCGGCTACCCGCTCGCGGACATGATGAACCAGATCTATTCGAACGCGAGCGACCCGATCAAAGGGCGCCAGCTGCCGATCATGTACTCGTCGCGCGAGTACGGCTTCTTCACCATCAGCGGCAATCTCGGCACGCAGTACCCGCAGGCGGTGGGCTGGGCGATGGCGAGCGCCTATCGCGGCGACGACAAGATCGCGGCGGCGTGGATCGGCGACGGCGCGACGGCGGAGGGCGACTTCCACAACGCGCTGACGTTCGCGGCGGTGTACCGGGCGCCGGTGATCCTCAACATCGTCAACAACCAGTGGGCCATCAGCTCCTTCCAGGGCATCGCGGGCGGCGAGAACACGACGTTCGCGGCGAAGGGGATCGCCTACGGGCTGCCGACGCTGCGCGTGGACGGCAACGACTTCCTGGCCGTGTACGCGGCGACGCAATGGGCGGCGGAGCGGGCGCGCTCGAACCTGGGCGCCACCGTGATCGAGCTGTTCACGTATCGCGCGGCGCAGCACTCCACGTCGGACGACCCGTCGCGCTACCGGCCGGCGGACGAGGACAAGCGGTGGCCGCTGGGCGATCCCGTCGCGCGGCTTCGCAGGCACCTGACCGCGCTCGGCGAGTGGGACGACAAGCGCCACGAGCAGGCGGAGGTCGAGGCGGCCGACGCGGTGCGCGCGGCGGCGAAAGAGAGCGAGGCTGTCGGCACGCTCGGCCAGTCGCGGCCGAGCACGAAGGAGATGTTCGAGGACGTGTTCAAGGAGCCCGACTGGCGCATCCGCAAGCAGCGGCAGGAGGTGGGCGTATGAGCCGCGTCGACGTACTGCGGGCGGCGTCGCTCCTGCTCGGGATGCTCTCGGCCGGCACGCTGCTCGCCCTGTCGAAGATCGAGGGCGAGCCCGCGTGGATCGGCTACGTGCTGCTACTCGCCATGACCCTCGGGCTGGTCGGCAGCTCGGTCGCGCTGGCTCGCGGAGCGCGCCGCTGATGGCCGCGATGAACATGATCCAGGCGCTGAACTCGGCGCTCGACACGGCCATGCAGCGCGACCCGAACGTGCTGAGCTTCGGGCAGGACGCGGGCTACTTCGGCGGCGTGTTCCGGGTGACGGACCAGCTGCAGCAGAAGCACGGGCTGACGCGCAGCTTCGACGCGCCGATCACCGAGGCCGGCATCATCGCTACGGCTATCGGCATGGCGTCGTACGGACTGCGGCCGTGCGTGGAGATCCAGTTCGCCGACTACATCTACCCGGGCTACGACCAGATCGTCTCGGAAGCAGCGAAGCTGCGCTACCGCTCGGCCGGGCAGTTCACGGCGCCGCTGACCATCCGCAGCCCGTACGGCGGCGGCATCTTCGGCGGGCAGACGCACAGCCAGTCGCCGGAGAGCCTGTTCACCCACATCGCCGGGCTGAAGGTGGTCATCCCCTCGAACCCGTACGACGCCAAGGGCCTGCTGGCGGCGGCGATCGAGGACGACGACCCGGTGGTCTTCTTCGAGCCGAAGCGGATCTACAACGGGCCGTTCGACGGCTGGCACGACCGGCCGGTGAAGCCCTGGACGGGGCACGAACTCGCCGACGTCCCGGAGGGTCACTACACCGTGCCGCTGGGCTCCTCGCGCACGTTGCGCGAGGGCAGCGACCTGACCGTGCTGGCGTACGGCACGATGGTGTGGGTTTCGCTGGCGGCCGCGGAAGAGGCGGGCGTGGACGCGGAGGTGATCGACCTGCGCACGCTGGTGCCGCTGGACATCGAGGCGATCGAGGCTTCGGTGAAGAAGACCGGGCGCTGCGTGATCGTGCACGAGGCGCCGCGCACGTCGGGCTTCGGCGCGGAGCTGAGCGCGCTGGTGCAGGAGCGCTGCTTCTATCACCTGGAGGCGCCGATCGAGCGCGTCACCGGCTGGGACACGCCGTATCCGCACGCGTTCGAGTGGGACTACTTCCCCGGACCGAAACGGATCGCGGAGGCGATGAAGCGGGCGATGAGCGGGGGCGAAGGCTGATGGGTCGTTTCGTCTTCAAGCTGCCCGACGTGGGCGAAGGCACGGCGGAAGCCGAGGTGGTGACCTGGCACGTCAAGGCCGGGGACACGGTGGCCGAGGACCAGCCGCTGGCCGACGTGATGACCGACAAGGCGACGGTGGAGCTGACCTCGCCAGTGGCCGGGACGGTGGTGTCCACGCACGGCGAGATCGGCGCGATGTCGGCGGTGGGATCGCCGCTGGTGGTGCTGGAGGTGGAGGGGGCGGGCAACGCGGCCGCCGACTACGTCGCCCCGTCGGCCGCTGCGGCGGCTCCGGCGAAGGCCGAGGCGGCGCCTGAGCCGAAGGTGCAGGCGGCGCCGGACACCGCGCACCCGACTGAGACGGCGGCGGCCGAGGCCGCGCCGGCGGGCGGCGGCAACTACGCGTTCAAGCTGCCGGACGTGGGCGAGGGCACGGCGGAGGCCGAGCTGGTCGCGTGGCACGTCAAGGCCGGCGACACGGTGGCCGAGGACCAGCCGCTCGCGGAGGTCATGACCGACAAGGCGACGGTGGAGCTGACCTCGCCGGTGGCGGGCACGGTGGTGTCGACGCACGGCGACGTGGGCGCCATGGCGGCGGTGGGATCCGTGCTCGTGCGGCTACAGGTGGAAGGCGCCGGCAACGTGCAGGGCGGCGCGGCGCCCGCGCCGGCCGCGAAGCCTGCAGCGCCCGCGCCTGCGCCGAAGGCGGAGGCGAAGCCCTCGGCGCCGGCCGCGAAGCCGGCGGCGGCTCCGGCTCCGTCGAAGGCTGCGCCCGCGGCGCAGCCCGCGTTCGCGACGCGCGCGGCGGGGACGAAGCCGCTGGCGTCGCCGGCGGTGAGGAAGCGCGCGCACGATCTCGGGATCGAACTGCAATTCGTGCCGGGAAGCGGGCCGGCGGGCCGCATCCAGCACGAGGACCTGGACGCGTTCGTCAGCTCGGGCGGACGCGGCGCGGCGGCTTCCGCGGGCGGCGGGGGAGGGCGGTCGAGCCTCTATGCGCAGCGCACCGACGTGGAGGAGGTCCGCGTCATCGGCCTCCGGCGCAAGATCGCCGAGAAGATGCAGGAGTCGAAGCGCCGCATCCCGCACTTCATGTACGCGGAGGAGATCGACGCGACCGAGCTCGAGGCGCTGCGCGTGCACATGAACGCGACGAAGCGGCCGGACCAGCCGAAGCTGACGCTGCTGCCGTTCTTCGTGCGGGCGCTGGCCAAGGTGCTGCCCGAGTATCCGCAGATCAACGCGACCTACGACGACGACAACGGCGTGCTGTACCGGCACGCGGCGCTGCATTGCGGTATCGCCACCCAGACGCCCAACGGGCTGATGGTGGCGGTGGTGCGCCACGCCGAGGCGATGGACGTGTGGGAGGCCGCGACGGAGATCGCGCGCGTCTCCGGCGCGGCGAAGGCGGGCAAGGCGAGCAAGGAGGAGCTGTCGGGCTCCACCATCACCATCACGTCGCTCGGTCCTCTTGGAGGAGTCGTGCACACGCCGGTGATCAACCATCCGGAGGTGGCCATCGTCGGGCCGAACAAGATCATCGACCGGCCGGTGGTGCGCGGCGGCGTGGTGACGGTGCGCAAGATGATGAACCTGTCGTCGAGCTTCGACCACCGTATCGTCGACGGCTACGACGCCGCCGAGTTCATCCAGAAGATCAAGGGACTGCTCGAGCATCCTGCGACGCTGTTCATGGAGTGAGGCGATGAAGCGGGCGATCATCGCGCTGGGCGCGCTCGGCGCCGCGGCGGTGGCGGGCGAGGCGTCGGGACTGAGCTGCGTCCATCCGGACGACCAGGTGCGCATGGCCGACCTGGTGGTGATCGGCCAGGTCGCGTCGGTGCGGCACGTCTCCACGGAGAAGGTGGGCGTGTGGCCGTGGCACGACCAGAAGAACGTGACGGTGCGGAACAGCCGGGCCGAGATCCGGACGGTTCGCGTGCTGAAGGGTACGGGCGCGCCGAAGACGTTCCGCTACACCTTCCGCGACCGGTTGCTGGATTGCGACGGACGGGCGCCGGTGAAGCGCGGGCAGCGGCTCGTGTTCGCGCTGCGGCGCGACGCGAAGACGGGTGAGTGGACGGCGGTCGGACGGCCGCTGAGCGCTTGGAATCCCGACGCGCCGCGGGTGCTGTGAGCCATGGCCGCGAAGGCGACCTTCGTCGACGGCTACGACGCCGCCGAGTTCACCCGGAAGATCAAAGCACTGCTCGAGCAGCCTGCGACGCTGTTCACGGAGTGAAGTGAGTGGGGACCCTAACCCGGTGCCTAGCTGCGCTGGCAGCGGCCGCTCTGTTCATGGGGAGCGGTGTGCCGGCGTCCGCCTGTATCTCAGAGCCGCCCGCGCACTGGCCGTCGATCCTACGAACGGGAGGGCCTGCGGTGTTCCTCGGGCGAGTGGTGCAGATCAAGCTGGAGCCCTCGCGTCGCGCAGACGCGTGGGACGTTTCAGAGGCCACAGCATGGATCCGGCCGCTGGAGCTGGTCCAGGGACAGTTCGAGGGCGAAGCCAAGGTAACCGGCGCTCTTTCCGTGCAGGTGAGGGAAGGTTTTCGAGGAAACTACTGCGGCGCCTTCCTGCGCCTTCAGATCGCTGAGAAGGTCCTAGTGGTTGCGAGAGGCGACGGAACCTATCGGACGTTAACCGCCGCGCAGGTGAGCGAGCCTGACCTGAAGCGGCTCTTTGAGAAGTATCGATGACCGACCCAATTCAGACCAAGGTCCTCATCATCGGCGGAGGGATGGGGGGCTATGTCGCCGCCATCCGGCTGGGGCAGCTCGGGATCGAGCACACGCTGGTGGAGGCGGACCGGCTGGGCGGGACGTGCCTGATCCGCGGCTGCATTCCGAGCAAGGCGCTGATCCACGCGGCGACCAAGTACGAGACGGTGGCGAAGGCGGCCAACGGCGGGACGCTCGGCATCACGGCGAGCAAGCCGAAGATCGACTTCGGCCAGACGATCGCTTGGAAGGCGGGGATCGTCGACAAGTTGAACGGCGGCGTCACGGGCCTGCTCAAGCGGGCCAAGACGCGCGTGCTGAACGGCTGGGCGACGTTCTCCGACGCCAAGACCTGCACGGTGAAGACGGCGGACGGCGAGGTCACCGTCACGGCGGAGAACGTGATCCTGGCGGCGGGGTCTGTTCCCGTGGAGCTGCCGTTCCTGCCGTTCGACGGGAGCCGCGTGATCTCGTCGACGGAGGCGCTGTCGCTGCCGGAGGTGCCGCGGCGGCTGGTGGTGGTGGGCGCGGGCTACATCGGGCTGGAGCTCGGCATCGCGTTTCGCAAGCTCGGCGCGGAGGTGACGGTGGTGGAGGCGCAGGACCATATCCTGCCGCTCTACGACAGGGCGCTGACCGACCCCGTGAAGAAGTGGCTGGAGAAGCACGGGGTCGTGCTGCACCTGGGCGCCAAGGCCAAGGGGCTCGACGGGGAGAGCCTTGCTGTCGAGACCTCGGACGGCAAGGCGGCGTCGCTGCCGGCGGACCGTATCCTGGTGACCGTGGGGCGGCGGCCGCTGACCAAGGGCTGGGGGCTGGAGGCCATGGGCGTCGACATGGCGGGGCCGTTCGTGAAGGTGGACGAGCAGTGCCGCACGGGCATGCGCGGCGTGTTCGCCGTGGGCGACCTCGTGGGCGAGCCGATGCTGGCGCACAAATCGGCCGCGCAGGGCGAGATGGTGGCGGAGATCATCGCCGGCCACACGCGCAAGTGGGATCCGGTGACCATCGCGGCGGTGTGCTTCACCGAGCCGGAGATCGTGTCGGCGGGGCTGCTGCCTGAGGACGTGGCGGGTCGGGACGACGTGATGCAGGCTTCTTTCCCGCTGCAGGCCATCGGCCGCGCGCGCGCGATCGAGGCCGACGAGGACGGGGGCTTCGTGCGGGTGATCGCGAGGAAGGACGACCACCGGCTGCTGGGCGTGCAGGCGGTGGGGCAGCATGTGAGCGAGCTGTCGAACGAGTTCGCCACCGCGCTCGAGATGGGCGCGGTGCTAGAGGACATCGCCGGCGTCATCCATGTGCACCCGACGCTGGGCGAGGCCTTCCACGAGGCGACGCTGCGGGCGCTGGGGCACCCGATCCACATCTAGGCGCGACGGGAACCGCCGTCCGCCGTATCCATCGGATGGTGCGGGCAGGAGGCGGGGATGAACGGCGACGTGGTGGTGATCACCGGGGCTGCGGGCGCGCTCGGGAGCGTGGTCGCGCGCATGGCGGCGGAGCGCGGGGCGCGGCTGGCGCTGATCGACCACGGTCGGCATGGGGCGGCGCCCGACGGCGCGTTCGCCCTAGGCGGCGTGGACCTGACCGACTTCAAGCAGGCGGAGGAGGCGCTCTCGAGCGTGCGCGACCGCATGGGCGCGGTGCACGTGCTGCTGAACCTGGCGGGCGGGTTCGCCTTCGAGAAGCTGGAGGACGGCGATCCGGCGACGTGGGAGCGGATGTTCCGGCTGAACCTGACGACGGCGGTGAACGCGTCGAAGGCGGCCGTGCCGCACCTCGTCGAGAGCGGCGCCGGGCGGATCGTCAACGTGGGGGCGGCGTCGGTGCTGAAGGCCGCCGCCGGGATGGGTCCCTATGCGGCGTCGAAGTCCGGGGTGCTGAAGCTGACCGAGAGCCTGGCGGAGGAACTGAAGGACCGGAACGTGACGGTGAACGCGGTGCTGCCGTCGATCATCGACACGCCGCAGAACCGCGCCGAGATGGGCGAGAAGAACGCGCCGAAGTGGGTGCGGGCGGAGGACCTCGCGGCGGTGATCCTGTTCCTGGCGTCGCGCGAGGCGACGGCGGTGACCGGCGCGCTGGTGCCGGTCACCGGTCGGGTGTGATCAGGTCGCCGGCACGAGCCTGACGATCGTGCTCGGGCCGTCGCCGCGCACTTCGGTGAGCACGTAAAGGGCGCCGTCGTTCCCCTGCTTCACGTCTCGGATGCGCGAGCCGAGCTGGAGGCGCTCCTCGGCCACCACACGGTTTCCGGTGAGCACGAGGCGGACTAGGCCGAGAGTCTTCATGTCGCCGACGAAGACGCTGTCGCGCCACGCCGGGAAGCGGTCGCCGGTGTAGAACTCCATGCCCGACGGCGCGATCACCGGATCCCAGTAGTAGACGGGCTGCTCCATGTTGGGCGCGGCGGTGCGGCCCTCGCCGATGGGGCCGCCGGCGTACTCGTTGCCGTAGCTGATGGTGGGCCAGCCGTAGTCGCGGCCGGGCAGGATGCGGTTGAGCTCGTCGCCGCCGGCGGGGCCGTGCTCGACCTCCCACAGCTCGCCGGTGCGGGGGTGCAGGGCGGCGGACTGCACGTTGCGCACGCCCGACGCGTAGATGTCGGGCCGCACGCCTGAGCGGTTCGCGAACGGGTTGTCGCGCGGCACGGTGCCGTCGGCGTTGATGCGGACGATCTTGCCGAAGTGGCTGTTCAGGTCCTGCGCCTGCGCGCGGCCCGGCAGGATCGAGCGCTCGCCGGTGGTGACGAACAGCGTGCCGTCGCGGGCGAACACCAGGCGCGAGCCGAAGTGCATGGTGGAGTCGAGCGTGGGCTGCATGCGCCAGATCACGCGCACGTCGGTGACCGCGTTCTCGCCGAGCACTCCGGAGGCGACGGCGGTGCCGTTGCCGCCTTCTCGCGGCTCCGAATAGCTCCAGTAGATGCGGCGGCTGGTTCGGAAGTCGGGCGCGAGGGCCACGTCCAGCAGGCCGCCCTGGCCGCGGGCGTCGACGGCGGGGAGACCGGTGGTGATCGCGGCACCGACCGTGCCGTCGGCGGCCACGATACGCAGAGCGCCGCGCTTCTCGGTGACCAGCCAGCGGCCGTCGGGGAGGGGCTCGATGGCCCAGCCCTTGCCGAGGCCGGAAGCGACGGGCTCGGTGCGCCAGGCGTGGGTGCGCTGGGCGGCCGGCGCGCGGGTCTGGCCGGCGACGGCGGGCTGGTACTGGGTGTTGGCGCGGCCGTAGTTCACCG
>DASVVG010000199.1:0-11904 GCA_036386655.1 Caulobacteraceae bacterium | reverse complement strand
AGATCCTGGTGCTGGGCGCCGGGGGCGGGCTGGAGCTTGCGGCGTTCGCCGGCTTGCAGCCAGGGTGGCGGTTCACGGGCGTGGATCCTTCCGCCGAGATGCTGGCGCAGGCGAAGGTCACCCTCGGCAGCGCGGGCCGCGCCGACCGCGTGCGCTTCGTGCAGGGCTACATCCCGGACGCGCCGGAAGGGCCGTTCGACGGGGCGAGCTGCCTGCTGACGCTGCACTTCGTCAGCGACGACGGTGACAAGCTGGAGGCGCTGAGGGCGATCCGGGCGCGGCTGAAGGCCGGTGCGACGTTCGTGCTGACCGACCTGTGCATGGACAAGGCGGCCGCGGACCACGAGCAGCGGCTGGACCGCTACTGCCGCTTCGCCCTCGACTCCGGGGCGCCTCCAGATGACGTGGCGGGGACGCGCGAGCGCGTGCTGAGCGTGCTCAACACGGTGAGCGCAGAGCGCGAGGAAGAGCTGCTCCGCGAGGCCGGGTTCACCGACATCGACCTGTTCTACGCGGGGCTGTCCTGGCGCGGCTGGAGCGCGAGCGCCTGATGCGTCCGCACGACCCGAAGCTGGCGCTCAGCGCCACGGAGACGGAGTCCCTGCGGGCGATGCGCAGCAAGATCTCGCGACCGCCGCCGGGCGACGCGGCGCTGGGCGTGGTGGGACGCGCCTATTTCGAAGTGTGCGCGCGCGCGGGCCTCCCGGCCGCCGGAGACGCCGGCGCGGTGTCGGCGCCGGCCCTGGTCGAGGCTGCGGCGTCGGCGGACATGGCTCGCCTGACGGCGCTGCTCGGCAGCCTTCGGGCGGTGCTGCAGCGCTCCCCGGCGGAGTGGCGTGCCGCGATCGCCGCCGGCGCCCCGCAGGCGGTGATGAGCCGACGGCTGGCGCTGGCGGGCCGAGAGGCGCGGCTGGACGTGGCGGAGGACGCATGAGGCCGGTGTTCGTCAACGTGGGCGAGCGGACCAACGTCACCGGCTCGGCCAAATTCCGGAAGTTGATCGCGGAGGGCAACTACGCGGAGGCGCTCTCCGTCGCGCGCCAGCAGGTGGAGGCGGGCGCGCAGGCGATCGACGTCAACATGGACGAGGGGCTGCTCGACAGCCGCGCGGCCATGGTGACCTTCCTGAACCTGCTCGCGTCGGAGCCCGACATCAGCCGCGTGCCGGTGATGATCGACTCCTCGAAGTGGGAAGTGATCGAGGCCGGCCTGCAGTGCGTGCAGGGCAAGGCCATCGTGAACTCGATCTCGATGAAGGCGGGCGAAGAGGAGTTCGTCGAGCAGGCGAAGAAGTGCCTGCGCTACGGCGCGGCCGTGGTGGTGATGGCGTTCGACGAGCAGGGGCAGGCGGACACCGCAAACCGCAAGGTGGAGATCTGCGATCGCGCGTACCGCATCCTGACGGAGCAGGTCGGCTTCCCGCCCGAGGACATCATCTTCGACCCGAACATCTTCGCGGTGGCGACGGGGATCGAGGAGCACGACAACTACGCGGTCGACTTCATCGAGGCGACGCGGCGGATCAAGCAGACGCTGCCGCACGCGAAGGTGTCGGGCGGCGTGTCGAACGTGTCGTTCAGCTTCCGCGGCAACGAGCCGGTGCGACGCGCGATCCACTCGGTGTTCCTGTACCACGCGATCGCCGCGGGCATGGACATGGGCATCGTCAACGCCGGCGACCTGCCGCTGTACGACGACATCGAGCCGGAGTTGCGCGAGGCGGTGGAGGACGTGATCCTCAACCGGCCGCGGCGGGATGCGAAGCTGACCAACACCGAGCGGCTCGTGGAGCTGGCGCCCAAGTACAAAGGGGACAAGGGCGTCGCGCGCGTCGTCGACCTGAAGTGGCGCGAGCAGCCAGTGGCCAAGCGCCTCGAGCACGCGCTGGTGCACGGCATCACCGACTGGATCGTCGAGGACACCGAGGAGGCACGCCAGCAGGCCGAGCGGCCGCTGCACGTCATCGAAGGCCCGCTGATGGACGGGATGAACGTGGTCGGCGACCTGTTCGGCGCGGGCAAGATGTTCCTGCCGCAGGTGGTGAAGTCCGCCCGCGTGATGAAGCAGGCCGTCGCCCACCTGCTGCCGTTCATGGAAGCGGAGAAGGAAGGCAAGCCGCGCGAGACGGCGGGCAAGATCCTGCTCGCGACGGTGAAGGGCGACGTCCACGACATCGGCAAGAACATCGTCGGCGTCGTGCTGCAGTGTAACAACTACGAGGTGGTCGACCTGGGCGTGATGGTGCCGGCCGACCGCATCCTGCAGACGGCGATCGACGAGAAGGTTGACGTGGTGGGACTGTCGGGGCTGATCACGCCGTCGCTCGACGAGATGGTGTTCGTCGCCCAGGAGATGGAGCGGCGGGGCTTCCGTATCCCGCTGCTGATCGGCGGCGCCACCACGTCGCGCACCCACACGGCGGTGAAGATCGAGCCGCAGTACCGCGGAGGGTCCACGACGTACGTGCTGGACGCGAGCCGCGCGGTGGGCGTGGTGTCGGGGCTGCTGTCGCCGACGGAGCGCGAGAAGAACGAGGCGGCGACACGGGCGGAATACGTGCGGGTGCGCGAGAGCTTCGCGCGCGGGCCGGCCAAGCCGCGGGCGACGCTGGCGGAGGCGCGGGCGAACCGGTTCGCGATCGACTGGAGCGCGTACGCGCCGCCGAAGCCGTCATTCACGGGCGCGCGCACGTTCAGGGATTTCGACCTGCGGGAGCTGGCGCGGCACATCGACTGGACGCCGTTCTTCGCGAGCTGGGAGCTGGTCGGGCGGTACCCGGACATCCTCGACGACGAGGTGGTGGGGAGCGCCGCGCGCGACCTGCACCGCGACGCGACACTGATGCTGCGCCAGATCATCGACGAGGAGTGGTTCCAGGCGCACGGGGTGGTCGGCTTCTGGCCGGCGAACGCCGACGGCGACGACATCGTGCTCTACGCGGACGAGAGCCGCAGCGAGGAGCTGGCGCGGCTGCACACGCTGCGGCAGCAGATGAGCAAGACGTCTGGAAAGGCGAACGTGGCGCTGGCGGACTTCGTGGCCCCGGTGGGCGGCCCCCCCGACTACGTGGGGGCGTTCGCGGTGACGGCGGGGCATGGCGAGCTGAAGGCGGCGAGCCGGTTCAAGGCGGCGGGCGACGACTACTCCGCGATCCTGGCGACGGCGCTGGCGGACCGGCTGGCGGAGGCGTTCGCGGAGGCGCTGCACGCGCGGGTGCGGCGGGAGCTGTGGGGCTATGCGCCTGACGAGGCGCTCGACGTGAACGGGCTGATCGCGGAGCGCTACCGCGGCATCCGGCCGGCGCCGGGCTACCCCGCGCAGCCGGAGCACACCGAAAAGGCGACGATCTTCCGGCTGCTGCGGGCGGAGGACGAGGCGGGGATCGAGCTCACGGAGAGCTTCGCGATGAACCCGCCGGCGTCGGTCTCGGGGCTCTATTTCAGTCACCCCGAGGCGCACTACTTCGGCGTCGGCAAGATCGAGCGCGACCAGGTCGAGGACTACGCGCGGCGCAAGGGCTGGAGCGTGGCCACGGCCGAGCGCTGGCTCAGCCCGATCCTGAACTACGATCCCGCGCGGGCGCGGGACGAGGCCGCCTAGCGGGTGCCGACGGGCGCGTTGGGCGACGGCTCGACGCGCGGGGCGACGGCGGCGCGCTCGACCGGCTGGGCCACGACGACGGCGGGCGGGGCGGTGATGTTTTCCGCCACGCGGCGGGCGGCGTGCTCGCAGCGGCCGGGCAGGCCCGAGTAGGTGGCGTACTCGAATTTCGCCCAGACCTTCTCCTTCTTGCGGACGTCCGCCCAATAGGCTTGGCTGCGGCTCTGGGCCTGGCGGGCGACGGCCACGCCGGCCGGGTCACGGCGGGCGGCGACGGCGAGGGCGTTTTCGAAGCGGCGGCGCTCGCTGTCCGCCAGCTCCATCAGCTCCTTGTCGTCGTCGTTCAGGAACCGTCCCGTTTCGAGATGGCCCGAGACACGGCCGAGACACCAGCCGACGAAGCCGAGGTCGTCCGCGGGAGCGCCGTCGGGGAGGGGGGCGGCGTAGGCGCGGGCCTCGCGCAGCTGGAGCTGCTCGGCGCTCTCGTCGGTGTTCTTGCGCGTGCTGATCGGGCCTTCGGGGGCCTGGGCGGCGGAGGACAGCAGGGCGAGGGCGAGCAGAGTCGAGAGCATGCGGAACCTTCGAGGCGGCGGAGCGGTCAGATAGGGCTCGGGAGAGACTAACGCGAGTATGCGTGAACCGTGGCTGAACTATGGAACAACCGTAACTTACACGGAGGCAGTTTTCCTGCCATTTTCCCGCCGTCTACGTAGGTTGGCCTACATTCCATGAGCTTCTGGCCATGAGCTTCTGGCGAAAGATCGCGAGCCGCGCCGTCGGGCGCGTCGACGGGGCGGACTGCCCCGACTGTCCTCCGGGCCTGCCCGGCGAGGACCCCGCGTTCTCGACCGCGGTCACCGCGCTGGGGGCCAAGCTGGCGCGGGCCGACGGGCGCGCCGACCGGCTGGAATACAACGCCTTCGCCGAGGTGTTCACCCCCGACGAGGGGAGCGAGCGCAACGTCGAGCGGCTCTACGACCTCGCCCGGCAGACCACCCTCGGCTACGAGAGCTACGCCAAGCGGCTGGCGAAGCGGTACCGCAACTGCCCGCAGCTGCTCGAGGACGTGGTCGACGGTCTGTTCCACATCGCCAAGTCGGACGGAGCGACCACCGACGGGGAGCTCGCCTACCTGCAGCGGGTGGCGGAGCTGTTCGGACTGTCGGCGCTGCAGTTCCGGCGGGTGAAGGCCACCCACCTGGGCCTGGCGCCGGAGGATCCGTACGCGGTGCTGAACGTGGAGCCGGACGCCAGCGACGAGGCGGTGCGGGCGGCCTGGCGGCGGTCGATCGCCGAGGCGCACCCCGACCGGGTCGTGGCCCGCGGCCTGCCGCCGGAATACGTCGAGGTGGCGCAGGCGAAGGCCGCGGCCCTGAACGCCGCCTTCGACGCGGTGATGCGCGAGCGCCGCGGCGAGCCGCTGCCGGCCTGAACCGGGTCACCAGGGCGTGAAGGCGCTTGCGGCGAGGGAACCGGACGCCGACATAGACCTTGCAATAGCGACGGTTTGGGCGAGACTTGATCGTATGACCGACCGACTCGGGCTGAAGAACGGACTGCTGAAGCTCTCGGCGTACGCGCTGGGCCTGGTGGGCGTGGTTGTCGGCGGCGTGCTGGCCCTGTTCTTCGCCGCCACGGTGGTGGTGATGGCGGTGATCGCCACGGCGCTGATCGGGGCCACGATGCTGGTCACGCGCGCCCGCCGCACCGCGCGGGTGCACACGGGCCCCGGCGGCGTGATCGACGCGCGCCGGGTCGGCCACACCTGGGTGGCCTACGGCTGGAACGAACCTCGCCGCTGACCGGCTGTCCGGCCGTGGACTTCATCGACGCCCCATCCCCCAACTTCAACACCCGGCGCGCACCGCCGGACATGCTCGTGCTGCACTACACCGGCATGCAGAGCGGAGAGGCCGCGCTGGAGCGCCTGCGCGATCCCGCCGCCGAGGTGAGCGCGCACTACCTGGTCGAGGAAGACGGGCGGGTGTTCCGGCTGGTGCCGGAGGAGCGCCGTGCCTGGCACGCCGGCGCCGCCTGGTGGAAGGGCGAGCGCGACATCAACGCGGTCTCGATCGGCGTGGAGATCGTGAATCCCGGGCATGAGTTCGGCTACCGGCCCTTCCCGCAGGCGCAGGTGGACGCGGTGATCGCGCTGCTGGGCGACGTCCGCTCGCGCTGGGACATCCCGAACGACCGCATCGTGGGGCACTCCGACGTGGCGCCGGCGCGAAAGACCGATCCCGGCGAGCTGTTCCCTTGGAAGGCGCTGGCGCACGCCGGGCACGGCCTGTGGTTCGAGCCGAAGCCCGCCCCCGGGCCGGAGCTGAAGGTGGGCGACGAGGGCGTGGGCGTCTTCGCGCTGCAGGCGGGCCTGCACCGCTTCGGCTACGAGCCGCGGCCCTCGGGCAAGTACGACGAGGAGACGGCGACGGTGGTCACCGCTTTCCAGCGCCATTGGCGGCCGGAGAAGGTGGACGGGGTGGCGGACGGGGAGACCCGGGCGCGGCTCATGGGCCTGCTGCAGCTGGCGCAGGCGGAGTCTGTGACGGCCGTCCTCGGTTGACCTGCCGGTTGGGCGAGGCCATGTCTGCCGCGGGCCAGACGGCCGGGCGGTCGCGGTCTCCCGCAAGGGAGGTCGAGGAAAGTCCGGGCTCCACGGTGACGAGGCGGCGGGTAACGCCCGCCGGGAGCGATCCCAGGGACAGCGCCACAGAAAGCAAACCGCCTCTTCGGAGGTAAGGGTGAAAGGGTGGGGTAAGAGCCCACCGCGTTCCTGGTGACAGGGACGGCATGGCAAGCCCCGCCTGGAGCAAGACCGAATAGGGACCACGCGCCGCTCGCAAGAGCGGTAGGGCCGTCGCCGGCCCGAGGGGTCCGGGTAGGTCGCGAGAACCCGTCCGCGAGGGCGGGTCCAGAGGAATGACCGTCGCGTTCGCCTCGGCGAGCGGCACAGAACCCGGCTTACAGGCCGTCTGGCCCATCATCCCGCGAGTTGCCGCCCTGCGTCACGTGCCCTAGGCGGGCGCGTGCCCCTGATCGTTCGCATCGAAGATCCGGCCGATCCCCGCATCGAGCCCTACCGCGACGTTCGCGAGCGCGACCTGGTGGGGCGGCGGGGCGGGTTCATCGCCGAAGGCGAGGTGGTGCTGAACGTGCTGCTGCGGAGTTCGCGGCACCGGGCGGAGTCCCTGTTGCTCGCCGAGAAGCGGCTGGAGCCGCTCCTTCCGTTGCTGGAGCGCTTGCCCGGCGATGTACCGGTTCATGTCGCCTCGCAGGCGGTGCTGGACACGATCGCGGGCTTTCACCTGCACCGGGGCATTCTGGCGTTCGGCCGCCGGGCAGCGGACGAGGGAGCCGAGACCCTGCTGGCCCGCCTGCCGGAACGGGCGCTGGTGGTCGCCGCCTTCGGGATCGGCAACCATGACAACATCGGGGGCATCTTCCGCAACGCCGCGGCCTTCGGGGCGCAGGCGGTGCTGCTGGACCCGACCTGCTGCGATCCGCTGTACCGGAAGGCCATCCGGGTCTCGGTGGGCGCCGCCCTGAGCGTCCCGTTCGCGCGCATCGAAGAAGGCGTCGATGCGGTAGACCTGCTGCGGCGGCATGGCTTCGAGACGCTGGCGCTGAGCCCGGCGGGCGGCGAGCTGCTGGCCCGAGTGGAGCGGCCGCCGCGCGCCGCGGTCCTGCTGGGCGCCGAGGGACCGGGGCTGCCGGCGGCCGTGCTGTCGAAGGCGCGGACGGTGAGCATCCCGATGGCGGGGGAGTTCGACTCGCTGAACGTGGCGACCGCCTGCGGGATCGCGCTCCACCACTTCGTGTTCGGCTAAGTCGGAACCCCGACGCAGCGAGGGCGTATCGGTGGGGTGATCCGCCTGACGAACGCCTTCTACACCCTCGTCAGCCTGGTCCTGATGGCGTTCGCTGTGGTGCTGGTCGCGACGGGACCGGTCTCGCTGGTGAACGCGCTGGCCACGGGCGAGCCCTTCGTCGAGGCGATGGTGAACTCGCTCGGTTACCTGATCCTGTCGATCGCCGTCTTCGACGTGGCGCGGTACGTCTACGACGAGGAGGTCCGGCGCGGGCGCGAGATGCGCAAGGCGGCCGAGACCCGCCGCAGCATCACCAAGTTCCTCACCGTCATCATCATCGCCGTGCTGATGGACGCGCTGGTGGCGCTCTCGAAGGCGGGACAGCAGGAGCTGGACCAGCTCGTCTACCCGGTGGTGCTGATCGGCGGGGGTGTCGCCCTTCTGCTCGGGCTCGGCGTGTTCCAGCGCCTGAGCGCCACGGTGGAGGAGAAGGTGGGCGCCTCAGACGACGCGGACGAGGCGGAGGGGCCCTGATCGTGGCGGGCGGCCGAAAGCGCCCTATCGGGCCAGGCGGGAGTTCTTCGTCTTGTCCTTGCTCTTGTTGCCGACCCCCACGGGCACCGGCACGGGCGAGCCGCGGTAGTCCGCGTTGATCACCAGCGTGGCGGAGCCGCGCAGGTTCAGCGACTCGGCCACGACGACCGTCCAGGCGGACTCCTCCGCCAGGCTGTCGGAGCCGTCGACCACCAGGCGAGCTCCGGGCACGTAAACCGTCCCGAGCAGGTTGGCGACGTTGTTCGACCGGATGATGAAATCGTCCTTGTGGTCGCGCGTGGTGACGACGACGAAACCGGCGTACCCGCCCGAGCGGCGCCCCTTCAGGTCCAGCCGGGCCGTGTCGGTGAGCTGCAGCTCGGCCTCGTCGGCGAAAATCAGCACGACATCGTCGCCGGACACCTTGGCGGTGTGCTGGATCTCGAGGTCGCGATCGACGTCGAAGTAGTGCTCGCCCGGTCTCAGCACGACCACGGCGTCCTTCTGCACCTGGATCTTCTTGCAGTGTTTCCCGGCGTCCAGGTAGTGCGGCCCGGGCGTATCGTACTTCTCCTTGTCGGTGGTCACGCACGAGCCGGGGAAGGCGACGCCTTTGGAGGCGAAGGGGTCGGTGATGCGCTCGGCCCCGACGAGGGCCGCCGGCTTGATCTTTCCGCTGGCGCGGCCGGCCACCTCGGCCGCCTCGCTCTCGATGGCCGCGGCGTTCTCCACGACCATCTCGTTGTTGGAATGCACGAGGCACTTGCCGGCCGAAAGCCGGGAGGTGTCGAGCGCGTTGACCGTCTTCGCCCTCGCCGGACTGAGGCCGAGCACGCACAGCGGCGCCTTGCCCATTCGAACGGCGACCGAGCGGACCTTGGTCACGAAGCCGCCGGGCGGGAGCATGTTTCCGAAGAAGGACTTCCGCTTCTGAGTGATCTCGAGGGCGAGTCCCGCGACCTCGCCCGACGGGTCCAGTTCGAGGGTGGGAACGACCTCCAGCGTCGCGCCGGGCCGGGCCGCGGTGAGAGAGGCGAGCTGGGTGGCGGCGCTGACGCGCGCCCGTTCCAGCACCGCGGCGTCGACGGAGAAGGCGAGCTCCTGCGCCGCGTCGATGGCGACCGCATCAGCGACGTCCTGCAGCTTCCCCTTGTCGGCGGCCACCGTGGCCAGCTCGGTGGCGCCCACGGCCACGACCGCGATCACCGGGATGGCCGCGGCCAGCAGGGGCACCACGCCTCCTGAACGGGCTGAGGCGAAACCACGGAGGCGAGCGGCGGCTCGTCCAGGCAGGGTGGACACGAAAGACCTCTCCAGCCCGGCGAGGGAGCGCCGGGTCCGACCGTCATCGTGCACCGCCGCCGTTAATCCCGGGTTTGCTCCCGGCGGGGGCTCGGTCGTTCCGCCTCTGTTCCGCCAAGCTTCGGATCAGCCGTGAAAAATCACGGTTAACGAGGTGAAAACACCTCTCTGGTGTCATTGTCTCCCAATTGGTCCCATGTTAACCCATTCGGGCCCGGGCAGCCCGATACGAGCGCATCAGCGCCGACGGTTCGTGTGGGCGGGGCAAGGGCGGGGCGCTGGTGTTTCTCTCGACGTTCGAGAAGCAGCTCGACGGCAAGCGTCGCATCGTCGTGCCGCAGGAATTCCGCGCGGCCGCGGCCGGACCTTTCGAAGGCGTGTTCTGTTTCCCCTCCATCGAGGCCGACTGCATCGAGGGGGGAGGGCAGGCCCTGTTCGACCGCTACCTGTCGCTGATGGAAGAGCTGCCGTTCGGCGATCCCCTGCGCAGCGCGCTCGAGACCAGCGTCCTCGGCGGCATGCACCAGCTGGCCTTCGACAGCGCCGGCCGGATCACGCTGCCGGAGAGCTTCTGTGAAGCGTTCGGGCTGACGGAGTGGGTCGCCGTGGTCGGGCTGGGCGACCGGTTCCAGATCTGGTCGCGCGATGCCTTCCAGGCGCAGCGGGCGCAGCAGCGGCAGGCGGCCCGCGACGGGCTGGCGACCTTGCGCAACGCGCAGCGGGCGGTGCGCGCATGAGCCCGCCAGAGCTTGTCCATCGGCCGGTCCTGCTCGACGAGGTGGTGGAGGCGGTCGCCCCGGCGTTGGGCCGCGTGGTGGTCGACGCGACGTTCGGCGCGGGCGGCTACACGCGCGCCTTCCTGGAGCGGGGCGCGGAGGTGATCGCGTTCGACCGCGATCCGACCGCGGCGCGGCACCTCGAACCGCTGCAGGCCCGCTTCGGCGATCGCGTTCGGCTGCTGAACCGGCGGTTCTCCGAACTGTCGGGCGGCCTCGCGGAGGCGGGGCGGCAGGGTTGCGACGCCATCGCGTTCGACATCGGCGTTTCGTCGATGCAGCTCGACCAGGCGGAGCGCGGCTTCTCCTTCATGAAGGACGGGCCGCTGGACATGCGCATGGGCGGCGAGGGACCGACCGCCGCCGACCTCGTCAACGAAGAGGACGAGGCGGAGCTGGCGCGGCTGTTCTGGGTCTACGGCGAGGAGCGCGCGTCGCGCCGGATCGCCAAGGCGCTGGTGCGGCGGCGCGAAGCGGAGCCGTTCACACGGACGCTCGACCTCGCCGAATCTGTGGAGAAGGCGGTCGGTGGACGAAAGGGCGCACCCGTCCACCCCGCCACACGGGTGTTCCAGGCCCTCAGAATCGCGGTGAACGAAGAGCTGGCCGAGCTCGAAGCTGGGCTGCGCGCTGCAGAAGCGGCGCTCGTGCCCGGAGGGCGGCTCGCGGTCGTGACGTTCCATTCTCTCGAAGACCGCATCGTGAAGAGCTTCCTGACCGAGCGCGCGGGGCGCACCCCGGGCGGGTCGCGCCACCTGCCGCCGGCGCAACGGGGGCCGGAGCCCACGTTCGAGCTGCTGTTCCACGGTCACCGGGCGCCGAGCGCCGCGGAGATCGAGCGCAACCCGCGGGCGCGGTCGGCGAAGCTGCGGGCGGCGTCGCGCACCGGCGCGCCCGCGTGGAGGGCGGCGGCATGATCGCGGACCTGTTCAGGCGCCGCGTCCGCGGCTTCCGGGTGATCGAGCTGGGCGCGTTCGCGCTCGTGGTCGTGCTGGCGTTCGGCGTCTATCTCGCCAAGACGCAGGCCGGCCGCGAGTGGGCCAAGATCAGCGTCAAGGAGCGGCAGATCGCGCAGGAGAAGCGCAAGATCAAACTGCTGCGCGCCGAGGTCGCCCACCTGGAGCAGCCCGAGCGGCTCGAGCAGCTCGCGGGCATGCACCTGAACCTGCAGGCGGTCGACGGCACCAAGGAGGCGCGGCCGGAGACGCTGCGGGACATCGTCGATCCGGCGGAGAAGCGCGTCGTGGTCGCGGCGCCGGCCGCTCCGGTCGCCCCGCCCGCGGAAGAGCCGTCGCCGATGGTCGAGCCGGGTGCGCAGCCCGCGCCCGAGGCTCCGCGATGAGGCCCGCGGAGCTGCAGCCGTACCGGTTCGGGCTCGGATGGCTGAACCGGCGGATGTGGGCGGTCGAGCACGCGTTCGAGCGCAACAAGGCCGCCAACCGGGCCGTGGACGACACGCGGCTGCGCATCTTCTTCGTGACGGCGCTGTTCGCCGCGGGGTTCCTGACGCTGGCGCTGGGGGCCACCAAGGCGGCCGTATTCTCCGGCGACGGGTCGGGAGCCGGGGCCGCGGTGCAGAGCTCGGCGCGGGCGGAGCTGACGGACCGGGGCGGGCGGCTGCTGGCGCTCGATCTCATGCACTACGGCGTCTACGTCGACCCTCGCGAGGTCTGGGACGCGGCGGAGACGCGGCGTGGGCTTCAAGCGGCGCTGCCGGACCTCAGCAAGACGCGGCTGGAGCGGGCGCTGAGCGCCAAGCGGCGTGTGCACCTGGTGGGGGGGCTGACGCCGCAGGACCGCGCGCGCGTGCATGCGCTGGGGCTGCCCGGCATCAGCTTCGAGCCGGAGGAGCGGCGGGTTTATCCGCTGGGCGCCACGGCGGC
>DASVVG010000198.1:0-26124 GCA_036386655.1 Caulobacteraceae bacterium | reverse complement strand
CGATGAATTTCGCTGCTTCTGCTTCCATGGGTCTTTCCGTCCTTGAGCGAGTGGGTTCTTGGAAAAGGTCAGTGGTGTCCGGCGTGGACCGCGTCGTTCAAATAGACGCAGGTCAGCACGGCGAAGACGAAGGCCTGAAGGAAGGCCACGAGGAACTCGAGCGCGGTCAGTGCCACGACGCCGCCGAGCGAGATCGCGGCGCCCGGGATGCCGAGCCAGCCCAGCCCGCCGCCCGCCGCGAGGCTGCCCAGCGACACGACGAAGCCCGCGAACACCTTCAGCGCGACGTGGCCGCCCAGCATGTTGCCGAACAGGCGAAGCGCCAGCGTCACCGGCCGCAGCAGGAAGGAGATCACCTCGATCGGGACGATCAGCGGCATCAGGTAGAGCGGCACGCCGGACGGCGCGAACAGCTTGAAGAAGGCGAGCCCGTTCCGCGCGAAGCCGATGATCAGCACCAGCAGGATGGTCATGGCCGCGAAGGTGGCGGTCACCGCCAGCTGCGACGTGGCCGTGAACACCAGGAAGAGGCCGAGCAGGTTCATCGCCAGGATGAACAGGAACAGCGTGAACACGAACGGGAAGAACTTCCGTCCTTCGTGTCCGATGATCGAGTCCGTGAGGTTGTCGATGAACCCGAACGCGGATTCGCCCACCACCTGCAGCCGCCCCGGCACCACCTGCGGCTTCGCCGTCACGAACGCGAAGAAGGCGATGATCAGCCCGGCCGCCGCGAACATCGCGACCGTCGAGTTGGTGATCGCCATGTCGATCACGCCCAGGCCGGGCAGGGTGAAGTCCGGAAGGTCCACGACCTTCTGGACTTCGAACTGGTGCATCGGATCGGCCACGGCCGCGCCTACTCCTCGTCTTCGTCGAAGGGGACCGCCGGCGCCGGCGGCGCGGGGTCCCGCATCGTTTGCTCGCTCAGGCGCTTCGCGGTGCGCAGCGCCAGAAACACCGAAACGCCGAAGCCCAGAAGGACTCCGGCGATGATTCCCGCCGGCGCCGTGCCGAGGACGAAGTCCACGCCGAAGCCCAGCGCCAGTCCCACCACGAGGCCCCCGATCAGCTCACCGAGGAGCCGGTAGGCGCCGCCGACGGCCCGGCTGCCGTAGTCCTGCACGGGCCGCGCGGTGCGGGCTTCGAGCGCGGTCGCCTGCTGATTGAGGCGGCGGATCGCCTCTTCGCGAGACGGCTCGGTGTCGGACATTTCGGGCCGGAAACCTCGGCTGTTCAGCAGCCGAAGCGGGTCTGAATTCGGCGCGGAACCTATAGGGGGCGCCGCAGTGCGTCAAGGCGCGTGCGTCAGCGCCTAAACAATTGATGCAACAGCGGAATTACTCCGCCGCCATCGCCTCCGCCTGGTGCAGGTCGACGCTCACCAGCTGCGACACGCCGCGCTCCGCCATGGTGACCCCGTAGAGGCGGTTCATGCGGCTCATGGTGACGGCGTTGTGGGTGATGACGAGGAAGCGCGTGCCGGTGCGGCGGCACATCTCCTCGAGCATGCGGCAGAAGCGGTCGACGTTGGCGTCGTCGAGCGGCGCGTCCACTTCGTCGAGCACGCAGATCGGCGCCGGGTTCGACAGGAACACCGCGAAGATCAGGGCGGCGGCGGTCAGCGCCTGCTCGCCGCCGCTCATCAGCGACATGCAGGCCATGCGCTTGCCCGGCGGGCAGGCGTTGATCTCCAGGCCGGCTTCCAGCGGATCGTCCGACTCGACGAGCTTCAGCTCGGCCTTGCCGCCCTCGAACAGGGTGGCGAACAGCGTCTGGAACCACTGGTCGATGGTGGTGAAGGCGGCGGTCAGCCGCTCGCGCCCTTCGGCGTTCAGCGCCTCCACGCCCTCGCGCAGGCGGGCGATGGCGCCGGCGAGGTCGGCGCGCTCGGTCTGCAGCAGCTGCACCCGCGCGGTCTGCTCGGCCACGTCCTCGTCCGCGCGCAGGTTCACCGCCCCGATCAGGTCGCGCTCGCGCTCCAGCGCCTTGAGGTGGGCTTCGACGGCGCCGGGGTCGCTCGGCAGCGCGATCGCCGATTCCGCGATGCGCAGCGCCAGGCTGGCGGGCTCGAGCCGGACCGTGTCGCGGATCTGCGCGGCGGCTTCCTGCACGCGCTCCCGTGCGGCCTCCAGCCGGACGTCGGCGGCCGCTCGCGATTCGCGGGCGGAGGACGCGTGATGGTCGGCCTGCCGCGCGGCCCGTTCCGTGTTCGAGCGGGCGCTCTCGGCCGCGGCGAGCGCGTCGACGGCGCGCGTGCGCCGGGCTTCGGCCGTGCCGAGTTCGTCGAGCAGGGTGACGCGCTTGGCGGCGATGCGGGTCGGGGCTTCTCGTGCTTCGGCGAGCGACGCCTCGGTGCGCTCCCGGCGGCCGCCGAGGTCCGCGATGCGGCCCTCGGCCGTGGCGGACCGGCGGGTCCACTCGTCGCGCTGCTGCTTGAGGTCCGCCAGCCGGCTGCGGCGGCCTTCCACCTCGCGGCGCTCGGCGTCGAGCCCGGCGCGGGCGGAGGAGGCGGCTTCGCGCGCCGCTCCGGCGGCGGCGCGCGCCGCGTCCAGCTCGCCGGTGTCCGTCGCCGCAACTTCGACGATTGGCACCGCTTCGAGCGCGATCTTCGCCTCGCCCAGGTCGGCCTGCAGGCGGGCCACGGTTTCCTCGAGCGCCTGCCGACGCGCGTCGCGGCGGGCGCCCTCGCGCTGGGTGCGGTCGAGCACGTCGCGGGCGGCCGCCACGGCGCGCTCGGCGTCGAAGCTGACGGTGCGAGCGAGCTTCAGGTCGACGTCGGCCTGCCGGTTGCGCTCGGCCGCGTCCTTCTGCGCCTGGGCGGCGGCTTCGGCGCGCGGTTGCAGCGCCTCGATCTCGGCTTCAAGCTCTGAGAGCCGCGTCTTCTGCGCCAGCCGCACGGCGGCCGGGCGCGGCGCTTCGGAGCGGCTGGTGAAGCCGTCCCAGCGCCAAAGGTCGCCCTTCTTCGAGACGAGGCGCGCGCCCGGCGGCAGGTCGCCGCTCAGCCGCTCGCCGTCGCCGTCTTCCACGACCCCGACGTGCGCCAGCCGGGCCGCCAACTCGGTCGGCGCGCGCACCACGGAAGCCAGCGGCGTCACGCCCTCCGGCCAGGCGGGGGAGGGGGCGTCGGCTCCAGCCCAGAACGCGGGAGCCCCACGGTCCAGCGCCGCCTCGAGGTCGTCCCCCAGCGCTGCGGCGAGCGCAGCCTCGTAGCCACGATCGGCGGCGACAGCGTCGAGCACGGGCGGGAAGCCGCCCTTCCGCGCCGGCGCCACCAGCTGGGAGAGGCCGCGCGCCTCCGCCTTCAGCCGGCCGAGCTGGTCGTCCAGCTTGCGCGCGGCGTCGCGCGCCTCGGCCTCGGCGGTGATCGCCCGGCTGCGGGCCGTCTCGGCGGCCTCGAACGCCTCCCGCGCCGCCTGCAGGGCGAGCAGCGTCTGATCGTGCCGCACTTGGGCGGCGTCGGCGTCAGGATCGCTCGCCGGCAGCGCGGCCAGCTCCGCCTGCGCCGCCGCCAGCGCGCGCGCTGCACGCTCCATGCGCGCCTCGGCTTCGGCCCGGCTGCGGCGGGCGCCTTCCAGCCGTGCTCGCTCGGCGGCCACCTCACCAGCGAGCTGCTCCAGCCGGGCATCCGCCTCCGCGCGCGCCGCTTCGGCCGCCGTCAGCGCCGCCTGCAGTTCCGGCAGCCGCTCGGGGGCCGCTTCGGCGGCCATCTCCACTTCGGCGAGCTCATGGCCCAGCCGGCGCAGCACCTGGCCCGCGTCCTCAACCACCTGCGTCTCCCGCGCCGCGTCGGCGGCGAGGTGGCGCAGCGCCGCCGACAGGCGCTCGACTTCCGCCAGCGCCTGCGCCTCGTCGCGCTCCAGCCGGTCGTTCTCGATCGTGACCCGCTGCAGCAACGCGGTGGCGATCGCCGCCTCCTCGCGCAGCGGCGGCAGCGCCTCTTCCGCCGCCATGGCCGCGGTTGAAGCCGCCGCCGCTTCCGCCGTCGACGCCTCAACGGCGGCGGCCGCCTGCCGCGCCTCCTGCTCGGCCCGTTCGGCCGCCTGCGAGGCCTCGGTCCAGCGCGCGTGCAGAACCGCGCCCTGCAGGCCCCGGATCTCGGCCGAGAGCTTCTTGTACTTGTCCGCTTGGCGCCCTTCGCGACGCAGCCGGTTCAGCGCCGTATCCAGTTCGCGGATTACGTCGTCGAGCCGCTCGAGGTTCTGCTCGGCCGCCCGCAGCCGCAGCTCCGCCTCGTGCCGGCGGGCGTGCAGGCCGGCCACGCCCGCGGCCTCTTCGAGGATGCGCCGCCGGTTCTGCGGCTTGGCCGCGATCAGCTCGCTGATCTGCCCCTGCCGCACCAGCGCCGGCGAGTTGGCGCCCGTGGACGCGTCGGCGAACAGCAACTGCACATCCTTGGCCCGGACCTCGCGCCCGTTCAGGCGGTAGGTGGAGCCGGCGCCCCGGTCGATCCGGCGCGTGACGTCCAGCACGGGATGATCGTTGAACGGCGCCGGCGCGGTGCGGTCGCTGTTGTCGATGGTGAGCGACACCTCGGCGTGGTTGCGCGAGGGCCGCCCTCCGCTGCCGGCGAAGATCACGTCGTCCATACCGCCGGCGCGCATCGCCTTGGCGGAGTTGGCGCCCATGACCCAGCGGAGCGCCTCGAGCAGGTTGGACTTGCCGCAGCCGTTCGGGCCGACGACCCCGGTCAGGCCGGGCTCGATCCGCAGCTCCGTCGGCTCGACGAAGGACTTGAAGCCGGTGAGGCGGAGCCGCTGGAACTGCACCTGGCCGTCAGCCCCCGCTGCGCTTCTTCAGCAGCGGCTGGATGGCGGCGTCGAGCTGCGCCATCGCGACGCCCTCGGTCTTCTTCCCGTTCACAACGAAGGTGGGGGTGCCGGTGACCTGGTCCTCCTTGGCGAAGCGCTCGACGCGCTCCTGTAGGGCGACGATCTGGTCCTCGTCCGACACGCACTGCTGGAATTGCTGCTCGGTCATCCCGGCGGACTTGGCGACGTTCAGCAGCGCGGCCCGCGCGTCGCCGGTCCGCTGCATCTCTTCCTGGCTGCGGAAGAGGGCGTGGATCACGTCGAAGTACTTGGCGTCGTTGTCCCCGGCCGCGCACGACGCGATCAGGAAGCCGGCGCTCGCCACCTCGTACGGCGGCGTCAGCATCTCGCGCAGCACGTACCGAACCTGGCCGGTGTCCACGTACTTCTTCTTGAACTCCGGCCACACCTCGCGGTCCCAGGTGGCGCAGTGCACGCAGGTGGTCGACGCGTACTCGACGACGGTGACCGGGGCGTCGGCTTGGCCGAGCGAGCGTTCGGTCGCCGCGCCCCCGGCCTTGCTGTTCTGGCAGGCGGCGAGCGCCAGCGCGGCGCCGGCGGCGAGGGTCAGGGCAAGACGGCGGGTGAAGGCGGCGCGCATGGCTGATCCAGTCTGACGTTGCAGTAGAGGGTGATTCCGTGAGGGCGGCTAAACCCTTGCGTTCTGTGGCGCGGGATCGGGGTCAAAGCAGGGCGTTTGTCAACCGGCCGGACCTCAGCGCCGCGACCGCTCCACCGCCCGGCCGAGCTTCAGCAGCGCCTCCCGCAGGCCCTCCGGGGCCTCCGCCACGCCCTGCGCCAGTTCGGCTTCGACGCCCGCGTCCAACGGCGTCTGGCGACGGCGCGACTTGGCCGCCTGCGCCGGGGTGGGGCCCGTGGCCGCAGGCCGCACCGGCCCCTGCACGATGCGCAGCCGGTCCACCGCTCCGGCGCCCAGGAACAGGTTCACCCGCCCGAGGATCTCCGGCGCCTGGTGCTGCACCAACGTGGCCGACGGCCCCTGCACGCGCAGCTCCAGGATGCCCGCGCCGCCGCCCCGCGGCCGCGTCAACTTCACCGGCTCCGAAACAGCGGCCAGCCGGTCGCCCGCGATCTCGCGCCAGCGCGCCTGCAGCGCCCCGGGACCGGAGCCGAACCGCTCGTCCAGCTTCTTCAGGAACGGCCGCAGCGCGCGTCCCATCGGCGGCGGTCCCCTCCGCGCCGGACGCGTCCGCTTGGCGCTCAGGATGCGCAGCGCTTCGTCGGAGGAGGGGAGGCGGCGGGCCATCGCCGCAGGTGTAGCCGAAAGGCCGCAGGTGCGGGAGTGCGACCTGAGCGCTTCTGGACAGCCCGCAAAACCCCGTGACACGGTTCGGCCCCCGACGAGGAGGCCCCATGCGCCGCACCACCATCGCCGCCGTTTCGCTGCTGGCGCTCGCCCCAGGACTCGCCACTGGATCGGCCGGCGCGCAGACCGCGTCACCGCCGCGGGTGTCGATCACGATCTACAACGAGAACCTCGCGCTCATCGAGGAGCGCCGCACGCTGGACCTGCCGGCCGGCCGCTCGCGCCAGGAGTTCCGCGACGTCTCCGCGCAGATCCGTCCCGAGACCGTGTCGATCCAGGCGCCCGGCGCCGCCGTGGTCGAGCAGAACTTCGACTACGACCTGCTCACTCCGGACAAGCTGATGGAAGAGGCGGTGGGCCAGCAGGTCACCATCGTCCGCACCAACCCCGGCTCCGGCGCCGAGACGCGCGAGACGGCCACCGTGCTCGCGGCGAACGCGGGCGTGGTCCTGCGCATCGGCGACCGCATCGAGGTGCTGCGCGACGACGGGGTGCCCACGCGCGTCATCTTCGACCGCGTGCCGCCGAACATGCGCGCCCGCCCGACGCTGTCGGTGACCCTGAACGCCAGCCGGGCGGGTTCCCGCGAAGCCGTGCTCAGCTACCTGACCACCGGCATGTCGTGGAAGGCGGACTACGTGGCGCTCTTCGACGAGAAGGCCGGCACGATCGACCTGCAGGGCTGGATCACGCTCAACAACCAGACCGGCACCAGCTTCGTGAACGCGGACACCCAGCTCGTCGCCGGCGACGTGACGCTGAACGGCGGGGGCGATCCGTACGGCCGCGGCGGCTACTACCCGCCGCCGCCTCCGCCTCCCCGGGGCCGGCCGGGGATCGAGCCGGGGCAGGGGCTCACGGTCGGCGACTACTACCTCTACCCGCTGCCTCAGCCGACCACGATCGAGCAGAACCAGACCAAGCAGGTCGGCTTCCTGAGCGCCCAGGGCGTCGCCGGCCGCCGCGTCTACGAATTCGACGCCCAGGGGCTGCAGAGCACCCGCGCGCAGAGCGCCTCGGTGACCCTCGCCTTCTCCAACGCCCGCGAGGCTGGGCTGGGGTCGCAGCTGCCGGCGGGCACGCTGCGCGTCTACATGCGCGACGTGCGCGGCGAGCCCCGCTTCACCGGCGAGAACGCAATCGGCCACACGCCGGCCGGCAGCGAGCTGTCGATCAAGACGGGCGAGGCCTTCGACGTGACGGTGCAGCCGACCGTGGTCAGCCAGACCCGCCTCGACTCCGGCCCCCGCTCGCAAGGCCTGCGGACCGTCATGCGCTACGAGTTCCGCAACGCCCGTCGCGAGCCGGTGACGGTGGCCTTCCGCCAGCACACCGGCGCCACCGAGACCCGCATCGTCGAGGAGAGCCTGGCCAGCCGGGCCGAGGACAACGACACGCGGGCGTGGGACGTGCGCGTGCCGGCCAACGGCACGACGGCGCTGACCTTCACGGTGGAGACGCGCTAGCCGATGCGAGCCCTGCTCGCCGTGGCATTCGCCCTCGCGCTGGGCGGCGCCGCGGCCGCCCAGCCGGTGGTGACCAGCGCCGCGCCCGAAGGGGTGACGGTGACGGTCTACCGCGACCGGCCGGTCGACACCGCGCAGCTCTACCGGCAGATCGACTACGGCTTCCCGCAGGGGCTGGCGATGATCACCGAGACCCGCCGGGTGACGCTGCCCGCGGGCCGCAGCACGGTCCGCTTCCGCGGCGTCGCGGAGGGCGTGCTGCCGCAGAGCGCCAAGGTCGACGGCGTCGACGGCGTCGAGCAGAACTTCGACTTCGACCTGCTGAGCCCCGGCTCCCTGATCGCGCGCACGGTGGGCGAACCCGTCCGGCGGATCCGCACCAACCCTGAAACCGGCGCCGAGACCGTCGACCGCGGTGTGCTCCGCTCGGCCGCGTCCGGCGTGGTGCTGGAGATCGAGGGTCGCCTGGAGGCGCTGGGCTGCTCCGGCCTCCCCGAGCGGCTGGTGTTCGACCGCATCCCCGCCAACCTGGCCGAGGAGCCGACACTGTCGGTGGTGGTCGATGCGCAGCGCGCGGGCCCGCAGACCCTGCGCCTCAGCTATCTGGCCTATGGCCTGCAGTGGTCGGCCGACTACGTCGCGCGGGTCCGCGAGGACGGCCGCACGCTCGATCTGACCGGCTGGATCACGCTCGCCAACACCGGCCGCACCACCTTCGAGCGCGCGCCCACGGCGGTCGTAGCGGGCGAGGTCAACCGCCGCAACGAGCCGCCCCCGCAGCCGCGCGTGTTCAGCGCCGAACGCCGCTGCTGGCCGATGGACACGACCACCGAGGGCGAGATCGCGGAGGCGATCGTGGTGACCGGCGGCAGGCTCAGCCGTGCCGAGGCGATGTTCGCGCCGCCTCCGCCGCCTCCCGCCATGGTGGCCGAACCCGCCCCGCCCGCGCCGATCGCGGAGCTGTCGGAGCTCGGCGACTACAAGCTCTACACCCTGCCGGAGCCCACCACCGTGGCGGCGCGGCAGGCCAAGCAGGTGCTGTTCCTCGATCAGAAGGGCGCGACGTTCGACCGCCGCTACCGCGTAGACGTCGTGGCGAGCGGCGGCCAGCTGCACACGCCTCGCCAGAGCGCGCGCATCCTCCTGCGCCTTCAGAACACCACCGCCGCGGGTCTCGGTCGGCCGCTGCCGTCCGGGCGGGTCGTGGTGATGGAGCGCACCAGCGACGGCTCCCTCGCGCTCGCCGGGCGACCCCAGGTGCGCGACATGCCCGAAGGAGCCCCGGTGGAGTTGCCCCTGGGCCGCGCCTTCGACGTCACCGCCGACGCCCGTCTGGTGTCGCAGGAGCAGACGGGCGACGGCCGGCGCTACGTGCTCGAGGTGACCGTCGCCAACGCGGAGACCACGCCGGCGGCCGTCGAGATCGCGCACCAGACCTACGGCCGCGCCTTCCGCGTCGTCGAGCAGAGCGGCGAGCACGCGGTGGTCGAGGGGCGGCCCGTGTGGACGTTCCCCGTTCCGGCCAACGGCCGCGCCGTCGTGCGCTACACGATCGAGACGGCGGACTGAACCCGCCCGTTTTCCGCGAGCGCCTGCTGGCCTGGTACGACGCGCAGGCGCGGTCGCTGCCCTGGCGCACCGGCCCCGCCGCCCGCGCCGCGGGCGAGCGCCCCGACCCTTACCGGGTGTGGCTCTCCGAGGTGATGCTGCAGCAGACGACGGTGCCGCACGCGACGCCCTACTTCCTGACGTTCACGCAGCGCTGGCCGACGGTGGGAGACCTCGCGGCCGCGGACGACGCCGAGGTCATGGCCGGCTGGGCCGGCCTCGGCTACTACGCCCGCGCCCGCAACCTGCTGGCCTGCGCCCGCGTGGTGGCGCGCGAGCACGGCGGGGCTTTCCCCGGCGATTACGCGGGCTTGCGCGCGCTTCCCGGCGTCGGCGACTACACGGCCGCGGCGATCGCCGCGATCTCGTACGACGAGCCGGCGACGGTGCTCGACGGCAACGTGGAGCGCGTGGTCTCGCGCGTGTTCGCCGTCGCGACGCCGCTGCCCGGGGCCAAGCCCGAGCTGAAGCGCCGCGCCGGCGAGCTCACCGAGACGCGCCGCCCCGGCGACTGGGCGCAGGCCATGATGGATCTCGGCGCGGTGATCTGCCGCCCGAAGCAGCCGCTCTGCGACCGCTGCCCCGTGGCCGAGTTCTGCGCCGCGCGCGCGGCGGGCGAGCAGGAGCGCTACCCGGTGAAGGCGGCGAAGGCGGACCGCCCCCGTCGCTACGGCGCGGCGTACGTCCTGACGCGCGGTGCGGAGGTGGCGCTGGTCCGCCGGCCCGCGAAGGGCCTGCTCGGCGGCATGCTGGGCCTCCCCACCACCGATTGGGGCGCGAGCCCGCTCTCGTTCGACGACGCCGTGGCCGCGGCGCCCGTGCCGGCGGACTGGCGCGAGGCCGCGCGCGTCGAGCACGTCTTCACCCACTTCGCCCTGACGCTGACCGTGCTCCGGGCCGAGGGCGACGCTCCTCCGGAAGCCGTCTGGAGCCGCGACCTCGGCGCATTGCCCTCGGTATTCCTGAAAGCGGCGCGGGCAGGGGCGGGCCCGCTCCTCTGAAGTTCCTCTGCGACGAGATGCTGGCGGGCCTCGGCCGCTGGTTGCGCGCCGCCGGCTACGACACCGACGTGGCGGAGGGCGCCTCACGCGACCGTGCGCTCGTCGACCGCGCGGCGGCGGAGGGCCGCATATTCCTCACCCGCGACCGCAGCGTCCCGCAGCTGAAGACCGCTGCGCCCGTATGGGTGCTGCCCACCGGAGGCGCCGACGAGGACGCCAAGGCGCTCGCCTCGCGAGGCGTGGACTGGACCGCCGCCCCCTTCACCCGCTGCCTCGTGGACAACACGCCGCTGGAGACCGCCACGCCGCAGGACATGCTCCGCATGCCCGAGGAGTCGCGACTGATGCCGGGGCCGCACCACGTCTGTCCGAACTGTCGCCGCGTCTACTGGCCGGGCAGCCACGTCCGCCGCATGCGGGCGCAGCTCGAGCGATGGGGCGCCGCCTCGTCCTGACGCGCCCGGCGATTCCTGCTAGCCTCGGGGCGACAACACAGGTCCGGGGGGACTTCATGCACCGTACGCTCACCGCCCTGGCGGCGCTCGCCGCCGCCAGCTTCGCCCAGCCTGCGTCCGCGGACGTGGTCTGCGAGTGGATGGACTTCAGCGGCCGCATCTCGACCGCGGCCGCTGCTCCCGGCCCCGCGGCCCCTCCGGGCACCGGCGAGCGCACGCCGGAGCTGGCGCGGGCCCAGACCCGCGTCGCGCTGGCCATGTTCGAGGCCCTGAACGCGATCGACCGCCGCTACGAGAGCTATCTCGGTCTGCCCGCGGCCGAAGCCACCGCTTCGCAGGAGGCGGCGGCGGTGACCGCGGCCTACAAGGTGCTGCTGCACTTCTACCCGGGCCAGAAGTCGAGCCTCGACGACAACCACGCCGTCGCGATGGAGACGGTCACCGACGCCGCCCGCCGCGAAGCCGGCCGCAAGGTCGGCGAGGCCGCTGCGGCGGCGGCCCTCACGGCCGGCGGCATCGACCCCGCGGTCGCGCAGACGCACTACCGCCCGCGGACCCGCGCCGGCGACTGGACCGCGACGGCGCTGCCGGTGATCCAGCCGTACGCCCTCGCCTTCAAGCCGTGGATCCTGTCCCGCGCCGACGCGGTCCGGCCCGCGCCGCCGCCGGCGCTGACCAGCGAGCGCTGGGCCAAGGACTACGAGGAGGTCCGCACACTCGGCCGGGCCGAGAATAGCGCCCGCACGCCGCACCAGACGCTGATGGCCCGCTACCGCATCACCCCGGACATGATGCCCAGCCTGCGCCTGGCCGCGGACGCGCCGGGACGGAAGCTGGTCAGCAACGCGCGGATGTTCGCGATGATGCAGATGGTGGGCGACGACACGAGCATGGCCACCGCCGACGCCAAGCTGCACTACAACTACTGGCGACCCATCGCGGCGATCCGAAACGGCGCAGAGGACGGCAACCCCGCGACGCGGCCGGAGCCCGACTGGCGCCCGCTGATCGACACGCCCAACCACCCCGAATACCCCTGCGCCCACTGCAGCGGCGCCGGGGCCATCGCGGAGGTGATGAAGGCCGAGGTGGGCGCCCGTCCGGCGGCGGGCGTGCGGGTCAGCTCACGCTCGATTCCCTCGGCCGCGGTGCAGGTGCTCCCCACCTGGGACGACTGGGTGCGAGAGGTGAACCTGTCGCGCACGCTCGGCGGCGTCCACTACCGCTTCTCCAACGAGGCCGGCGAGGAGATCGGCCGCAAGGTCGCGCGCATGGGCCTGCAGAAGGTCATGCGCCCGCTCCCGAAGGCGCAGCAGCGCCCCGCCGCGTGAACCCGCGCCGTCAGGCGCGCCAGGGCTCCAGCACCTCGTAGCGTGGCGGCGCTGTCGGCCCGCTGCGCTCCGAGCGCAGCAGCGAGCGGGCCCGGAGGCGCCGGACTGCGTCCTGCACCGCCGACTTCGACAGCCCGGTTTCGGAGGCGATGGTCTGCAGACTGGCGTTCACCGCGGGCCGGCCCTCTGCCCGGCTGCGCCGCCACAACCAGAGCCACACGACGAACGCCGAGGGGGCGCGGTCGTGGCCGACCAGGTCGCGCATCAGCACGTCGATCACGTAGGCCGGGAGCGGCAGCGGCTGTGTCATGCCCGGCACTATAGTCTTTACCGGACCGGTTGCCGTACCCGGCTCGTCCCCGGACAAGCGCCGGCAGGAGGCGCCGCCAATGATCACGCACGTGAAGTTCGTCAGCATCCCCACGCGCGACCAGCCGCGCGCGTTGAAGTTCTGGACCGAGCAGATGGGCTTCCGCGTCCTCACCGACCAGCCGATGGGCGAGGGCGACCAGCGGTGGATCGAGCTGTCGGTGCGCGACAGCGACACGCGCGTGGTCCTGTTCACGCCCGAGGGACACGAGGACCGCGTGGGCGCCTTCTTCAACGGCTCCTTCGCCTGCGACGACGTGGAGGCCACGCATCGCCAGCTGTCCGAACGCGGCGTGGAATTCGACACGCCGCCCACGAAGCAGCCGTGGGGGACCTACGCGATCTTCAGGGATCCCGACGGTAACCGGTTCGTGATCAGCCCGCGCTGATCAGACCGCCTGCGCCCGCACCTTCGCCCGCAGCACGTCGATCGGCGCCAGCCCGCGGTCGGTCTTGAAGCGCCAGTAGGTCCAGCCGTTGCAGGACGGCGCCTCGTCCAGCATCGCGCCCACCTTGTGGATCGAGCCGGAGAGGTCGCCCGACACCAGGCTGCCGTCCGCCCGTACTTTGGCGGTGCGCTTGCCCTTGGGGCACCACAGCGTGTCGCCCGGCTGCAGCAGCCCGGCCTCGACGATCTGCCCGAACGGGATGCGCGGTTCTGCCTTCTTCGACCCCATGATCTCGCAGGCGTCGCCCACCGCCGGCCGCACCCCGGCGATCCGCGCCTTGGCCACCTTGATGTAACCGGCGTCCCGTTCGATGCCGACGAACTTGCGGTGCAGCCGCTTCGCCACCGCACCGGTCGTGCCGCTGCCGAAGAACGGATCCAGCACCACGTCGCCGGGCCTGCTCGCGGCCAGGATCACCCGGTGGAGCAGCGCCTCGGGCTTCTGCGTCGGGTGCGCCTTGGCGCCGCTCTCGTCCTTCAGCCGCTCCTCGCCGGTGCACAGCGGGATGGTCCAGTCCGAGCGCATCTGAAGGTCGTCGTTGGAGACCTTCAGGGCGTCGTAGTTGAAGGTGTAGCGCTTCTGGCCGCGGCTCTTGGCGGCCCAGATCAGCGTCTCGTGGGCGTTGGCGAAGCGCGTGCCCTTGAAGTTCGGCATCGGGTTCGACTTGCGCCAGATCACGTCGTTCAGCACCCAGTAGCCCAGGTCCTGCAGCGCCGAGCCCACGCGGAAGATGTTGTGGTAGCTGCCGATGACCCACAGCGTGCCGTCGTCCTTCAGGACGCGGCGGCACTCGGCCAGCCAGGCGCGGGTGAAGCGGTCGTATTCCTCGAACGAGGCGAAGCGGTCCCACTCGTCGTCGACGGCGTCGACCTTGGAGTTGTCCGGCCGGTGCAGGTCGCCGCCCAGCTGCAGGTTGTACGGCGGGTCGGCGAAGACGAGGTCCACCGACTTGTCCGGGAGCGTGCGCAGGACCTCCAGGCTGTCGCCCTGGATGATCGTCTCGGGGCCGAGCTTCATTCTGCGCTCCACTCAAAAAGGCGGAGCAGAATCTGGGCCGAACGTGCTTAGCGGCCGGTCACCAAACGTGGTTAGCGGGGGGTAAAGAAATGGGCGCGGCCTCGTCGGCCGCGCCCTTCTGGACATCTTGCAGGAAGCCTTACGCCCCCTGGCGCTTCGGGCCGCGCGAGCCGTAGCCCCCGCCGGCCGCCGGCTTGGCCGCCGGGCGCGCGCCGTAGCCGCCCCCGCCGCCCTGCGCCGAGAGAGCGCGCTCGATGTAGTTGCCGCCCTGGCTGCGCTCGCCCGCCTTGGCCCGTTCGCTTTTCGGCGCGCGGGCGCGGTCGGCGTCGACCGGCGACCACTCCGTGCGCTGCTGGCCCTTGCGGTGCTCGCGCTTCGCAGCGGGAGCGTCCGGACGGTGCGCGTGCTCGACCGGCGTGCCGCGGCCGCGACGGCGGCTGGCCTTCTTGGCCTCCCGCACGTGCTCGGGCGTGGACTCGGTCAGCGGCCGGCTCTTGTCCTGCCGGTGGTCCTCGGCCGGGATCGACTGGCGCGTCACCTTCTCGATGTCGCGCAGCAGGCCCCGCTCGGTCTTGTCGCAGAAGGCGACCGCCGCGCCCTCGGCTCCGGCCCGCGCCGTCCGCCCGATCCGGTGCACGTAGGCCTCCGGAACGTTCGGCAGCTCGAACTGGAACACGTGCGTCACCGCGTCCACGTCGATGCCGCGCGCGGCGATGTCCGTGGCGATCAGCGACTGCACCTTGCCGGCCTTGAAGGCGGCGAGGGCCTTCTCGCGCTGGCCCTGGCTCTTGTTGCCGTGGATGGCCGCGGCCGTGAGGCCCGCCTTCTCCAGCGCCTGGGTCAGCTTGTCCGCGCCGTGCTTGGTGCGGGTGAAGACGAGCGCGCGCTTCACGTGCGCTTCCGACAGCATGTCGATCAGCAGGTCGCGCTTGGCGGCCTGTTCGACGTGCAGGACGCGCTGGTTGATCTTCTCCACCGTCGTGGCCTGCGGCGTCACCCGAACTTCCTGCGGGTTGTGCAGGATTTCGTTGGCCAGTTCGCCGATCGTCTTCGGCATGGTGGCCGAGAAGAACAGGTTCTGGCGCTTCGGCGGCAGGCGGCGCACGACCTTGCGGATCGGCTCCACGAAGCCGAGGTCCAGCATCTGGTCGGCCTCGTCGAGGACGAACACTTCCGTCTCGTCGAGCTTCACGGTGCCCTGGCCGAGGTGGTCGAGCAGGCGGCCGGGCGTGGCCACCAGCACGTCGATGCCGGCCGCGATCGAGCGGATCTGGCCGCCGTACTTCACGCCGCCGACCATCACGGCCACGGTCAGGCCGGTGCCCGCGCCGTAGGTGGTGAAGCTCGCGGCGATCTGCTGCGTCAGCTCGCGCGTCGGCGACAGCACCAGCACGCGGCAGGCGCGGCGGCTCGGCTGGCGCTTGTTCTCGAGCAGCCGGGTCATGATCGGCAGCGCGAACGCGGCCGTCTTCCCGGTGCCGGTCTGGGCGATGCCCAGCAGGTCTTTCCCGGCCAGCACGGGCGGGATCGCCTGCGCCTGGATCGGGGTGGGGGTCTCATAGCCTTCGCGCGTTAGCGTCTTGAGCAGCGGCGTGGCCAGGCCGAGTTCGGAAAAGGGTCTCACAGGTTATCTTTCGCGTAGCAGCGGACGCCGCACGGCCATGCAGGCGCAATGCGGACGTTCGCGGGGTGAAGTGACGCCCCGCGTGTCCAGGCGTCGGAAATGCTTGAGAAGTCGGGCGGCCGGACCTTAGGCAGCTCTACAAGAGCGCCCTCACGCGGGTCGGCCGCCGTGGATCGCCAGTGCGGCGATGGACGGCATGTAGGGTCTAAGTCCTAAGAAGTCCACACCCGTCCACCGGGCGAGCCCGGCCGATCAGCCGGAAACGTTCGCCGTCAGGGGCGTCCGCCGGACCTCGGCCCCGCGGACTCGGTTGTCCCTGCTCCCGGCCTCGTAGCCGCGCTCGTAGCTGGCGCGCGCCTTCTCGGCCGCGTCAGGCGGTAGGTTCGCCAGCACGTACCCTAGGACGATCGCCAGCCCGAGGGCGACGCCGCCCACCGCCACCAGCCATCCTGGAATCCCGCCCGAAGCACCCGACTGAGTCATACGCCTTCCCCTTGCAACTAGGGGTGCCGCGCTTCTGCTCCGCTGTCGAGCGGCGTATTGCCTCACCACCGGCCGGACGGCCTCAGGTGACCTTCTGTCGGGTCACGCGCTCGATCGAGTACGGGGTCCACTTGCCGTTCTGGAACGCCTCCCAGACCGCCTCGAACTCCGACGGGCTGATCCGCGTGATGGTCTCCCGCAGGCGCAGGCTTCCGGTCCGGCCGTAGGACTCGCCCTCCAGCACGAGCGTGTCGCCGTTCCAGCCGGGGGAGCGGACCGTGGCGTAGCCGCCGCCATCGTTGAAGATGACGCGGATGATCTCGCCGGTCTTCGGCTCGCGGCCCCAGATGTCCCGCGACTTGAAGCCCGCCTCCTTGGACTCGCCGTAGCCGGTGATCCAGGCGCCGCCGACCTCCGGCTCCACGCGGTAGACGAACGAGAACGTCTCGCCGCTCGCCGGATCCTTCCCTTCGCCCGCCCAAGAGCCGACCATGTACTCCAGTCCCTCGGGCGCGATCCTGGCGGCCTGAGCCGCAGAGGCGGCCGCCTCCTGCGCGGCGGCGGGAGCGGCGGCCAGCACGGTGGCGGCGAGCAGGGCGGCGGCGAGCTTCGGCATCGGTGTTGGTCCCCCGTGACCCACGGATTTGCAGCCCCCGGCCCGGGCCTTGTCGAGTTACAGTTTGGACAGGTGGAGCCTCACCACGCGCCGGTGTTCGGCATCGACGCCCAGGGCTCCGCCGGCGGCAGGCTCTCGCCCTTCTGCAGCAGCTCGATGGAAATCCCGTCCGGCGAGCGCACGAAGGCCATGTGCCCGTCCCGCGGCGGCCGGTTGATCGTCACGCCCTTGCCCTGCAGCCGCGCGCACACGGCGTAGATGTCGTCCACCAGGTACGCGAGGTGGCCGAAGTTGCGCCCCGACCCGTAGTCCTCCGGATCCCAGTTGAACGTCAGCTCCACCATCGGCGCCTTTTCGGCGCGGGCGCGCTCCACGTCCTCAGGCGCGGCCAGGAACACCAGCGTGAACCGGCCTTTCTCGTTTTCCATGCGCCGGACCTCCTGCAGGCCCAGCCCGTCGCAGTAGAAGTCCAGCGCGGCGTCGAGGTCGCGCACACGGACCATGGTGTGCAGGTACTTCATCGTCGTCTCCGATCGCCCGCGAACACATAGGCGCGCGTCTCGCGCCCGCCACGACGTCAAATGTAAAGCGGCGCCACCTTCCCGCGGCCGGCGGGTTCAGGAACTGTAGGCGCCCGAGGGGCCGCAGGAGGTCGTCCGATGAAATCCGTCATGGCCGCAGCCGCCCTGGCCGTCGTCGCCGGAGCCTGTGCTCCGCAGCCGGTCGGCGCCCCGCCGATGCAGACCGCCGCCGCCCAGCAGGCGCGCGAGTGCTTCCACACCGGCTCCGTCACCAACTATCGCCAGGTGGACGACAGGCACGTGGACCTCACCGTGGGCGTCAACCGCGTCTATCGCGTCGAGATGTTCGGCGCCTGCCCCGACGTGGACTGGGCCAGCCGCATCGCCGTCGTGTCCCGCAGCGGCGGCAGCTTCATCTGCCGCGGACAGGACCTCGAGCTGATCGTGCCCCGCAGCGGCATCGGCCCGGACCGCTGCCCCGGCCGCTCCATCCGTCAGCTCACGCCCGAGGAGATCGCGGCCGAACGGGCAGCGCGGCGCTAGCTACTCCGCCGCCACCAGCGGCAGCTCGTCCTGGATCGCGTCCTCGTAGGCCAGCATCGGGTCGCGGCCGAGCAGGGCCAGCTTCACCGGCCCCCACGCCAGCCGGTGCTCGGGGCAGGGGCCCAACTGCAGCAAGCCGTCCGCATGCACGCGCGCGCGGTAGCCCTTGTGCGAGGCGAAGCCGTAGCCCGGCCACACCTCGTCCATAGCGATCATCACCCGGTCCCGCGCCACCTTGGCCAGCACCGACGCGGCCGCGATCGACTTGGAGGTGGCGTCGCCACCGACCACCGTCTTCACGTCGCAGGGCAGGGGGAAGCGGTAGTTGCCGTCCACCAGCGCCACCGCCGGCTTCACGCTCATCGCCTCGACGGCGCGGCACATCGCGAGGCCCGTGGCGTGCAGGATGTTGAGCCGCGCGATCTCCTCGACCGTGGCGAAACCCACGCCCCAGGCGACCGCCTTCTTCTTGATCTCGAGCTCCATGGCCTCGCGGCTCTTCGCCGTCAGCTTCTTGGAGTCGTTGAGGCCCCGGATGGTCTTCTTCGGGTCCAGGATCACCGCGCCCGCGTAGACCGGCCCCGCCCACGGCCCGCGCCCCGCCTCGTCCACCCCGCAAACGGGTCCGAGGCAGTCGCGTTCGAGCAGGAAGTGCGGCTTGCGCGGCGCCATCCCTCCGCCTGTAGGGCGATCCGCCCGCTCCGGAAAGCGCGGCCGGTCCGGTTCTCCACAGCTGCTTCGTCTCGCGTCCGTGTTGTGGCGACTTGTGCGGAAGCGCGACCGCTGGTGGTCTGGGGCGGAAGACCAGCGGGGGCGGCGGCCGATCATGAGCACACGCGAGCCTCGGAGGGCGGCCTGCGCAGGTGCGGCGGCGCTCGCGCTCCTCACGATCTCCTGTTCAGGCGCGGCCGGCCCGGCCGAGGCCGCCGGGGTGAAGCCCACCATGCACGCGATCGGCGACTGCCGGGCCGCCGCTGACCGTCCGGTTTGCCTGCTCAAGGTGCTGGCCGCGGCGCCGCACCACTTCCCCTATCGTAACCGGACCGAATTTGCGGGCGCGTCGCCGGCTCTGCTCGTGGAGATCGAGGGCGAGGTCACCACCGCGGAAGCGGAGTTGAAGGACGGCCCCCGCGACGCGCTCGACCAGTACGAAGCCATACCGCTGCTTCGCAAACAGGAGGCGATCCGCGCCGCACTCGAAGCGGACCGCGCAGGCCGCTCTCCCGAGGAAGCGCTGACGCCGATACGGGAGTTGGGGCAGGGGCTGAAGTCGCGCAGCTTCCTCCTCGGGCAGATCGTCACCGCGGGCGGAGCGCAACTCCGGGCTTCGGCTTACCACGCGGTATGGGGGGCGTACCGCGACCCGGACGTCCCGCCGGACAAGCGGCCGAGTCTTCCCCTCGCGAAAGCCGCCCTCGACGCCTGGGCGGAGACGGCGCGCGGCGAAGCCGACAGCGGGAACTGGTACCTGCCGGGGCTGGTGGAGGCCTACGGCTCGCTCGGGGACGAGGCCGCCGCGAGGCGCGAGGCGGCGAGGCTGGACGAGCCGCCGGCCGCTGCGCGCCTCCGCCTTCTGGCGGCGCTCAGTCGGCTGGAGGAGGCGACCGCCGCCGCCGAAGCCCTGAAGCCCGGCGACTTTCCGCAGAACGACCATGGTAGCGCGTTCGACTCGACCCTGCGCCGGCTCGCCCTGACGGTGCTCAAGGCGGGGCGCACGGACCTGGCGCTGCGGATCAGCCGCGCACGGCTGGCCGCCGCCTTGGCGACGGGAGAGCGCGCGGAGTACCTGGCCTCGTTCGGCGTCGAGCGCGAGGACGCCCCGCTGGCGCTCGTCCAGGCCGAGGCGGGCGACCGCGAGGTCCGCGAGTGGGCGGCGAAGTTCGAGGCTGTCGCGAGATCAGGCCGCGACGCGCGGTCCCTCGCCGCGGCCCAGTGGGCCACCGAGGCCTGGGTGCGGGCGGGCGCCCCGGAGAGGGGCAGGGCGCTGCTCGACCACTACCGGCCGCTCGCCGAGCCCGACATGATGGCCTGCAACGACCAGCCCGTCTGCTACCGCCGCGGGCTCGAGCAGATGGCGCTGTGGGTGGGCGACTACGATACGGCTGCTAAGATGTACGGGAACGTTCCCTTCGACCTAGTCAATTTCGACGTCGACCAGGGGCGCGGGCTGGCGAACCTCGACGCCCACCTCGCACGCACCGACAACCCGGCCTGGGCGGACCAGGCGCTGAACGAATGCGCCGAGCGCGCAGCCCGGCGTCGCAACTGGGCCGTGGCGAAGGGGTGCGTCGAGCGCCTCGTCGCGCGGATCGACCGCCCGCTCGCGCCGCACGAGGTGAGGCTGCGGGAGATCACCACCGACGGCGGACGTCCGCGTGTCACCGCCGTCACGGCCGCGATGGCTGTTGCGGACAACGCTGCACGCTTCAAAGAGCTGGCGGTCGCACGGGAGATGACGGACGTGGCCCTAACTCTCGCCCGCGGCGGAGAAGACGCCGAGCTGCCGTCGCCGGTGCGCTGGGGCATCGAACGGGTGGCGGTGGCCGAACTCCGCGCCGCCGGCCGCCTCTGACCCGCTCAGCGGCCGGGCATGCCTTCGAAGGCGCGGACGCCCTCGGCGATCTCGTGGAACGGCTGCTTCTCCGTGGTGAAGATCGCGAGGGCCGCACCGCCGAAGGCCGTCGGATCGTCGAGCGTGCCGATTTTGAGGACCACCGCATCGAGCCCCGGCCGTCGCGTGGCGATCTGCGTGCCGCAGTCGCCGCAGAACTCGCGCGTCACCGCGTTCTCCAGGTCCGGCCGGCTGAACCGCTTCGGCTCGCCGTGCGTCCAGCTGAAGCCCTCGCTCGGCATCAGCATGAACAGGTTGGGCGCGCCGCCGCTCATGTGCTGGCACGGCCGGCAGTAGCACTCGGCCCGCAGCGCAGCCGCGGCTCGCCCTCCGCCTCGTACCGCAGCGCGCCGCAGTAGCATCCGCCTTGCAGCTTCATCCGTGTCCCCCGTGCTCGCGCACCTGCTCGTGCCGGAAGCAGCACGTCAGGTGGTCGTTGACCATGCCCACCGCCTGCATGAACGCGTAGACAATCACCGGCCCCACGAAGTTGAAGCCGCGGCCTTTCAGCGACTTCGACACCTCGACCGAGAGCGGCGTCTGCGCCGGCACGTCGCCGATGGTCTCCGGCCGGTTCTGGATCGGCGCGCCGTCCACAAAAGCCCACAGGTAGTTGGAGAAATCCTCGCCCCGGTCGCGCATGTCGAGCCAGATGCGCGCGCCGTTGATCGCCGCGTCGATCTTCGCCCTTGAGCGCACGATCCCTGCGTCGCCGAGCAGCCGCGCCACGTCGCCCTCGCCGTACCGCGCCACAACTTCCGGATCGAACCCGTGGAAGGCGCGGCGGAAAGCGTCCCGCTTCTTCAGGATGGTGATCCACGACAACCCGGCCTGGAACCCGTCCAGCACCAATTTCTCGTACAGCGCCCGGCTGTCGCGCTCCGGCACGCCCCACTCCTCGTCGTGATACGCGACGTAGATCGGCAGGGTCCCGGGCCACGGGCAGCGCTGCACGTCGTTCATGCGATCTCCGCGAACGCGCGGACCGGGAACGTCCCCATGCCGACGACCTTCGGCGGCGCGGCGGTGAAGCGGAAGCCGCTCGCGGGCAGCGCGCCGAGGTTGGTCAGGTGCTCGCAGATCAGCACCCCGGCGCCGAGCAGGCGCGTGTGCACCGGCCGCGTCTTGGTGCGCGTGTCGTCGATGTTGTGGCTGTCGATCCCGACGAGCGCGGCGCCGCGCTCGGCCAGCAGCGCGGCCGCCAGCGGGGTGAGGAACGGGTGGTCCTCGAAGTAGGCGTCGGTACGCCAGTGCCGGTCCCAGCCGGTGTGCACCAGCACCGCCCGCCCGCGCACCTCCAGCCCCGCGAACCGGTCGGCGTCCACCGCACGCGATCCCTCCGCATGCACCACCACCCCGTCGAGCCCCGCGACCCGCTCCAGCCCGACTGCGCTCAGGTCGTCGCCGTCGGCGTACCGGTGCGCCGGCACGTCCAGGTAGGTGCCCGTGTTGGCCACCATGTCGATGCGTCCGATCTGGAACTCCGAGCCGTCCTCGTAGAAGGCACGCGACTGCTCGCGGCTCCAGTAGTCGCAGATCACCGGCGCCGGCAGGCCCTTGTAGGTGACCATGCCGTCCTCGATCGTGTGGCTCAGGTCGACCAGCCTCACTCGATCTCCACGTAGGTGGGGAACCACGCCGGGGGCGCCGCGCGCACCGGCCGCCCCTCCACCGTCAGCGCCGCGCCCTCGATCCGGTCCAGCCGCAGCAGCGCCATCGCGCGCCCCTCGCGGCCCGACAACACTTCGCCCGCCCGCAGCTCGCCCGCCAGCACTTCCGCGCCGAACGGGGGAGGGGGCCCCTCGAAGGTGATCGGCAGCATGCGGTTCTTCACGGTGCCCCGCCGCTTCATCCGCGACGTCGTCTCCTGGCCAATGAAGCAGCCTTTGCGGAAGTCGATGCCGTCCAGCAGGTCGAAGTCCGCTTCGATCGGGTAGGTCCTGTCGGCCTGCAGGTCCCGCCCCGGATCCGGCACGCCCAGCTTCAGCCGGTGCGCGTCGTACTCGTCCTCCGTCGCGTTCGTCGGCGCCCCCCCGCCGATCGCCCGCCAGCCGAGCTGCGGCAGCCGCGGGTCCGCCGCCCAGCCGGCGCCCGCCTCCGCCGCGCCCCAGGCGGCCTTCACCGTGCCCGCCGCCGCCTCCAGCGTCACCCGCGCCCGCAGCCGGTACATGAGCAGCCGCTTCAGCACGTCGTCGCGCCGCGCCGCCTGCACGTCGAGCCACGCCCCGTCGCCGTCGGCAAGCACGAACATGTCGTGCAGGAACTTGCCCTGCGGCGTCAGCAGCGCGGCGAACCGCAGCTCCCCGGGCCTGAGCCCCTCCACGTCGTGGGTGATCAGGTTGTGCAGGAATCCCCGCCATTCCGGCCCGCCGGCCCGGATCAGCGCCCGGCTGTTCAACTCTGCGACGCGAAGGCTCATGGCTGCGCGTTTTAGCGGGTCGAGCGCCGCCGCCAACGGGCTATAACGGCGCCATGGCGAGTAAGCCGTTCCCGATTCTGTTCATAACCTCGACGCGCATCGGCGACGCCGTGCTCTCGTCCGGCCTGCTGAAGAAGCTTGTCGACGAGATTCCGCACGCCCGTTTCACCGTCGCCGCCGGCCCCGCCGCCGCGCCGCTGTTCCGCGACGTGCCGCGCCTCGACCAGCTCATCGCCATGGAGAAGCGCGGCAGCGGCCTCCACTGGCTCGACCTGTGGAGCAAGGTCCGAAGGACCCGCTGGGGCCTGGTCGTCGACGTGCGCGGCTCCGGCCTCTCCGCCGCGCTCAGCGCCAAGGTCCGCGCCGTCTACAAGAGCCCGGGCGAGGGCGCGGAGCCCGAGCACAAGGTCGTCGAGATGGCCCGCCTGCTGAAGGTGGCCGACGACCCGCCGTCCCCGCACATCTTCGTCAGCGACGAGACCCAGGCCGACGCCGACCGCCGCCTGGGCGACGGCGGCCCGATCCTCGCGCTCGCCCCCGGCGCCAACTGGATCGGCAAGCGCTGGCCGTCGGAGCGCTTCAGCGTGCTCGCCACCCGCATCCTCGGCCGCGACGGCGCCATGTCGAACGGCCGCCTGCTGCTCGTCGGCGGCCCCGAGGACCGCCGCGCCGCCGAAGCCGTCCGCCGCGAGCTGCCGCGCAAGCGCGTCATCGACACCACCGGCGAGGTCGACCTCCTCACCGTCCAGGCCATGCTCAAGCGCGCGCGCCTGTTCATCGGCAACGACAGCGGCCTGATGCACATGTCGGCGGCGGCGGGCACGCCCACGCTCGGCCTGTTCGGCCCCTCGGACGAGCGCCGCTACGGCCCCTGGGGCGCCAACGCCCGCGCGCTCCGCGGCCCCCGCAGCTTCGACGCCTACCGCGCCATCGACCCCCAGCTGAACCAGAGCCTCAGCCACATGGCCGACCTCTCGGTCGAGCGCGTCATGGGCGCGGCCAAGCGCCTCCTCGCCGACACCGAGCCAAAGGGCGACTCTGGGCCCGAGCCCGAAGCCGCGCCCGAGCCGCAGCCCGACGAAACGCCCGCCGAGAGCCAGGTTGGCTGAGACCTTCGACCTCATCGTGAAGGGCGGCGAGGTGGTGAACCACGCCGGCCGCGGCGTCGCCGATATCGGCATCCGCGACGGCAGAATCGTCACCGTCGGCGACCTCTCCAAAGCCAGCGCCGGCGAGACCTTCGACGCCACCGGCCTGCACGTCCTCCCCGGCGTCATCGACACCCAGGTCCACTTCCGTGAGCCCGGCCTGGAGTGGAAGGAGGACCTCGAGTCCGGCTCCCTCGCCGCCGTCGCGGGCGGCGTCACCGCCGTGTTCGAGATGCCGAACACCGAGCCCGCCACAACCGACCCCGACGCGCTGGCGGACAAGCTCGCCCGCGCGCACCACCGCATGTGGTGCGACCACGCCTTCTACGTCGGCGGCACGCACGCCAACGCCGCGCACCTCGGCGAGCTGGAGCGCCTGCCCGGGTGCTGCGGCGTCAAGGTGTTCATGGGCGCCTCCACCGGCACCCTGCTGATCGCCGACGACGCCGGCGTCGAGGCCGTGCTCCGCTCCACCAACCGCCGCGCGACCTTCCATTCCGAGGACGAGTACCGCCTGGCCGAGCGCCGTCCGCTCGCCCGCACCGGCGACTGGACAAGCCACCCCGAGGTCCGCGACGCCGAGTCCGCCATCGCCTCCACCCGCCGCCTGGTCTCCATCGCGCGCATGCTGGGCAAGCGCATCCACGTGCTGCACGTCACCACCGCCGACGAGATCGACTACCTCGCCGCCCACAAGGACGTGGCCAGCGTCGAGATCACGCCCCAGCACCTGACGCTGCACGCCCCCGACGCTTACGAGCGCCTCAAGGGCTACGCCCAGATGAACCCGCCGATCCGCGGCCTCGACCACCAGCGCGGCCTCTGGCGCGGCATCGCCGACGGCACCGCCGACGTCCTCGGCTCCGACCACGCCCCGCACACGTCGGAAGAAAAAGCGCGCCCCTATCCCGCCAGCCCCTCCGGCATGCCCGGCGTGCAGACGCTGGTGCCGGTGATGCTCACCCACGTGGCGCAGGGCCGCCTAACGCTCGAGCGCTTCGTCGACCTGACCAGCCACGGCCCCCAGCGCATCTTCCAGATCGCCGGCAAGGGCCGCATGGCCGAAGGCTGGGACGCCGACCTCACCATCGTCGACCTGAACGCCCGCTATGAGTTCCGCCACGCCGACATGAAGAGCCGCGTGGGCTGGACGCCCTTCGACGGGATGCCCGCGCAGGGCCGGGCGGTGGCCACGGTCGTGCGCGGCCGCGTGGTCATGCGCGACGGGGAGGTGCAGGGCGCCGCGACCGGCGAGCCGGTGCGCTTCATGGAGACGCTGGCGGGGTAGGGCGATGGGTTGGGAAATTCAGATCGGCGCTGCTGGTGGGGGCTCGACCGCGAGCCTCCTGACGGCAGTTCTGCCGCCGCTCCTCGCCGGGCTCGTTGCTCTAGGGGGCGTCTGGCTAGGTGGTTTCCAGCAGCGACGCCAGGCGGTGGCAATTGCTAGCGCGCAGCGCGAGGAGCGTCTCGCCGATGAGAAGGCTGAGCGTGACCGCGAAGAGGCGAAACTGGAGGCAGAGCGCGACTTTGTCCGACTGGTTCTGGCGTTCCACTTGGAAAAGTACGCAAAGGCCTGCGCTGAGGTAATCGGGTACAACCACTCGGACGATAAGGAAGGCGCGATGGTCGTTCCTGACTTCCCTAAGTGGCCGGATGTTGAGTGGCAGCTACTTGGAGCTCCGGAGACGGCCAAGGCTCGCGACATCGAGGCGCGGGTCCACCTGAGGAAGTCCTATGTGGAAGGCGACATCGAATACAGCGCGGTCGATGATTTAGACGCCCGCAAGTACTATTCGAATGGCGCCGCAAGGATCGGAGCCGAAGCTTGGAACGTGGCGTCCCAACTCAGGGCCGCAGCCAAGGTAGCCCCGTTCGAGTTTCCGGATTTCGGGTGGAACTATACGGAGACGCTACTCACCCATCTCTCGAAACTGGACGACGAGCAGCGGAAGAAGGAAGGGAACTCGGACGGGCTATAGAGGCGGGGGTCCCGCAATGGCGGAGCGCTGCACTAAGCAACCTTCGGCAACTCATCCCAGGTACGACCGTCTAGCTCGCGCCCTGCCTTGCTCTTGATCACGCCGCCCCACTGCTTGAAGTGGAACGCAACCCCCGCTTGGCTGCACTGATCTCGAATACTTCTGACCCAATCAGGATTCATCGGACGTGCGCCGGGTCCGCTTTCGCCACCGGCGATCACCCAGTCAATCCCTTGAAGCTGCAGATGGGGAAGGGGCCCGAGCAATGGCTCCAAGGACAAGAACTTCACTGCTGCCTGGGTGTCCCGGAGGCGATCAATTCGCCAGGTGAACTCAGCACTTTCGA
>DASVVG010000197.1:0-21253 GCA_036386655.1 Caulobacteraceae bacterium | reverse complement strand
GTGGACGCGGGCTCCGTCGGGGCCAACGAGTTCCCCGGAACGGACGAGCTGAAAGCGGCGGTCGGCGCCGGCGTCCGCTACGACCTCGGGTTCGGCCCGATCCGCGCCGACATCGCCGTGCCGCTGAACCGGCGCGACGGCGAGGCCGCGTTCCAGATCTACCTCAGCATCGGGCAGGCGTTTTGACCGCGGTCGAACTCAGCCCGGAGGAACGCCGGCTGGAGATCCGGCGGCAGCGTGCGGCGAGGCGCCGTCGGCGCCTGATCTGGATACCGTTCTGGGGCGGGGCCGGGCTGGTGGCGCTGGTCGTGCTGCTCGCCGTCGGCATCCGTGTGGCGGTGCTCACCGACACCGGGCGGACCACGCTGGTCGGCTGGCTGGACGGGATGGATCTCGGCCGCTTCGGCACCCTGCAGCTCTCCGGGCTCTCCGGCGACGTGTTCGGCGATTTCAAGGTGAAGCGGCTGGCGGTGGTCGACGAGAAGGGCGTCTGGCTGGAGGGTCGCGACGTCACGATGCGCTGGCGGTCGTACAGCCTGCTGCGCCGCCGCCTGTGGGCGGAGAGCATCACAGCGGAAAGCGTGCACGTGCTTCGGCGTCCGGTGCTGGAGGAGCGCGAGGACAAGCCCAAGCGCGACCTCCCGGTCTCCATCCGGGTGGACAAGGCGCGCTTCCGGCTGATCACCGAGCCCGCCTTCAGCGTACGGCGGGGCGACTGGAGCGTCGCGGCGCAGGCGCGCGTCGCGCGCGCCGGGCCCGTGTGGGCGCAGCTCGACGCCACCAGCATGCTCCGCCCCGGGGACGGGATCACGACGGCCTTCCGAACCGGGAACGGCGAGTTCCTCGCCCGTGCCGACGCGATCGAGAAGGCGGGCGGCGCGCTCGCCGGAGCCCTGGGCCTCCCGGCCGGCCAGCCGTTCGTGCTGCGGCTGCGGGCGGCGGGCCAGCCGGATCTCGCCGACCTGAACCTGATCACCCGCTCGGGGGTCATCGCGCCGATCAGCGCGCAGGGTCGATGGGCCAAGACGGGCGGCGGGCGCCTTCGCGCGGCGGTCGATCTCGGCGCCTCGTCGTTCACCCGCGCGTATGTGCCGCGAGTGGGACAGCGCGTCGGCGTCGCGGCGGACATCCTGCCCGTCGAGGGGCCCACCTTCCGCATGACGGCGGCGGTGTTCGCGGAGAACCTGCGCGCCACCGCGGCCGGACGCGTGGACGTGGCGGAGCGCGCCTCGCCGAGCGGGCTGCAGGTGCGCGCGGCGACCAACAGCCTGACGCGGCTGGTCGGCGCCCCGGTGGCCGGGTTCGCGGAGCTGGACGGGGAGCTGCGCGGCGGCCTCGCCGACTGGCGCTTCGAGGGGACGACGGGCGCGCAGCAGGTGGCGGCGCCGAACTACACGCTGGCGTCGGTGTCCGGCCCGGTCACGGTCGCGCGCCGCCGCGGCGAACTCACTCTGGGCGCGGAGTTGCAGGGCAGGGGCGGCGCAGGGCGCGGACTGGTGGCGGGATGGCTCGGCGCCGCACCACGGGCGGAGTTCGAGGCGGCGCGGCTGCGCGACGGCCGCGTGCTAGTCCGTTCGCTGAACGCGGTCGGCGCCGGCATGCGCGTGCAGGGCTCCGGCGGACGGGGCCTGCTGGGCGACCTGACCTTCCGCGGCGAGGGCACGCTGTCCAACCTCGCCAGCCTGAGGCCGGGCGCCAGCGGCGCCGTCACCGGGACGTTCGCGGCCTCGCAGGGCGGCGGGCGCAGACCCTGGGCCTTCGACCTCGACGTGCGCGGCGAGCGGCTCGCCACCGGCATGGCGCAGCTCGACCGGCTGCTGGGCGCCCGGCCGCGGCTGGAGATGGCGGCGGAGTACGGCTCCGGGCGCCTGGCGGTGGAGCGCGCGGTCCTGGCCGGCGCGGCCGGGACCGTGTCCGGCGCCGGCACGGTCGGCACGAACGGCGCGCTGGACCTGAACCTCGACTGGCGCGCGCGCGGCCCGTTCGCCGCCGGGCCGATCGAGATCAGCGGGTACATCAGCGGCGAGGGCGAACTCGGCGGGACCATCGGCTCGCCGCGCGCCGACCTGACGGCCCGCCTGGGTGTCCTTGATCTCGAGCGGCTGGTGGTGCGGGACGCGCTGGTGGCGCTGTCCTTCGTGAAGACGCCAGGAGACTTCAACGGCTTCATGCGGGTCACCGGCGGCACGGAGTACGGGCCGGCACGGGCGAACGCGGGCTTCCGGTTCGCCGGGAACGGGATCGACCTGCGCGACGTCGACCTCGATGCGGGCGGGGTGCAGGCGAAGGGCGCGGTGAGCCTCAGGAACCGCGCGCCCACCACGGCGGATTTCACCTTCACGGCCGGTCCCGGCGCTTTCCTGTCGCGGGGGACGGCGAACGGCGTGGTGCGGATCGTCGACGGCGGCGGCGGAGCGTCGGCCGCGATCCGGCTCGAGGGCAGGAACCTCGCCCTGGGCGGGGCCGACACGAGCTACGTCGAGAGCATCAGCCTGAACGCCAACGGTCCGCTCGCCCGGCTGCCGTTCACCGTGTCGGCGGCGGGGGCGGCGCCGCAGCCCTGGCGGTTTGCGGGCGACGGCGTCTATGCGCGACAGCGGGGGGTGCAGACCGTGAGCCTCGGCGGCGCCGGGCGCGTGCGCCAGTTCGACCTGCGCACGCTCGAACCCGTCATGATCCGGCTCGCGCCCGATGATCGGTCCGCCCGGCTCCGGCTGGCCGTCGGCGGCGGCCAGGTGAGCCTGGACGGCCGGCAGGCCGGCGAGACGCTGGACGCGCGAGCCACGTTCGCCGGTCTGAACGTCGGCGCGCTGAGCGAGGACTTCGCCGGGCGGGTGGACGGGACGGCGGTGCTTCAGGGCCGGGGCGCGCGCCTGACGGGCCAGTTGGACGCGGCCCTGCAGCAGGCGAGGAGCCTCGACGCGCCCGCGAACCTGGCCCTCAACGGGCAACTGCGCGCGGTGCTCAGCGACTCCCAGATTCGCGTGGTCGCCAACGCGACGAACCAGTCGGGCCTGCGCGCGAACGTCGACGCGGTGCTGCCGGCCGTGGCTTCGGCGAAGCCGCTGCGGCTGGCCGTCAACCGGACCCGGCCGATCGGCGGGACCTTCGCGGCGGAAGGTGAGCTCCGGCCGCTGTGGGACCTCTTCTACGGCGGCGAGCGCAGCCTGGCCGGCTACGTGTCCGCTCGGGGAACGCTGGGCGGGACGCTGAACGATCCGCGACCCACCGGCCGCGCTTCGCTGCGCAACGGCCAGTTCACCGACGAGGGCACCGGGCTGGCGCTCCGGAACCTGCGCTTCGACTCAGAGCTGGGCGGAAGCCGGGTGTTCGTGCGGGAGCTGACGGGGACGGACGCCTCGGGCGGCACGGTGAGCGGGGGCGGCGAGATCAACCTGCGCCAAACCGGCGGCAGTAACTTCCAGGCGCAGCTGCGCAGCTTCCGCATCATCGACAACGAGCTCGCCGAGGCCGACGCCTCGGGCACCGTGACGGTCGCCCGAAATGCGCAGGGGCAGGTGAACATCGTCGGCCGGCTTACGATCGACGAGGCGGAGATCCGCCCCAATCCGCCGACGCCATCCGGGGTCGTGCGCATGGACGTGATCGAGCGCAATGCGCCGCAGCGGCAGGCCGCCACCACGCGCAGGCCCGCCGGCGCCGGCCGCGGGCCTCCCATCGCGCTCGACGTCACGCTGGACGCCCCGCGGCGGGTCTGGGTGCGCGGCCGCGGGCTGAACGTCGAGCTGGCGGTGGACGCCGCCGTCACCGGCACAATTCGCGACCCGAACCTGACCGGCGTGGCCCGGGTGGTGCGCGGTGAGTACGCCTTCGCCGGACGACGCTTCGAGTTCGACGAGCGCGGGACCATCCGACTCGGCGAATCGGCGAGCGAGATACGGCTCGACCTGACGGCGGTGCGCGAGGACCCCACGCTCACCGCGGAAATCCGCATTCGCGGGACCGCGGCGGAGCCGGAGATCACGCTGGCGTCGCGGCCGCAGCTGCCCCAGGACGAGATCCTCTCGCAGGTGCTGTTCGGCCGATCGGCCTCCCAGCTCTCCGCGCTGGAGGCGGCGCAGCTCGCGTCGGCGCTCAGCGGGCTGCGCGGCGGCGGCGGCTTCGACGTGATCGGCGGCCTGCGCGAACTGGCGGGCCTGGACCGGCTCTCGTTCGGCCAGGACGAGGCCTCGGGCGTTACGGTGGCCGGCGGCAAGTACCTCAGCGACGACATCTACCTGGAGATCATCGGCGGCGGACGTGAAGGCCCGGCGGTGCAGGTCGAGTGGCAGTTGAGCCGCCGTCTCTCGATCATTTCGCGCCTGGCCCAGGGCGCCGGCGACCAGATCCGCGGAGCCCGCCGCAGCCAGGGCTCGAGCGTCTCGGTCCGCTACCGGCGCGAGTCGCGCTGATCGGCTCCGCGGAGGCGGGTTGCGCTCGCGCGCGGGCCGTGTTGAGCAGGGCCATGACCTTGGACAGCGCCGAGCGCGCGATGCTGGAAGGCGTCGCGGGACGGGCGGATTCGATCATCGCGCGGGCGGTCGGCTGGTGCGCCGGCAACTCCGGCAGCCGCAATCTCGAAGGCCTCGAGCGGCAGCGCGCCTTGCTGGCTGACGCTTTCTCGACGCTCCCGGGCGAGATCGCCTTCGTGCCGCTGGAGCCCTCGGGGGAGATCGATGCGGCGGGGCGCCCGCAGGCGCAGGCCCACACGGACGCGCTGATGCTGACCGTGCGGGAGCAGGCGCCCGTGCAGGTCGTGCTGACCGGTCACTACGACACCGTGTATCCGGCGGACACGAGCTTCCGGGAGGTGCGGCGGCGGGACGACGGGGCGCTGCACGGGCCGGGCGTCGCGGACATGAAGGGCGGCATCAGCGTGATGCTGGCGGCGCTGGAGGCGTTCGAGACGCACGCGGCCGCCTCGGCCGTCGGGTACCGGGTCCTGCTCTCGCCCGACGAGGAGATCGGCTCCCCGGCGTCCGCGCCCCTGCTGGCCGAACTCGGGCGGACCGCGCATGTGGGCCTGACCTATGAGCCGGCGCTGGCGGACGGGGCGCTCGCATCCTCGCGGAAGGGGTCGGGGAACTTCTCGGTCGCGGTGCGCGGGCGAGCCGCTCACGCAGGGCGGGACTTCGCGGCCGGACGGAACGCGATCACGACGGCGGCGCGCCTGGCCGCCGCGCTGGACGACCTCAACCGCCAGCGGGAAGGCGTGACAGTGAACGTCGCGAGGATCGACGGCGGCGGGCCGCTGAACATGGTGCCCGACGCCGCGGTGGTGCGCTTCAACGTGCGGGTGCCGGACGCGGAGAGTTCCTGGTGGATCGAGGAGCGGATCGCGGAGGCGCTCCGCGGCGCGGCGAGCGACGGCCTCGCGCTCGAACGGCACGGCGGCTTCACCCGCGCTCCCAAGCCGGTGAACGGCGCGCAGGAGCAGCTGTTCGCCGCCGTGCGCGAGGCGGCCGCGGCGATCAACGTCGACTTGAGCTGGAGACCCTCGGGCGGCGTGTGCGAGGGCAACAACCTGTTCGCGGCGGGGCTGCCCAACCTCGACACGCTGGGCGTGCGCGGCGGGGACATCCATAGCGAGAACGAGCACGCGTGGCCGGAGAGCTTCGCCGAGCGGGCGCAGCTGTCGGCCTTGGTCATGGCGCGGCTGGCGACCGGGGCCGTCGACGCGCGCGCCATCCGCGCGGCCATGGGAGGGCGCTGATGCTCGTCGTACGCCCGGCGGGGCCGCAGGACTTCGACGCGCTGATGCAGCTGGCCCTGCTGTCGGGACGCGGCTTCACCAGCCTGCCCGCCGACGAGGGGACGCTGCGCCGTCGGCTCGAGCTCTCGGAAGCCAGCTTCGGCGGTGCGGTGGCGCCGCTCGAAGCGACCTACACGCTGATGCTGGAGGACGCCCGCACCGGCGAGATCGGCGGGGTCGCGGGCCTGAAGGGCGCGGTGGGGCTCAAGCGTCCCTTCTTCTCCTTCCGCGTCGTCACGCTGGCGCAGTCGTCCTCGATCATCAACAAGCGCTTCGACCACCAGGCGCTGGTGCTGGTGAACGAGTGCGCGGGCTGGAGCGAGGTCGGCTCGCTGTTCCTGCGGCCGGAGTGGCGCAAGGGCGGGGCGGGGCGGTTGCTCGCGCAGTCGCGCTACATGCTCATCGCCGCCGACACGACGCGCTTCGCCGAGATGGTGCTGGCCGAGCTGCGCGGCTGGTTCGACGCGGAGGGCACAGCGCCCTTCTACGACTGCCTGGCCAGCAAGTTCTTCCGCCTGCCGTTCGACGAGGCGGACCTGATGAGCGCCTCCACGGACGGGCAGTTCATCCTGGACCTCGCCCCGCGGCACCCGATCTACCTCGAGCTGCTGCCGGAGCGGGTGCGCAGCGTCGTGGGCGTGGTGCACGAAGAGGGGCAGGCGGCGCTGGCGATGCTGCGGGCCGAGGGCTTCCGCTATCAAGGGCTCATCGACATCTTCGACGCCGGCCCGACGGTCGCCTGCCCGCGCGACGACATTCGCACCGTACGCGACAACGTGCGTCGCAAGGTGCGGCTGGCCCCCGAGGTTGATGGTCCGATGGCGCTGGTCTCGACCGACACCGTGGAGCGCTTCCGGGCCGTGCGCACGCCGGTGCGGCTGGACGAGGAGAACGTGGTCATCTCCTGGGCGGCGGCCGAGGCGCTCTGGGTGCACCAGGATCACGCGGTCAGGGTGAAGCTTTGAACGGCATGTGTTTCGTCGGCGGTCGCTGGATCGCCGGGCAGGGCGAGCGGTTCACCTCGGTCGATCCGGCGAGCGGCGAGACGGTCTGGGAGGGTGCGGCCGCGTCGCCTGCCCAGGCTTCCGAAGCGGTGGCCGCGGCGCGCGTGGCGCAGGCCGACTGGGCCGACCGGCCGCACGCCGAACGCGTGGAGATCCTGCAGCGGTACAAGGCGGTGCTGCAGGCGCGCGCCGCGGAGTACGCGGAGGCGATCTCACGCGAGACGGGCAAGCCGCTCTGGGAGACCAGGCTCGAGCTCGGCTCCATGGCGGGCAAGGTGGACATCTCGATCCGCGCCTACGACGAGCGGACGGGGACGCGCGAGAGCGCCACAGGTTTCGGCCGTGCGGTGCTGCGTCACCGGCCTCACGGCGTGATGGCCGTGCTGGGGCCGTACAACTTCCCGGGCCACCTGCCGAACGGGCACATCGTGCCGGCGCTGCTGGCCGGCGACGCGGTGGTGTTCAAGCCCTCCGAGGAGACGCCGTGGGCCGGCGAGCTGCTCGTGGCGGCGCTGGAAGAGGCGGGCCTCCCAGCGGGCGTGGTGAACCTCGTGCAGGGCGGCCGTGAGACCGGCGCCGCGCTGCTGGCTCAGGAGATCGACGGCCTGCTGTTCACCGGCTCGGCCGAGGCGGGCGCCCACTTCCGCCGGCGCTTCGTGGACCGTCCGGAGGTGATCCTGGCGCTCGAGCTCGGCGGCAACAATCCGCTCATCGTGTGGGATGCGGACGCCGAGGCCGCGGCCGGCCTGATCGTGCAGTCCGCCTACGTGACCTCCGGCCAGCGCTGTTCCTGCGCGCGGCGGCTGATCCTGCCGGAGGGCGAGGCCGGCGACGCGGTGCTGGAGGCGGTGCAGGCGCTCGCGCGACGGCTGGTCATCGGCCCCTGGGACGGACCGGAGGAGCCCTTCATGGGCCCGTTGATCTCGGACCGGGCGGCACAGGCAGCCCGGGCACGCGTTGACGAGCTGACCGCCCGCGGCGGCCGCGCCATCCTGCCGCCGGAGCGGGCGAACGCCGGGCCCGCATACCTGACGCCCGGCCTGATCGACGTTACCGGCATCGAGGCGCCCGACCAGGAGATCTTCGCGCCGGTGCTGCAGGTTCGGCGCGTGGCGAGCTTCGACGACGCAGTGAGCGCGGCGAACGCGACCCGCTACGGCCTCGCGGCCGGCCTCGTCTCCGACGACGAGGGGCTGTGGACGCGGTTCATGGCGCGCAGCCGGGCCGGGGTCGTGAACTGGAACCGCCCCACCACGGGGGCCGCCTCCGACATGCCCTTCGGTGGGCTGGGCGAGTCCGGCAACCATCGGCCCAGCGCCTATTATGCCGCGGACTACTGCGCGTACCCGGTGGCCAGCTTCGAAGCCGCGCGCGCCGCGTTCGCCGAGTCAGACGTGAAGGGTTTGCGCGCGTGAGCGCGGTCGAGGCGAACTGCGACGGGCTGGTCGGCCCGACGCACTCCTACGCCGGTCTCTCGCCCGGCAATCTGGCGAGCGAACGAAACCGCGGCGAGGTGTCCAACCCGCGCGCCGCCGTGCTCGAAGGCCTGCGCAAGATGCGGCGTCTGGCGGACCTCGGAGTTCCCCAGTTCGTCTTGCCGCCGCACGAGCGTCCGCACGTCGCTTTCCTGCGCTCGGTCGGGTTCGGCGGCTCCGACGGGCAGGTGGTGGAGCGCGCGTGGCGCGAGGCGCCGGCAGTGGCTTCGGCCGCCTGTTCGGCCTCGGCCATGTGGGCTGCTAACGCCGCCACCGGGACGCCGTCAGCGGACTCCGCCGACGGCCGCGTGCACTTCACGCCCGCCAACCTCCTGACGCAGCTGCATCGGTCGCTTGAGCCGGAGCAGACCACGCGTGCCCTGCGTACGCTGTTCCCGGACGAGAGCCGCTTCGCCGTGCACGACGCGCTGCTCCGCTCCCCCCACTTCGCGGACGAAGGCGCGGCCAACCACGTGCGGCTCGCCGCCGACCACGGGGAGCCGGGGGTGGAGCTCTATGTCTGGGGCCGCGAAGCATGGGAGGCGTGGAGCGGCCGCTATCCCGCCCGGCAGACGCTGGAAGCCAGCGACGCCGTCGCCCGGCGACACGGCTCGAAGCGCCCGGTGCTCGTGCGGCAGGCGCGTGCGGCGATCCAGGGCGGGGCGTTCCACAACGACGTGGTCTGCGTGGGCGCGCGAACCTGCCTCTTCCACCATCAGTCGGCCTTCGAGGACACGGCCGCCGTGCACGAGTCGCTCCGCCGCGCCGCGGACGGTCTGTTCGAGCCGGTGTTCGTCGAGATCAGCGAGGCGGACCTGCCGCTCGCGGAGGCGGTGTCCTCCTACCTGTTCAACTCGATGCTGGTGCAGGTCCCGGGCGACGACCGGCTCACGCTCATCGCGCCGATAGAGACCTCCGAGACGCCGAGCGCCCACGCCGTGGCGTCCGCGCTGCCGGGTTCCAACGGGCCGATCGGGCGCGTCGAGTACGTCGACGTGCGCCAGAGCATGCGCAACGGTGGCGGCCCCGCCTGCCTGCGGCTGCGCGTCGTGCTTACGGATGAGGAACTCGCTGCGACGAACCCACGCCAGCGCTTCACGCCCGAGCTGCACGACAGCCTGAACGCGTGGGCCGAGCGGCGGTACCGCGACCGGCTCTCGGTCGAAGATCTGGCCGACCCGGCGCTGCTGGAGGAAAGCCGAGTGGCGCTCGACGAACTCAGCGGCCTGCTGGCGCTCGGCTCCGACTTCTACCCCTTCCAGCGCGCCCGCGACTAACCAGGTGCGAGCCGGCTCCGGGCGTACGCCTGTGTGCCGCGCGTGAACACGCGATCCTCCGGAAGCACAGCGGCGATTTCCACGTCGGGCGAGTGGGGTAGGCGCGCGTAGATCGGGTCGAAGTCCTGCAGTGTCGCCTCGATCAGGCCCTGCATCGACGGGATCACGAAGTAGACCTGCTGGAAGTCGTCGATGCGATAGGGGGTGCGCATCACCCGCTCGATGTCGAGCCCGAGGCGGTTGGGCGAAGGGTCCTCCAGCGCGAAGACGCTCTCCGATTCCGAGGACAGGATCCCGGCACCGTAGATGCGCAGCCCCTCGGCCGCTTCGACCAGCCCGAACTCGACCGTGTACCAGTAGAGACGCGCCAGCTTGGGCAGCAGCCCGGACCCCATGATCCGCAGCCCGCCCGCCCCATAGGCCGCCATGTTCTCGGCGTACGCCGGGTCCGTCAGCATCGGCACGTGCCCGAACACGTCGTGGAACACGTCCGGCTCCCGCAGGTAGTCGAGCTGCTCGGGGCTCCTCAGGAATCGGCCCGCCGGGAAACGTCGGTTGGCGAGGTGCTCGAAGAACACGGCATCGGGCACCAGCCCGGGCACCGCGACCACGGTCCAACCGGTCAGTCGCTTCAGCTGCTCGTTCAGGCGCCGGAAGTCCGGCACGCCGTCGCCCCCCAGGTCGAGCGCCTCCAGTCCCCGAAGGAACGGCTCCGCGGCCCGGTGCTCCAGGACCTCACGCTGGCGGTCGAAGAGCGCGAGCCATGTGCGGTGCTCATCCGGCGTGTAGGCGTCGAACCCCTGGTCGATGGTCCAGTCCGCCCCCGCCCCCGGAGGCGGCGCGGGGTTGAAGCCGTCTGCGCTCATCGTGGGGATATAGGGCCGCGGCCGTCCGCCACCATGCGGGTTCCAGTTGCCGCGGCGTATTGCTACGGTGCACCCGAAGGGCGGCTGAGGCGAACCAACGGCTCGCCGCCAGGGGACGGCGAATGGCTGACACCCATGCCCGCGCGGCCGGCGTGCCGGCGCGGCGACGACGCGGCGGCGCGCCCGGGGGGCGCTGCTACGCCGCGCTCGACCTCGGCACCAACAACTGCCGCCTGCTGATCGCCACCCCGTCGGAGGGCGGCTTCCGCGTGATCGAGGCGTTCTCCCGCATCGTCCGCCTGGGCGAGGGGCTGTCGCAAACCGGCCGCCTCGGCGATGCGGCCATGGAGCGCGCCATGGCGGCGCTGCGCATCTGTGCTGAGAAGGTGAAGCGGCGCGAAGTGGCCGGCATCCGGGCGGTTGCCACCCAGGCCTGTCGCTCGGCCGAGAACGGGCGGGCCTTCGTCGATCGCGTGACGCAGGAGACCGGGCTCGAGCTGAAGGTCATCAGCCCCCAGGAGGAGGCGCGCCTGTCGGTCGCCGGCTGCGTGAACCTCCTCGATCGTACCGCCGACGCGGCGCTCGTGCTGGACGTGGGCGGAGGTTCCACCGAGCTGTCGTGGCTCGACCTGCGCGGCGCGGACGGCGCGGGGCCGCCGCCGGTGCAGGCCTGGCTTTCCATGCCCGTGGGCGTCGTCTCGCTCGCCGAGCGTTTCCCGGAGCACCGGCCCGGCGAGGCCGCGTGGTACCGGGCGATGGTCGATGCGGTGAAGGCCGAGCTGGAGCGCTTCCGCCTCGCCGACGAACTCCGCCCGGCCTTCGAGGACGGACGAGCGCACCTGGTGGGCACCTCGGGCGCGATCACCAGTCTCGCGGGCCTGCACCTCGGCCTGAAGCGCTACGACCGCTCGAAGGTGGACGGCCTGTGGCTGACGGAGGGCGACTGCGCGGCGACGGCCGAGCGCCTCCTGGGGCTGTCGCCGTCTGCGCGCGCCGCGGAGCCTTGCATCGGCCCCGATCGCGCCGATCTGGTGCTGGCGGGGGCGGCGATCCTGCAGGCGGTGCAGGAGACCTGGCCCTGCGAGCGGGTGCGGGTGGCGGATCGCGGGCTGCGCGAGGGCCTGTTGCTCTCGCTCATGAATGGGCGGCGGTCGGGTCGCCGACGGGGCGGGCGGCGGCGGAAGGGAGAGGCGGCATGAACATCCTCTACACGGCGAAGGCGACCACCACCGGCGGCGGCCGGAACGGCGGCCACGGCGAGACCTCCGACGGCAAGGTCGTAGTAGATTTCTCAATGCCCAAGGACCTCGGCGGGCCCGGCGGCAACGGAACGAATCCGGAGCAGCTGGTGGCCCTCGGCTATTCCGCCTGCTTCGGCTCGGCGCTGCAGTTCGTGGCGACGCGCCGGAAGATGACGCTGGAAGACGTCTCCGTCACGGCCAAGGTCGGCATGGGGCGGAGCCCGGAAGGGGGCTTTGCCTTCGAGATCGAGATCGAAGCCTTGCTGCCCGGGCTGCCGCAGGCGGAGGCGGAGGCGCTGACGGCGGAGGCGCACGAGGTGTGCCCGTATTCGAACGCGTTCCGCAACGGTGCGCCGGTCACCGTGACGACTCGCGGCGCGGTCGCGGCGTGAGCGACGAGAAGCGCCGGCTGGTCCGTCTGCCCACGAAGGGCGACCCGGCCGGGCGCACCGCCGCCGCACGGCTGAAGACCGCGGAGGGCCGTACGCCCTCGCAACAGCAGTGGCTCGAACGCCAGATCAACGACCCCTACGTCCAGCGGGCGAAGGCGGAGGGCTGGCGCTCGCGCGCGGCCTTCAAGCTGATCGAGGCGGACGACAAGCACCGGCTGATCAAGCGCGGCGCGCGCGTCGTCGACCTGGGCTGCGCGCCCGGCGGTTGGGTGCAGGTGGCGCTCCAGCGCGGCGCGGCCGCCGTGGTCGGCGTCGATCTTCTGGCGGTCGAGCCGATCGCGGGCGCCGAACTGGTGCAGGCGGATTTCACCGAACCCGGCGTGGGGGAGCGGCTGATCGAGCTGCTCGGGGGCGAGCCGGACCTCGTGCTCTCCGACATGGCCCAGAACACCGTCGGGCACCGGGCCACCGACCACCTGAAGATCGTCGCGTTGATCGAGGCGGCCGCGGACTTCGCCATCGCCCACCTGAAGCCAGGCGGCGCGTTCATGACCAAGAACTTCCAGGGCGGCTCCGCCGGAGAGGTCCTGAACCGCCTCAAACGACACTTCGCCGACGTGAAGCACGTGAAGCCCAAGGCGAGCCGCCAGGACAGCTCCGAGGTCTACATCGTCGCGATGGGCTTCAAGGGGCGCTGAGCGGCTTCCGGACTCGCGGCGCAGCGGTTATACGCGGCCCGCAAAACGGAGACTCCGATGGAGATTCGCGAAGGGCTCACCTTCGACGACGTTTTGCTCGAGCCCGGCCCGTCCGAGGTCATGCCGCACGAGACGGACGTCTCGACGCGGCTCACGCGCGACGTCCGCCTGAACATCCCGCTGATGTCGTCGGCCATGGACACCGTCACCGAGAGCCGGCTCGCCATCGCCATGGCTCAAGCGGGCGGCATGGGCGTGATCCACCGCAACCTGTCGACCGAGGAGCAGGCCGACCAGGTCCGCGCGGTGAAGCGCTACGAGAGCGGCATGGTCATCAATCCCGTGACCATCCACCCCGACACGCCGCTGCGCGAAGTGAAGGCGATCACCGAGCGGCGGAAGATTTCCGGCTTCCCGGTGGTGGAGCGGGGCACCGGCCGCCTGTGCGGCATCCTCACCAACCGGGACCTGCGCTTCGAAAGCGACCTGGACCAGCCCGCCTCCGCCGTGATGACCAAGGACGACCTGGCGGTCGTGCGCGAGGGCGTCGGGCAGGAGGAGGCGCGCCGCATCCTGCAGCAGCGCCGCATCGAACGGCTGATCGTCGTGGACGACGACAACCGCGCCGTCGGGCTGATCACCGTCAACGACATGGAGAAGGCGCAGGCCTTCCCCCACGCCGCGAAGGACGAGCAGGGCCGGCTGCGCGTGGGCGCGGCGTCCACCGTGGGCGACGCCGGGTTCGAACGCTCGATGGCGCTGATCGAAGCCGGCGTGGACGTGGTGGTGATCGACACCGCCCACGGCCATTCGGTGCATGTCGGCGAGGCGGTCCGCCGCCTGAAGCGCGAGAGCAACCGCGTGCAGGTCGTGGCCGGCAACGTGGCGACGTACGACGGGGCGCGGGCGCTGGTGGACGCGGGCGCCGACGCGATCAAGGTCGGAATCGGCCCGGGCTCGATCTGCACCACGCGGATCGTCGCCGGCGTAGGCGTGCCTCAGCTCACCGCGGTCTCCGAGGCGGCGCGGGCGGCGGACGGTTCCGGCGCGGCGGTGATCGCGGACGGCGGCATCAAGTACTCGGGCGACCTCGCCAAGGCGCTGGCGGCGGGCGCTTCGGTGGCGATGCTGGGCTCGATGTTCGCCGGCACGGAAGAGGCCCCGGGCGAGGTGTTCCTCTACCAGGGCCGCTCCTACAAGGCGTACCGCGGCATGGGATCGGTGGGCGCCATGGCCCGCGGCTCCGCCGACCGCTACTTCCAGAAGGAAGTGCAGGACAGCCTGAAGTTCGTGCCCGAGGGGATCGAGGGTCAGGTCGCCTACAAGGGTCCGCTCAACGCCATCATCCACCAACTGGTGGGCGGGCTGCGGGCCTCGATGGGCTACGTCGGCGCGAACTCGATCGAAGAGCTGCAGCGGCGCGCACGCTTCGTGCGCATCACCGGCGCCGGCTTGCGCGAGAGTCACGTGCACGACGTGCAGATCACGCGCGAGGCCCCGAACTACCGGCAGGCGACCTGACCCCGGCCGCGCGACTCGCCGCCGCGGCCGAGGTGCTCGACCAGATCGCGGGCTCGCGCGCGCCGGCCGAGCAGGTGTTGCACGACTGGGGCCGCGCTCACCGCTACGCCGGATCGAAGGATCGCCGCGCCATTGCGGACCGCGTCTACCGCTGCCTGCGCAACCGCGTGCGCCTCGTGTGGGCGGGCGGCGGGGAGGGCGGCCGGACGCTCGTCCTGTTCTCGCTCGCACTGACGGACGGCCTGCCGCTTGCGGAGATCGAGCCGCTTTACAGCGGGGCCGGATACGGACCCGAGCCGCTGACGCCGGGGGAGCGGGCGAGGTTGTCCTCGGTGGGTGGCGAGCCGCCGGAGTGGGTGCGCGCCGGGCTGCCCGCCTTCGCGGCCGCCGACTTCCAGCGCCGCTTCGGCGACGACTGGGCCGCCGAGGCCGAGGCTCTGATGACGCCGCGGGCGCCCATCGACCTCCGGGTGAACGCGCTGAAGGGAAGCCTCGAAGAAGCGGCCGAAGCGCTCGGCGCCGAAAATCTGCAGCCGGAGCCGACGCCCTATTCCGCATGGGGCCTGCGGCTTCCGGCGGAGCCGCCCCCGAACGTGCAGGCGCTCCCCGCCTTCCGCGACGGCCGCGTGGAGATCCAGGACGAGGGCAGCCAACTCGCCGCCTGGCTGGCGCGAGCCGCGCCCGGTGAGACCGTCGTGGACTACTGCGCCGGCGGCGGCGGCAAGACCCTCGCGCTGCGGCAGGACCAGCGGGGGGAGGGGACGCTGGTCGCGTGCGACGTCGATCCGAAGCGCGTGGCCGCCGTGCGCCCGCGCCTCGAGCGGGCGGGGCTCGCGGCCGACCTGCGCGTGCTGGGGCCCGACGGTACGGGCGTGGAGGACCTGGAAGGCGCCGCCGACCTCGTCTTCGTCGACGCGCCGTGCTCAGGCTCGGGCACGTGGCGACGCCGCCCCGAGACGGCGTGGAAGCTGGACGAAGCGGCCGTGGAGCGCTTCCACGACACGCAGGTGACGGTGCTCCGCCGCGCCGCCCGGCTCGTCCGGCCCGGCGGCCGCCTGGTCTACGTGACCTGCTCCGTGCTCGGCCGCGAGAACGAGGACAGCGCCGCCACCTTCGCCGCGGAGCACTCCGACTTCACGCCGGCGCGGGTGGCGACGGCGGTGGACACCCCCGACCTGACGGACGCCGGCCGCGCGCGCCTTGCGGAGCTGGCGGGGGACGGCCATACGCTCCAGCTCACGCCCCGCCGCACCGGCACGGACGGCTTCTTCATCGCGCTCTTCGAACGCTCCGCATGACCGACACCGCCGGCCACGCCCCCGGACACGAACGCCTCCTGATCGTCGACTTCGGCAGCCAGGTGACGCAGCTGATCGCCCGGCGGGTGCGCGAGAGCGGCGTCTACTGCGAGGTCATCCCCTACGACAAAGCCGAGGCCGCGCTCGACGAGTTCGCGCCGAAGGCGGTGATCCTCTCCGGCGGGCCCTCCAGCGTCACCGAAGCCGAGAGCCCGCGCATCGGGACGAAGGTGTTCGAGCTGGGCGTGCCGGTGCTGGGCGTCTGCTACGGCGAGCAGCTGATGTGCGACCTGCTCGGCGGCCGCGTCGAGGCCGGTCACCACCGCGAGTTCGGCCGCGCCGACATCGTGATCACCCACGACAGCCCGCTGTTCGCCGGCATCGGGGCCGTCGACCACCGCGAGCCGGTTTGGATGAGCCACGGCGACAAGATCACCGCCATCCCGGAAGGCTTCGAGGTGATCGCCACCTCGGTGGGATCACCCTACGCCGCCATCGCCGACGAGCGGCGCAAATTCTACGGCATCCAGTTTCACGCGGAGGTCGTGCACACGCCGCGCGGCGCTGCGATCTACCGGAACTTCACCCACGGGATCGCGGGCCTCTCTGGCGACTGGACCATGGCCGCCTTCAAGGAGGAGGCGATCGCCCGCATCCGCGAGCAGGTCGGGAAGGGAAGGGTGATCTGCGGCCTCTCCGGCGGCGTGGACTCGTCGGTCGCCGCGGTGCTGATCCACGAGGCCATCGGCGACCAGCTCACGTGCGTGTTCGTGGACACCGGCCTCCTGCGCGCCAACGAGGCGGAGCAGGTCGTGAGCCTGTTCCGCAATCACTACAACATCCCGCTCGTGCACGTGGACGCCTCGGACGAGTTCCTCGGCGCGCTCGCGGGCGTGTCGGACCCGGAGACGAAGCGGAAGACAATCGGCCGCCTGTTCATCGACGTCTTCGATCGTGAGGCGACGAAGATCGGCGGCGCGGAATTCCTGGCGCAGGGCACGCTTTACCCCGACGTGATCGAAAGCGTCGCGCCCTCCGGGGGGCCCAGCCAAGTGATCAAGAGCCACCACAACGTGGGCGGTCTCCCCGAGCGCATGAACATGAAACTCGTCGAGCCCCTGCGTGAGCTGTTCAAGGACGAGGTGCGCGCGCTCGGACGCGAGCTCGGCCTCTCGGACGCCTTCGTGAGCCGCCATCCCTTCCCTGGGCCGGGGCTCGCCATTCGGATCCCGGGCGACATCACCCGCGACACGGTCGCCGTCCTGCAACAGGCGGACGCGATCTATCTTGAGGAGATCAGGAACGCCGGCCTCTACGACAGGATCTGGCAAGCGTTCGCCGTGCTGCTGCCGGTGAAAACGGTCGGCGTGATGGGCGACGCCCGCACCTACGAGAACGTCTGCGCCCTTCGCGCCGTCGCCTCCACCGACGGCATGACGGCCGACTTCTTCGAGTTCCCCTGGGAGGTGCTGGGCCGCGCCGCCACGCGCATCGTCAACGAGGTGCGCGGCATCAACCGCGTGGTCTACGACGTCACCTCCAAGCCGCCGGGCACCATCGAGTGGGAGTGATCCGGCTCGCCGCGCTGCTCTGGCTGGCGTGGTGCGGGGCGGCCTCGGCGGCGCCCCAGCGGGTGTTGTCCCTCGATCAGTGCGCCGACCAGTACGTGCTGGCGCTGGCGCCGCGTGAGACCGTCGTCGGCCTCTCGCACCGTGCCGACGACCGCGATTCCCACCTGGCCGCGGCCGCGCGCCGGCTCCCGCAGCGGAGGACCAGCCATGAGGCGGTGTTTGCGGCGCGGCCGGACGTGGTGGTGCGCTACTGGGGCGGCGATCCCCCGCTCGTGCGCGCGCTGGAGCGGCGCGGCGCACGTGTGATCACCATCGAGGACGCGCAGGACTTCACGGGCGTTCGGGCCAACCTGCGCCGGGTCGCGGCGGCCCTCGGCCAGAAACCGAAGGGCCAGCGGCTCGAAGCCGCCATGGACGCCGACCTCGCCCGCGCGGCGGGGGCGTGGCGCGGGCGCTCCGCACTGTATCTCACTCCCGGCGGGTTCACCGCGGGCGCGGGCTCGATGATCGACGCGATGCTGCGGGCGAGCGGCCTGCGCAACGCCGCCGCAGCGCCCGGCTTCGCGCCGGCCCCGCTCGAGCGGCTGGTTCTGGCGCCGCCCGCGGCCTTCGTGCTCGGCTTCTTCGACATGGCGCGATACGCGCGTTGGGATCTCGCCGCACATCCGGTGCTGCAGCGGCTGAGGCGCGGGCGCACCGCAGCGAGCCTGCCCGGTCGGTACCTGCACTGCCCTGCCTGGTTCATGAGCGAAGGCGTCGCTCGCCTGGCCGAGAGGGCGCCCGCCCGATGAGGTGGGTCCTGCTGGTGGGCCTGCTGGTCGTGGCGCTCGCCGCCGGTGTCCTGCTCGGCGAGGCGCCCCTGACGGCCGAGCAGTACCGGCAGGCCTTGAACGACCCAGCGTCGGCGCCCGGCGAGATCGTCTGGTCGATCCGTCTGCCGCGCTCGATCGCCGCCGCGGTGGTGGGGGCGGCCCTGGGCCTGGCGGGAGCGGTCATGCAGGGGCTCTTGCGCAACCCGCTGGCCGACCCGGGCGTGCTCGGCGTCTCCGCCGGCTCGGGCCTGTTCGCCGCCGTCGCCGTCGCCGCGGGCGCGGGCGCAGCAGCCGGCGCGGTCGAGGCTGCGGCCCTGCTGGGCGCGCTGGTCAGCGGCGCGATCGTCACCGCCGTCGCCGCCCGGCTGCGCGAGCCCGAGGCGCTGATCCTGTTCGGCGTGGCGCTCTCCGCCTTCGCAGGCGCGCTGACGGCCCTGGTGTTCAACCTGTCGCCGTCGCCCATCACGACAGCCGAGGTGCTCGCGTGGCTGATGGGTTCGGTCGAGGCGCGCAGCATGACGGACGTTGCGTGGGCGCTCGCGCCGATGCTCGTCGGCGCCGCGCTCTCCGCCTACGCCGCGCGCGCGTTGCTGGTCCTGACGCTAGGCGAGGAAACCGCCGCTCTCTCCGGCCTTCCGATGGCGCGGATGCGCGCCGCCGCGGTGGCCGGGGCCTCGCTGCTGACCGGCGCCGCCGTCGCGCTGGCGGGCGTGATCGGCTTTGTCGGCCTTGCAGCGCCGCACCTGGTGCGCGGCGTCTGGAAGGACGATCCGGCTGCGACCCTGTGGCCCTCCGCGCTGGCGGGTGCGGTCCTGCTGGTGCTGGCGGACCTCGCCTCCCGCCTGATCCCGGCGGAGCAGCCGCTGCGGCTGGGTGTCGTCACCGCGCTCGTAGGCGCGCCGATCTTCGCCCTGATCGCCTGGCGGGCGGCGCGGAGCTGGCGCGGATGAACGCCCTGGAAGTCGAGCACCTGTCTGTCGACCTCGGCGGCCGCACGGTCCTGGTGGACGCCGCGCTCGTCGTGCCGGAGGGCTCGCTCACCGCCGTGGTCGGCGGCAACGGGGCCGGCAAGACGACGCTGCTGCGCGGCGCACTCGGTCTCGTCGCCGCGCGCGGCTCAGCCCGTCTCTTCGGTGAAGAGGTGGCACGCCTGTCGCCGCGAAGGCGGGCTGAACGCGTCGGCTACCTCGCGCAGGAGCGCCGCGTCGCCTGGGGCATGACGGCGCGCCGGATCGCGGCGCTGGGCGCCGTCACGCAGCCGCCGAGACGCGCGGACGCGCTGGGCGACGCCGCGCTGGCCCGTGTCGGCTCGGCGGACCTGGCCCACCGCTCCGTGTTCGACATGTCCGGCGGCGAGCGCGCCCGCGTGCTGCTGGCGCGGTTGCTGGCCACCGGCGCCCCGCTGCTGGTGCTCGACGAGCCCGCCGCCGGGCTGGATCCCGACGCCCAGCTCGCCACGCTCGAGCTGCTTCGGGACGAGGCGCGCGCCGGTCGGGCCGTGGTCGTCACCCTGCACGACCTGACGTTGGCGGCGCGCTTCTGCACCCGGGTCGTGGTGCTGGACAAAGGGCGCGTGGTCGCCGACGACGCGCCCGTCCGGGCGCTCTCGCCCGAGGTGCTGCGCTCGGCCTTCGCGCTGGAGGGCGGCTGGGCGGACACGCCCGCGGGCCCGGTGCTCGCGGCGCAGAGGTCGAGGACGAATGGCTGAAGCGGCGACCTTCGACGACATCCTGGACGCGGCGTCGCGGCAGAAGGGCGAGGTGGTGGAGACGCCGCTGCTCCGCTCGGACGCCTTGGACGAGGCGACCGGCGCGCGCGTCTGGGTCAAGGCCGACTGCCTGCAGCGCACCGGCTCGTTCAAGTTCCGCGGCGCCTTCAACAAGATCAGCCGCCTGAGCGAAGACGAGCGCGCCCGCGGCGTTGTCGCCTACTCCTCGGGCAATCACGCGCAGGCTGTGGCGTTCGCCGCCCGGCTCGTGGGCGCGCGGGCGCTGATCGTGATGCCGAGCAACGCGCCATCGGTGAAGATCGCGCAGACGAAGGCGTACGGCGCCGAGGTGGTGCTTTACGACCGGGTCAAGGAGTCCCGCGAAGAGATCGCGGAGGGCATCTGCGCGGAGCGCGGCGCGGTGTTGGTCCGTCCCTTTGACGACCCGCTGATCATCGTGGGGCAGGGGACCGCCGGCCTCGAAGCCGCGCGCCAGCTCGAAGCCAGGGGCGTCCGCGCGGACCTGCTGGCCTGCCCTGCGTCCGGCGGCGGGTTGATCGCGGGGATCGGCCTCGCGTTCGAGCGGCTGAGCCCGACGACGAAGATCTACGCCGTCGAGCCGGAGGGTTACGACGACACCGCCCGGAGCCTGCAACAGGGACGGCGGGTCACGGTCGAGGAGCCGAAGCCGTGCATTCTCGATGCGCTGCTGACGCCGACTCCCGGCGAGTTGACCTTCCCGATCAACCAGCGCCTGCTCAGCGGCGCTGCGGCGGTCACCGAAGACGAAGCGCTGGCGGCCGTCGGCTTCGCCGCGCGCCACTTGAAGCTGGTCGTAGAGCCCGGCGGCGCGGCGCCGCTGGCCGCGGCGCTGCACGGCAAGCTCGAGTTGGGCGGCAAGACCGTCCTGCTGATCGCCTCCGGGGGCAACATCGACCCGGACCTGCTGGCCCGGGCCGTCGCCGGCGCCTAGCGCGCCGTGTTGTAACCGCCGGCGTAGGGCGAGGCCCCGCGCTTAAGGTCGTGCGAGAGGCGCAGCGGGGCGCGTCCGCCGTTCAGGCGGGCGCGGTAGATCGTCATGTTCTCCATGACGCGCATGACGTAGTTCCGCGTTTCGGAGAACGGGATGCACTCGATGAAGTCGAGAGGGTCGGTTCCGGGGCTCCGCGGATCGCCGCAGAACGACACCCACTGGGGCGGTCGGCCCGGCCCGGCGTTGTAGCCCGCGGCGGCCATGATGTAGCTGCCGCCGAAGTTCTCGGACATCTGGCCGAGGTAGGCCGAGCCCAGCTGCATGTTGTAGTCGGCCTCCCAGAGGCGGCCCTCGTCCCAGCCGATTCCGATGCGCCGGGCCGTGTCGCGGCCGGTCCCCGGCAGCAGCTGCATCATCCCGCGCGCGTCCGCGCTGGAGCGCACCCGCGGATCGAACTGGCTCTCCTGGCGGGTGATCGCGAGCACGAAGGCGGGCTCCGGCGCCGCCATCACTCGCGGCGTCGAGCGGAGCGGATAGCCGCGCTCGTGCAGGATCAGGCCGCGCTGGGCGCCGCGGCGGTAGGCCAGCAGCGACAGTTCGATCTCGCCGAGCCCCTTGATGCTGTCCACCAGCACGCCGAGCTGGGCCTCCGTCGGCACGGTGTC
>DASVVG010000196.1:0-6467 GCA_036386655.1 Caulobacteraceae bacterium | reverse complement strand
GGCGCGGGCGCGCTGGCCCCGAAGCTGCTCATCCCGACGAACGCGCCATCCGACCCGATGAAGCGGTCCCAGCCCTGGCGCACAGCGGCTTCGACGCCGATCCGCACCGGTGCGTCGCCGATCACCTCGGCCTGATAGGCGGCGTCCTGCGCCTCGAAGAGCTCGAAGCAGGGGACGGAAACGACCCGCGCGCCGACGCCCTCCGCCTGCAGCCGCTCCCGCGCTGCCATTGCGATGGCCACCTCGGTGCCGGACGCGAAGATCGAGACCTGCGCCTTCCCGTCCGCGGCCGCGAGTTCGTAGGCGCCCCGCGCCGACAGGTTACCGCCGGAGGTCCGCGCGGCCGGCGTCTTCTGCCGAGACAGCACCATCACCGAGGGTGTCCGCGGTTGCTCCAGCGCCGCACCCCAGCACTCCGCCGCCTCCACTCCGTCAGCAGGCCGGAAGACCAGAAGGTTCGGGATCGCGCGCAGCGCCGCCAGGTGCTCCACCGGCTGGTGGGTTGGGCCGTCCTCGCCCAGGCCGATCGAGTCGTGCGTCATCACGTGCACCACCCGCACGCCCATCAGGGCCCCCAGCCGGATCGCCGGGCGCGAGTAGTCGGAGAAGACCAGGAAGGTCCCGCCGTAGGGGATCACGCCGCCGTGGATCGCCATCCCGTTCATGGCCGCGGCCATGCCGTGCTCACGAACCCCGTAGTTCACGTAGCGCCCGGCGTAGTCCGGCTCGTCCAGCACCGTCATCGCCTTGGTGCGGGTGTTGTTGGAGCCGGTGAGGTCGGCCGAGCCGCCGATCATCTCCGGCACGTTCGGGACCAGCGCCTCGAGGGCGGCGCCGGACCAGACGCGCGTCGCGTCCGCCTTGCCCGCCGCCGCGGTGGCGCTCACATGCGCGCCCAGCGCCGCCCAGGCTTCCGCCGGGACCTCGCCCCGCATAGCCCGCTCGAACGCGGCGCGCTGCTCAGCCTCCTGTAGCCGGCCCTCCCAGGCCTCGCGGGCGGCGCCCCCGCGGCGACCGACCTCGCCCCAGGCGTCGTAGACCTCGTCCGGCACCACGAACGGCTGGTGCGGCCAGCCCAGCTTGTCGCGCGTGGCGGCGACCTCCTCCAGGCCCAGCGCCTTTCCGTGGGTGTCGTGGTGCCCCTCCAGCGTCGCCGCGCCCTTGCCGATCAGCGTGCGGCAGGCGATCAGGCTGGGCTTCTTCTGCCGCTGCGCCCAGATCAGCGCGCGCTCCACGGCGGCCATGTCGTGGCCGTTCACGGCGCGCACCGCCCATCCGGCGGCCAGGAACCGTTTCAGCTGGTCGCCGCGCTCGGACAGGCTCACACGCCCGTCGATGGTGACGTCGTTGTCGTCCCACATCACCGTCAGCCGGCTCAGCCGCAGCCGGCCGGCCAGCGAGATCGCCTCGTGGCTGACGCCTTCCATCAGGTCGCCGTCGCCGGCGATCACCCACGTGCGGTGGTCGACCAGCGCGTCGCCGAAGCGCGCGTTCAGGGCGCGCTCCGCCATGGCCATGCCGACCGACGTGGCCAGGCCCTGGCCCAGCGGCCCCGTGGTGGTCTCGATGCCCGGTGAGTGGTTGTACTCGGGGTGCCCGGGCGTGGCGGAGCCGAGCTGCCGGAAGCGCCGGATCTCTTCCATGCCCATGCCCGGATAGCCGGTCAGGTGGAGCAGCGCGTAGAGCAGCATCGACCCGTGCCCGGCCGACAGCACGAACCGGTCCCGGTCCGGCCAGTCCGGCCGAGAGGCGTCGAACTTCAGGAAGCGGCTGAACAGCACGGTCGCGACGTCGGCCATCCCCATCGGCATGCCCGGGTGGCCCGAATTGGCCGCCTCCACGGCGTCCATCGCCAGCACCCGGATGGCGTCCGCCATGACGCGGGGAGTCACGGAACCGTCGTTTGGAGACATGGCCTGCATCGATGGGGAGAAGACGGTTGCTCTCTAGCCAGCTTCCGTTTGAAAGGCGAGGCGGCGGCCGCGGCGCGCGCTACACGTGGAGCATGACACTGGAGAGCCCCGCCGCCCCGGCCGTGCAGGTCGTGATCGTCGCCTGGAACAGCGGCGAGCACCTGCAGCGGGCGCTCGACGCGCTGGCGGCGCAGACCTTCCGCGACTTTGAGGTGGTGGTCTGGGACAACGCCTCCGCCGACGGCGCCGTGGACCGGCTGCGGCTGCCGGGCAACGCGCGGCTCGTGCGCTCGGCCGAGAACCTCGGCTTCGCCGCCGGAAACAACCGCGCTGTCGCGCTCTCGCGCTCGCACTGGATCGCCGCGCTCAACCCCGACGCCTTCCCCGAGCCCGGTTGGCTGCAGGCGCTCGTGGGCGCCGCGGAGCAGTACGGGGCCGCGTCGGCGGCCTCGCTGCAGCTGGACGACGCGGATCCCGATGTCCTGGACGGAGCAGGGGACGTCTTCAGCGTCGCCGGTTTCGCGTGGCGTGGCGGGTTCGGCGGCCGCCGCGAGGAGGCCCCGCAGGCGATCGTCGAAGTCTTCGCCGCCTGCGGTGCGGCCGCGCTCTATCGGCGCGACGCTTTCGAAGCCGTCGGCGGCTTCGACGAACGCTACTTCTGCTACTTCGAGGATGTCGACCTCGGCGCCCGGCTGCGGGCGAGGGGAGGCCGGACCGTGTTCGTGCCGCAGGCGGTGGTGCGGCACGTAGGTTCCGCCTCGACCCGCTCGGTCTCCGGCTTCGCGGAGTATCACGGGACGCGCAACAGCTTCTGGACCGCAGTGAAGGTGATGCCGCGCTTCCTGCTGCCGGTGACCATTCCGTCGTGGTTGCTGGTGATGGGCTGGATCCTGCTTCGCACCCCTGATCCTGCGATCCGGCGCGAGCGGCTCAGAGCCCTCGGCGACGCCCGCCGCGGGGTGCGGCCGTTCCTGCGGGACCGCCCGCTTTGGCGGCCGGTCCGGCCCCTCGAGTTCGTGCGCGCGCTGTCCTGGTCCCCCTTCGCGCTGCGGGAGCGGCGGCCGGTTTGGCGCACCGCCTTCCTTCCCGACGGCTCGGGCGGTCGCCGGTGATCCGGCCGTCGGCGCTTCGCGCCTACGACATCCGCGGGGAGGTGGGGCGCGATCTGGACGCAGAGGGCGCGCGGCTGCTGGGCGGCGTGTACGCGGCGCTGGCGCGGGAGCGGGGACTGTCCCGCATCGGGGTGAGCCGCGACGGGCGCGTGACCTCGCCGGAGTTCGAGGCGGCGCTGCTGGACGGGCTGGCGAACGGCGGACTGCACGTCACCCGCATCGGGCTCGGACCGACGCCGCAGTTGGCCTTCGCGGTACGGCATCTCGGGCTGGACGGCGGCGTGATGGTCACCGCCTCGCACAACCCGCCTCGGGACAACGGCTTCAAGCTGTTCCTGGGCGCCGAGCGCCTGCACGGATCGGCGCTCGTCGACCTGATGGCGCGCCCGCCGGCGATCGGCGGCGGGGGCTCGGTCGCGACCGCCGAGGTCACCGAAGCGTACGTCGACAAGCTGCTGGAACGCGCGGGAAAACTCCGCCCCCTTAAAGTGGCGTGGGATTGCGGAAACGGCGCCACAGGGCCTGTAGTCGAGCGCCTGATCCCTCGGCTGCCTGGCGAGCACGTCCTTCTGCACGCTGTCGTGGACGGGCGCTTCCCCAACCACCACCCGGACCCTGCGGTCCCCGCCAACCTGCGCGACCTGCAAGCGGCCGTAGTGCGCCACGCGTGCGACCTCGGCATAGCGTTCGACGGCGACGGCGACCGCATCGGGGCCGTGGACGGCTCCGGGGCAGTGATCTGGGCCGACCAGCTCCTGCTGCTGCTCGCCCGCGACCTGCTGCGCGAGCGGCCGGGTTCGTCCGTCGTGGCGGACGTGAAGTCCTCCAGCGTCCTCTTCGACGGTGTGGCCGCTGCTGGCGGCCGGCCGGTGATGGTCCCGTCCGGTTACGTGCTGGTGCGGGAGGCCATGCGCCGCGAAGGCGCGCTCCTGGGCGGCGAGCTCAGCGGGCACATCTTCTACGCCGATCGTTGGGACGGCACCGACGACGCGCTGTACGTCGCGGTGCGTCTGCTGCTCGCCCTCAGCGGCTCGGAGCGGACGCTGGCCGAGTTCCGCGCCTCGTTGCCCGCGATGATCACGACGCCGGAGATGCGCATCGGCTGCCCGGACGAGCGGAAGGGGGAGGTCGTGGCCGAGGTGGCCGAACGCCTCCGTCGCGCAGGCGCAACGGTGAACGATGCGGACGGCGTGCGCGTGAGCACCCCCCACGGCTGGTGGCTCCTGCGCGCGTCCGGTACCGAACCCAAGATCACCTGCCGCTGCGAGGCGGCCGACGAGGCCGGTTTGGAGCGGCTGATGCAGCAGCTCCGCCGCGAACTCCGCGAGAGCGGCGTCTCGATCTAGCCCTGCGGGTCGGGATAGCTGGTCAGCAGCTGGATGGCCTCGCGGTAGCCGTCGAGCGTGCCCACGTCGACGTACCGCTCGCCGGCCTGCACGCCCACCGCCTCGCCGCCGCGCTCGAGCCAGGCGTTCACCAATGTGCCGACGTACTCGTCGCCGCGCTCCGGCTCGCGCCAGAGGGCGTGCAGCTCATGGAACACTCGCCCCGGCATCTTGATCGCGCCCCAGATCCAGTTCGAGCGCGGCTGCGCCGGCTTCACCTGCACCTCGAGGACACGTCCGTGCGGGTCAGTGACCACGACGTCGAAGTGCTGCGGCCGGCCGACAGGGAAGGTCAGGAACGACAGCCGGTCGTCGGGCAGGGCGCGCAGCGCGTCCTCGGGAAACCAGATCGTGTCGGGGAGGCCCAGCGCCACCGGCTCGTCCGAGTGCACCAGGGGTGCGGCCCGGAACAGCGCGTCGCACAGGCCGGCCGGCCTAGGCTGCACCACGTAGGCGAAGCTGACGCCGGCGGCGTCACCCCCGAAATACTCGATGATGTCCGACTTCCCGGGCGCGACGACGAAGCAGACCTTGTCGGCGCCCGCGAGCGCGAGCCGCTCGACGAGGTACTCGCTCACCGCCTTCGGCCGCTCGACCACGCCGTCGAGCCGGCTGCCGACGGGCAGCAGCTCCTTGGAGAAGGCGAGGGGCTGGATTCGCGTGCCGCTCCCCGCGGCCGGGATGATCCCCCAGATGGCCTTCCTCCTCTGCGTGCCGCCTCCTACATAGAGGGGCCGACCCGCGCCGCGAAACCCGCTGCGCCCCTCGTCCGCCCCCCGGGGCCTACCCGCTTCCCCTCATGTCCCTGTTCGCTTCGTCCCGACTGCTGACCGCCGCTGTCGCTTTCGCGGGCGCGTTGCTCGCCGCCCCAGCCGACAGCTCTGTCCGCTCCAGCGACGATCCCTCGCTCTACCCCGCGGTCCCCGCGGGGGCGCTGGAGTTCGAGTGGGCGATAGGTGGAGAGCCGGTGCGGTTGCGCTCCGAACCCTGGTTTGCGGGCGCGGTGAGTTCGCTGACCTTCCGCGGGGTCGAGTTCCTCAACGCGGCCGACCACGGGCGTCTGCTGCAGGGCGCGATCAGCTTCGAACGTTCGCTGGAATGCCTGAACCCGACGCAGGCCGGCGCCAGCCGGGATCGCCCGCCGAAGACCACCAGCCGCCTCCTCTGGGTGCGGGTGCGGCCCGACAGCTACGGGACGGCCACGCACATGGCCTACTGGAAGCGACCCGGCGAGCACTGCGGTGGCGCCCGCCGCGCCCTGAACCGCACCGCCCTTTCGGACACCGTCTACACCCAGGTGCTGCGGCCCGGCTTCCGCGGGCATGCGAACGCGGTGGCGCATGACATCACCTTCAGCACCGGCTCGGACAGGGCCGGCGCGGTCGTCGAGGCGCTCACGGCCTACACGCCGCCGCAGTTCGACACTTTCCACGTCTACCGCCCCGACACGGGGCGCTTCGTCGTCGATCGGACGGTCCAGCGGCAGCCGGGGGAGCAGCCCGGGCCCGTGATCCTGAGCACCGCCGACGGCTCCAGCGCGCTCGGCTTCCTCGCGCTGACGGACGAGCCGCGGCCCGGCTACGGCCGCTTCACGTTCGGCGTGACCAACAAGATCAACGTGGTCTTCCGCCCCGACGGTGTGTACCGGGCGGGCTCGCATACCTACCGCTGCGTCTGGGCCATCGGCACGCTGACCGAGGTGCAGGAGACGATCCGTTCTCTGGCGACATCCGAGCGTCGCGGCCGGCGCGCATGAGCGGCTGTGCGCCGACCCGCCCGCCGCTAGACTGGCGCGTCACAGCGGAGACCGCATGAACATCCAGGTGCCCGTTTCCGCCGGCGAGCTCGTCGACAAGATCACCATCCTGCGCGTGAAGGCGGAGCGGATCGGCGACCCCGCGAAGGTCGTCAACGTGCGGCGCGAGCTCGAGATGCTGGAGACCGCCGCGCGCGAGCATCTTCTAGACAGCCCGGAGCTGCAGCGGCTCACGGAGGAGTTGACCGCGATCAACGCGAGCCTCTGGGACATCGAAGAGGGCAAGCGCGATTGTGAGCGC
>DASVVG010000195.1:0-2074 GCA_036386655.1 Caulobacteraceae bacterium | reverse complement strand
GGACCAGAGTCCGATCGGGGTGCCGCTCCTCGTGCTCTCGCATGAGACAAGCGACAGCGTTACGCTCTTCCGTATTGACCGAGTGGACACCTCGAAAAACCTCCCCGGCGTTGTACGAGGGGCAAAAGCCCGGGCACTCATGCGGGTGCTGAGCGCAGCCTGACGAGGTCGGGCAGGTAAGGAGCGTCCGCGCCGGGCACGCCGAGGCGGTGACCGAGATAGTCCCAGAACGAGAGGCCGAGCTTGACGCAGGTCAGCAGCAGACCGAGGAAGGCGTCGCGGCAGGCGCGCCCCGCCTCCGAGCGGGTGCCACCAGAGATCTTTCGTTTGATCACCTGCGGGCGCAGGTCCCGCTCCGAACCGTTGGTATGCAGCGGCACCTCGGGCCGCTCCAGGACCAACAGCAGCTCCTCCTTGTTCGCGTGCAGACGCGTGAGCAGTCGGTCGAGGGTCACGAACCCGGTGCGACGGCGGAAGATGCGATTGAAGCGGGCGCGGAGCTGGCCTTTCCGTCGCCGGCAGGGGTCGCGCTTGTAGGCCTTGAGGTCGGCGTAGAACCACCAGAGCAGGGCGCGCACGACTTGCTGGGCCGCGTGCTGCCGCTCGGTGAAGGTGTCGAGCTTGTGCACGAGCCGCTCGGCATGCACCCAGCACAAGGCGTGACGGTCGAGCGCGAACTGGCCGGCGTCATCGGATAGGATGACGGTGTCGGGTAGGAGGCCATGAGCCTTGATGCTGCCCCAGACGGCACCCTCGGTCGCAATCCGCACCGGATCCGGCGTGACGGTCAGGCCGGTAATGCCGATCTGGTCGAGATGGCGCAGCCAGGCGGCCTCATCGGCGAAGTGCCACTCGGGATGCTCCGCCAGGCTGGTGATCACCGGACCCGCGAGCGCACGTCCGCGCATGTAGGCGAGCGCCTCGGCGTTGATCACGTAATCGGCATAGCCGGCTCGCAGCACCTCAAGGAAGTTCAGCCGGCTCTTCGAGCCGGTGGTCGCGAAGGCGGCGAAGTGCTCGTTGCCGAGCTGGGTGCAGACGCCGTTCTGATGCTGGTGGCGAGCACCGGTATCGTCGACGCTGATCCAACCTGCCGTGCTCAGGCCGGCCCGCAGCACCTCGCACGCCTCATCGAGGAAGGTGCCTTGGCCCTCGTTCAACAGCCTGACGACCTGGCGCTTGGAGATCGCGATGCCGATCGCCCGGAGCTGGGCCACCAGACGCGGCACGGTCACCTGACCCTGGTGGTACTGGAACAGGACGAAGCGGCGCAGCTCCGGCCCGAAGTGGCCGACGATCCCGGCTGGCATTGGTGCCACGACGGTCCGGCCGTCCGAGGTCAGCCAGCGCTCGCGGCGGAGACGGACCACGTGCGGGCGCAGCACCAGGTCCTGAACCAGGAAGTCCTCATAGCCCTTGAACCGCGAGCCGGCGGGGACCTCCGCCGCGATCACCCGCTCCTCGTCGATGGGGAGCCGCCCGATCTTGCGGGCTCTTACGGCGCCGTCCCGGCCCTTCTCGGGCGCCTCGGGCTCAGTGGCCTTCTCCATGCCGCTGGGCCGCAGCTTGGGGCGGCCCTTCACGCCTTTGAGGGTAGCGACCTCCGCCCGCAGCTCGGCGATCGCCTGCCTCAAGGCGGCGTTCTCGACCAGCAGCCGCTCGGCAAGGGCCTCCAGCTCGCCGCGCGGCAGGCCCGAAACAGGGATCTTCTTCGGCGCAGACATGCCCGGCACAGGTCGGGGCCAAGCCGGCCCAGTGCAACCGCGTCAGCTCACCTCGGCCCGGGCTTTTGCCCCTCGTACCTATTTCGTCGCTGGTGACCCTGGGCGAGGAGGAGCGGCGTGAGCGGGCTGGTCTGCAAGCATTGCGAGAGCGGATCGTTCGTCAAGAACGGCCTGGCGCACGGCCGGCAGCGCTACCGCTGCAAGGCGTGCGGCCGCAGCTTCACGGCGACGCCGCCGCGGGGCAAGCCGCCGGCGATGAAGGCCCTGGCGGTGCTGCTTTACGCCTTGGGCAACGTCAGCCAGGGCATGATCGGCAAGCTGCTCGGCGTCAGCCATGTCGCGGTCTACAA
>DASVVG010000194.1:0-12674 GCA_036386655.1 Caulobacteraceae bacterium | reverse complement strand
TCCGCCCCCGGTCGGCGCCCTTCTTAGGGGCTAGCCGGTGCTGTGCGGCGGGCGGCGGGCGGGCTCCGAACCAGAGGAGTCCCCGGACCCGGCGGGTTGACCTCCCCGCCGCTGATCCCGCTCGAACCGTGTCCCGCCGCCCGAAGGCCCTGGTCGACCTCAGCGCCCTCCCATGCGGGGGACCAGCAGCAGCATGGGGCCGCCGCGGACGGCGCCGAGGAACTTCTTTTCGCCGGTGAACAGTGAACGGGGAAAACGCCTGGGTCCCCGCCTTCGCGGCGATGAGCGGGAGGGGGGACAAGTCGGGTTTGGCCGGTGCGACGCTCGCGCCCTAGGCGAAGGCCGACCGCCGTGATTTGGTGCGCGGCGAAACGCCGGCCGGCCGGCGAACCTAGAGGGAAATTCCGATGAACATGCGTATCGCCCTGGCAGCGGTCAGCGCGCTCGCCCTGCTCGGCGCGGCCGAGGTCCAGGCCCAGACCCGCAGGGCGCCCGCGGCGGCGACCTCGTCCGGCATCCAGGTCCCCGACATCCCCTTCACCAAGTTCACGCTGAACAACGGCCTGACCGTCATCGTCCACGAGGACCACAAGGCCCCGATCGTGGCGGTCAACGTCTGGTACCACGTGGGCTCGCGCAACGAGCCGACCGGCCGCTCCGGCTTCGCTCACCTGTTCGAACACCTGATGTTCAACGGCTCGGAGAACGCGAACCAGGACTGGTTCAAGGTGCTCGAGCGTGTCGGCGCGACGGACCTGAACGGCACCACCAACACCGACCGCACCAACTACTTCCAGACCGTGCCGAAGGCGGCGCTGGACACCGTGCTGTTCCTGGAGGCGGACCGCATGGGCGCGCTGCTGCCCGCCATCGACCAGGCCAAGCTCGATGAGCAGCGCGGCGTCGTCCAGAACGAGAAGCGCAGCGGCGAGAACCAGCCCTACGGCAAGGTCTTCGACCTGATCACCGAGGCCACCTACCCCGCCGACCACCCGTACGGGCACACCGTCATCGGCTCGATGGACGACCTGAACGCCGCCAAGCTCGGCGACGTGCAGGACTGGTTCCGCAGGTACTACGGCCCATCCAACGCCGTGATCGTGCTGGCCGGCGACATCACCCCGGCGGAGGCGCGCCAGAAGGTGGAGCGCGCCTTCGGCTGGATCCAGCCGGGCTCGCCGCTGGCGAAGGACTCGGTCTGGATCAACAAGCTGCAGGAAGACCAGCGCGCCGTCGCCTACGACCGGGTCGCCCAGCCGCGCCTCTACCGCGTGTGGAACGTGCCCCAGCAGGGCGCGCCCGACGCCGACTACCTGAACCTGCTGTCCGACGTGCTGGTCTCCGACAAGACCTCGCGGCTCTACAAGCGGCTGGTCTACGACGAGCAGCTCGCCACCGACGTGGGCGCCTCGATCGTCACCGGCGAGATCGGCAGCCAGTTCCTCATCGTCGCCACCGCCAAGCCGAACCAGGACCTCGGCCGCATCGAGCGGATCGTCGACGAGGAGCTGAAGCGCCTGCTGGCGAGCGGCCCGACGACGGAGGAGCTGCGCAAGGTCAAGACGCTGCAGATGGCCGGCTTCGTGCGCGGTCTGGAACGGGTCGGCGGCTTCGGCGGCAAGTCCGACGTGCTGGCCGAGAACCAGGTCTACCTGGGCCGTCCCGACGCCTACAAGGAGACGCTGGCGCGCATCGACTCCGCCACCGGCGCCCAGCTGGTCAGCGCCGGCAAGGAGTGGCTCCAGGACGGCGGCAGCTACACGCTCCACGTCCTGCCCTTCCCGCAGTACGCGGCGCAGAACACCGGCGTCGACCGCCGGACGGTCCCGCCGGCCGGCACGCCCGATCCCGCCCAATTCCCGCAGGTGGAAGAGGCGCGCCTCTCCAACGGGCTCCGCGTACTGGTGGCCCGCCGCACGGACGTGCCGCTGGTCAACCTGAACCTGATCGCGGACGCGGGCTTCGCCGCCGACCAGTTCGCCAAGCCGGGCACGGCCACCCTGGCCATGAACATGCTCGACGAGGGCACCCGCACGCGCAACGCGCTGGAGATCAGCCGTCAGCTGGCGATGCTGGGCGCGAACCTCTCCACCACGTCGGGGCTCGACACCTCGTCGGTGGGGCTGTCCACGCTGAAGGCCAACCTCGATCCCGCGCTCGATCTATTCGCCGACGTGATCCTGAACCCGGCGTTCCCGCAGGCGGACTTCGAGCGGCTGAAGGCCCTGCAGCTCGCCGGCATCAAGCGGGAGAAGACGGAGCCCACGGCCATGGGCCTGCGCGTGCTGCCGCAGCTGATCTACGGCCAGGGCCACGCCTACTCGCTGCCGTACAGCGGCTCGGGGACCGAGGCCTCGGTGCAGAGCCTGACGCTGCAGGACCTGCAGACCTTCCACCGGACCTGGCTGACGCCGAACAACGCCACGCTGGTGGTGGTCGGCGACACCACGATGGCGGAGATCCGTCCCAAGCTGGAGCGCGAGCTCGCCGCCTGGCGCCCGGGGCAGCAGCCGCAGAAGAACATCGCGGCCGTCCAGCCCCCGGCCCAGAACAGGATCTACCTGATCGACAAGCCGGGCGCGGAGCAGTCGGTGATCCTGGCCGCGCTCCCCGCGCCGCCGCGGTCGAACCCGAACGAGGCCGCCATCGAGAGCTTCAACACCGCGCTCGGCGGCGCCTTCACCTCGCGGCTCAACATGAACCTGCGGGAGGACAAGCACTGGTCCTACGGCGCGCGGACCTTCTTCCGCCAGTCCAAGGGCCCGCGCTTGTTCATCGCTTCGGCCCCGGTGCAGACCGACAAGACCAAGGAGTCCTTCGTCGAGGTGCAGAAGGAGCTGCGCGACATCACCAAGGACCGGGTGCTCACCGCCGACGAAATGGTCATGGCGCAGTCGAGCCTGACGCAGCGCCTGCCCGGCCGGTGGGAGACCTCGGGCGGCCTCGGGGCGGCGATCAGCGAGCAGGTGATCTACGGCCTGCCGGCGGACTACTGGAGCACCTACGCCGGCACGGTTCGCGCGCTGACCATCAACGACCTGAACCGGGCGGCGGTGGACGTCGTGCGCGCGGACAAGGTCACCTACGTGGTGGTCGGCGACCGCGCGCGGATCGAGCAGGGCCTGCGCGAGCTGAACGTCGGGCCGATCCAGGTGATCGACGCGGACGGCAACCCGGTGACGCGCGCCGCTTCTCGCTGAGCGTTCGGCGAGGCTAGGGTGAGGGCGGGGCCGCGAGGCTCCGCCCTTTTCCTTGCGCACCGGAGTCCCGGATGAAGCTGTTCGCCCTGCTCGCCTCCTTCGCCCTGCTCGTCGCGGCGCCGGCGGCGGCGCAATCGCTGACGCCGGTGGAGCGACGGATCGCGGCGGCGGCCGCGGCGCCGGCGGAGCACGCGCGGTCGGTAGCGCTGCTCGAACGGCTGGTGAACACCAACAGCGGCACCCTGAACCTGCCGGGCGTGGAGCAGGTCGGGCGGATGATGCGCGCCGAGCTGGAGCCGCTGGGCTTCCAGGTGCGCTGGATCCCGCAGTCGCAGGTGCAGCGGGCGGGACACCTAGTGGCGACGAAGAAGGGCTCCGGCCGCGGTCGCAGGATGCTTCTGATCGGCCACCTCGACACGGTGTTCGAGCCGGACAGCCCGTTCCAGCAATGGACGCGGCGGGGCGATCTGGTGGAGGGACCGGGCGTCAACGACATGAAGGGCGGCATGGTGGTGATGCTGCAGGCGCTGCGGGCGCTACACGCCACCGGCGCGCTGAAGGACGCCGACGTGACCGTCGTGCTCACGGGCGACGAGGAGCGGGTCGGGCGGCCGCACAGCATCTCACGCGCCGACCTGATCACGGCGGGACGGGCGAACGACGTGGCGCTCGAGTTCGAGAGCCTCGCGCGCCGCGAGGGGCGCGACCACGGCTCGGTCGCGCGACGGTCGAGCTCCGGCTGGAGCCTGCGGGTCGCGGGCAAGCAGGGGCACTCGTCGGGAATCTTCACCGAGGGCGCGGGCGCGGGCGCGGCCTACGAGCTCGCGCGCATCATCGACGCCTTCCGCCGCGAGCTGCCGGAGCCCTCGCTCACCTTCAACGTGGGGCTGATGGCGGCGGGCACGACGGCCGAGCTCGACCCGACCGGAACCGCGCTGACGGCGAGCGGCAAGACCAACGTGATTCCGCCCGTGGCGCTGGCGCAGGGCGACATTCGCACGCTCAGCGAGGATCAGACCGCGCGGGTGCGGGCGAAGATGCAGGCGATCGTCGCCCGCAGCCTGCCGCGGACCTCGGCCGAGATCACGTTCACGGACGGCTATCCTGCCATGGCGCCGTCCACCGGCAGCCGGGCCCTGCTGGCGGAGCTGAACGGCGTCAACCGCGACCTCGGCCTGCCGGAGATGCCGGAACTCGACCCGGCGCTGCGCGGCGCCGGCGACATCGCCTTCGTCGGCTGGATGCCCGGGCTGATCGGCCTCGGGATCTACGGCCAGGGCGCGCATGCGCCGGGGGAGGCCGCCGACCTCTCCAGCATCGACCGGCAGGCCCAGCGGGCGGCGCTGCTGATGTACCGCCTCAGCCGGACCAAGGGTCCCCGGCGATGAGGTCCGGCGCCACAATCGCGCCAGAATCCACCGGAAACGTGGGCCAGCCGCGGGGGCACGGTTAACGGGGCGTTAGCCGGTCGGCACGAGTCTCGCTGGGACAGCGTCAGGTTCGAGGAGTGCGGCGCATGCAGCCGATGCTACGCGCAGCGATGGCCGTCGGGGCCGCGGGAGGTCTCTGGGCGCTGGCCCAGGCGGCCCACGCCTGCCCGGTCGGCAAGCCGGTGCTGGCGAACGGGTCGCCCGGCGTGGCGGTCAAGGCCGCCGCCGAGGAGGGCCGCCCGCTCTGCCGGGTGCGGTTCTGGACCGGGGTCGAACTCGACTACGAGAGCGGCAAGGTGCTGGCGGCGACGCCGGCGGACTCGCGCGGGGAGAAGCCGATCCCCGGCGCCGACCTGCCGATCGCGCAGGCGGTCCGCGGCGGTGCGCGGCTCTGCCGGCAGGGAGCCGACGTGGTCTGGCAGGGGAAGCGCGCGACCGTGACGTCGGTTCGCACGGAAGACGGCCGCCGGATGTGCGTGCTGCGCCCCGAGGGCGCGCCGGTGCTGAGCCTGCAATCGTCCGAGATGCTGGCGCCCGAGGACGAAGTGCTCCCGGCCGCGATCGCCGCGCGCTAGCAGTCCTCGTCGAAGCGGCCGGAGACGAGCTCCACGAGGGCGTCGACCGCCTGTTCCGCCTGAGGGCCCTCGGCGGCGATCTCGATGGCGCAGCCGGGACCGGCAGCCAGCATCATCAGGCCCATGATCGACTGCGCATCGACGGTCTGGCCGTCCTTGCTGACCTTCACCTCCGCGTCGTACTGCGCCGCCAGCTTCACGAACTTGGCCGAGGCGCGCGCGTGGAGCCCCCGCGCGTTGCAGACGTCGACGGCCCGCGTCGCGCTAGGCATCGCCGGCCATCAGGTAGGACGCCACCGAGATGTACTTGCGCCCGGCGTCCTGGGCGGCGGCGACGCAGACCGGCAGCGGCTCGCGCGTCCGTACGCTGGCCAGCTTGATCAGCATGGGCAGGTTCAGGCCGGCGATGACTTCGGCGCGGGTCTGGCCCATCACCGAGATGGCGAGATTGGAGGGCGTGCCGCCGAACATGTCGGTGAGCACGATCACCCCGCGCCCGCTGTCCACGGCGGCGACGGCGTCGAGCACGTCGCGGCGGCGGCGCTCCATGTCGTCGTCGGCGCCGATGCAGACGCAGGCGACCGCCGGCTGCGGGCCGACGACGTGTTCCATGGCCAGCACGAACTCCTCGGCCAGACGACCGTGGGTGACGATGACCAGACCGATCATGCCTGACGCTTCTCCGCGCCCCGGCGACGAACGGCTCCGGGCGCAACAGCCGAGCTTAGGGGGATTCCCCGGGCGCGGCGCAAGGAGCGGCTAGATAGGCGCCGCGTGGGCGGAGTCAAATCCGCCGGCCAGCCGACATAGCGCCAGGTCCACCTTGGCCGGGGCCGAGGCCTCGAGCGCGCGGAGCCCGATGCCCTCGACGGGGACGCCCACGAGCGTCTCCACGCCCCGCTTGGGAATGCGCTGGAGCGGGAACTCGGGGTCGACGCAGGCCACCACCAGGCGGACCGGCGCCATCTCGCGGCGGCGGCGAGGGAAGACGTCGATCCCGCGAACTTCGATCAGCCCGGCCAGCGTGTCGGGCGCCTTGGCGTAGAGGCGCGAGCCGGACTCCCAAAGGTGCACGCGGTCGTCGCCGACCATCGACCAGCCGCGCTCCATCAGCCGCAGGATCAGGTCGCTCTTGCCGGAGCCGGAGGCGCCGGTGACCAGCACCCCGCACCAGACGCCGCGCACCTGGCGCGCCACGCAGCCCGCGTGAACGATCATCGCGCCCGTCCCTCCCCTGCTCCGGCCCTGGGCAGCGCCGCCTGGAACCGCGCGCCCAGCACCCGGCCGGCCTCGTCGGTGCGGTTCTCCGCCCAGATGCGACCGCCGTGAGCCTCCACGATCTGGCGCGCGATGGACAGCCCCAGCCCCGAATTGCCGCCGAAGGCGGAGCCCTGCGGGCGCGAGGTGTAGAACCGCTCGAAGACGGTCTCCAGGTTCTCGGTCGGGATGCCGGGGCCCTCGTCCTCGACCGCGGCCTCCGCTTCGTTCCGCTCGTGGTGGAGCGTGACGCGGACGCGCGCGCCCGGCGGGCTGAACGAGCGGGCGTTGTCGATCAGGTTGCGGAACACCTGCCCGAGCGGCCCCTCGCGGCCGGAGACGAACACGGCCGCCTGGTCGGAGCCGGCGTACTCGACCGCAACCTCCCCCGGGCGGGCGACCTCGCCGTAGAAGGACACGAGGTCCGACAACAGCCGCTCGAGGTCGATCGAGCGGGGCGCGTCGCGGGAGAGCTCCGCGTCGAGCCGCGAGGCGTTCGAGATGTCGGTGACCAGCCGGTCCAGCCGCTGGACGTCCTGCTTCAAGATGTTGAGCAGGCGGGCGCGGGGCGCCGCATCCTGCACCAGGTCGAGCGTCTCCACGGCCGAGCGGATCGAGGTCAGCGGGTTGCGGATCTCGTGGGCCACGTCGGCGGCGAAGGCCTCGATGGCGTCCATCCGCTGGGACAGCGCCGTGGTCATCCCCTCCAGCGAGCGGGTGAGGTCGCCGATCTCGTCGCGCCGGCGCGCCAGCCGCGGCAGGGAGATGTGCCGCGCCCGCGACAGCCGCACGCGGTCGGCGGCCAGGGCCAGCGCCTCGATCGGGCGGGCGATGAACTGGGCCAGCAGCAGGGACGACAGCAGCGACACGCCGATGGCGACCAGCACGAACGGCAGCAGCGCGCGGCGCTGCTGCGCGAGCACCTCGTTGAAGTCGCCGGCCTCCAGGACCAGCACGCCCAGCACGGCCCGCACGTGGCGCACCGGAATGGACACCGAGACCACGCGACGGCCGGTCTCCGATCGGCGGACCTGGCTGAACACCTCGCCGCTGCGGGCGGCTTCGAGCTCACGCGCCAGCGCGGCGGCCGCCTCGGCCAGGGTCTCCCGCGACGGCGCGGCGGGCGGCTTCGCGCCGATGTTGGGGAGCGGCCGGACCTCGATGCGGTCCGAGACCGCGTTGCTGTCGATCACCAGGTGCCCGTGCAGGTCGAACAGGCGCGCCCGCTGGTCCTCGAAGATGAAGTTCTGCTGCAGCTCGTCGCTGGCGGCGAAGGGGTCGAAGCTCGGTTCCGGCTCGCCGTAGGTCGCGTTGTCGGCCAGCACCTCGGCCAGGAAGCGGCCCTGCACGGTCAGCGACTCCACGCGGGCGCGGACCAGCCCCTGCTGACGCTCGTTCACCGCCAGCGCGCCGATCAGCAGCACGCCGAGGCTGAGGAGGTTCAGGAAGACGATGAGCCGGGCGAGCCGCGAGCCCGGCGACAACGGCCGCCGACGGGCGGGGCGTTCGGGCTCAGGTTTCGCGGTAACGGTATCCGACGCCATACAGGGTTTCGATCGCGTCGAACTCCGGGTCGACCTGGCGGAACTTCTTCCGCATGCGCTTCACGTGGCTGTCGATCGTCCGGTCGTCGACGTAGACCTGGTCCTCGTACGCCGCGTCCATGAGGTTGTCGCGGCTTTTCACGAAGCCGGGCCGCTGGGCCAGCGCCTGCAGCAGCAGGAACTCGGTGACGGTGAGGCGCACCGGCTTGCCGTCCCAGAAGCAGGCGTGCCGCGCCGGGTCGAGCGTGAGCTTGCCGCGCTTCATCGCCTTGGAGCCCGGCTGGGCCACGGTCGAGCCGTCCTCCTCCGCCTCAGGGCGGGCCCGGCGCAGCACGGCGCGCACCCGCTCCAGCAGCAGGCGCTGCGAGAACGGCTTGTGCATGTAGTCGTCGGCGCCGAGGTTGAAGCCGAGGATCTCGTCGATCTCCTCGTCCTTGGACGTGAGGATGATGACCGGCAGGTCCGAACTCTGGCGCAGGCGCCGCAGCACCTCCATCCCGTCCATGCGCGGCATCTTCACGTCGAGGATGGCGAGGTCGGGCGGCGTCTTCTCCAGCGCCTGCAGCCCTGAAGCTCCGTCGAAATACGCCTTGACGTTATGGCCCTGGCTCTCGAGCGCCAGGGACACGGACGCGACGATGTTCTCGTCGTCGTCGATGAGCGTGATGTCGGCCATGCGCTTCCTTACCCCGGGAACCCCCGGGGAGCATCCAGCTATCGTCCCGAGGCTGAAAAGTGGCGTCGTGGCCGGAACTTGCAACCCGGGCCGGGCTCCGCAGTCGCGCAGCGGTGCCTCTGCGTCCGTGGAGGGAACCGCTGGCAAGGGGGGAGGGTTAACGGCGTGCGGGAGATCAAATCCCTCGGCTGTTCAGGAACTTAGCAAATGACACGAATGCTTCTCGCCGCGGCCGCCGCCGCGGCTCTCTCCGCCTGCGCGCCCATGGGCATGGCGCCGATGGGTCCGGGCATGCCCGGCTCGATGGCGATGCCGACGCGGGCCATGGAGTACGGCCGCATGGCCGCCGCCAGCGACATGTTCGAGATCCAGTCCGGCCAGATGGCCGCACAGGTTTCGCAGAACCCCGACGTCCGCGCGTTCGGCCAGACGCTGGTCCAGCACCACACCATGACCAGCAACGAGATGATGGCCGCCGCCCAGGCCGCCGGCATGGCGCCCCCGCCGCCGATGCTGGACGCGCGCAAGCAGGCGATGATGGCGCAGCTGCAGAGCACGCCCGCCGCCCGCTTCGACGCCACCTTCCTCAACATGCAGATGATGGCGCACCAGGAAGCGCTGGCGCTGCACTCGAACTACGCGGCGCGCGGCGACGTGCCGGCGCTGCGCGCCGTCGCCGCCCGGGCGGTCCCCGTCGTGCGGGGCCACCTGGAGCAGGCCACAGCCATGCACCACCGCATGATGGGAATGTAGGCTAACGCGGTCTTAAGCCGGCCCGGGGCATGACTGGCGTCCCAGTCGCCCCGGGCCGCCTCCTTGTCAGACTCGTCCGTCCACTTCGAGGTGTTCGTCCGCAAGACGCCGACCGCGGGCTGGACGCTCGACCAGGCGACTGAAAACCGGACCCACGCGCTCGCCGCGGCCGAGGAGCTGCTGCGCACCGGCCGTGTCGCCTCCGTGCGCGTGGTCAAGGAGACGCTCGACGCCGAGAGCGGCACCTACATGGGCGTGGAGATCCTGAACCGCGGGATCGCGAGCCCGAAGCGCTCCCACCTCGACGCCGAGCCGGCGGGCCCGCTCTGCGTCGGCCCCGACGACCTCTACAGCGCCCACGCCCGCGATCGTATCGGTCGCCTGCTGGACGGCTGGCTGCGCCGCCACTCGGCGACCGCCTGGGAGTTGCTGCACCGGCCGGACCTGGCCGAGGAGCTGGAGGCGTCCACCACCGACCTCCGCCACGCGGTGCAGAAGATCTCGCTGCCCGAAGCGCAGGCGGGGAAGAGCCTGTCGCAGGTCATGGAGCAGTTCCAGACGCTCGCCGACCGCACCATCGCGCGCCTGACCAAGGACGGGCGCGGCCGCACCTTCCCCGATCTGCAGAAGGAATCCTTCGCCGAGGCGGCCGAGCGCCTGCGCGACGAGCCGGACGCCGCCTACCGGCTGGGCGGCGGCGTCGCCGGCGAGCTGGCGCGCGTCCGCACCGCACGCGAGAAGGTCGAGCGCCTGCTGGACCTCGCCGACGCCGCCCCGGAGCCCGGCCCTGCGCGCGCGCTGGCCGTGCGGATCCTCTGCCAGCCGCTCGGCGAGATCCTCGCTTCGCGCGCCGGGCTCGCCGACCTCGTCGGCCGCGACCTGGACCTCGGCGGCAGCCTGGCGGCGCTGACCCGTATGGCCGCCGGACCGCACATCCAGACGCTCGCCCGCATCGACCCGAACATCAAGAAGCAGCTTCCGGAACTCGACGGCCCGGCGCTGCGGCTCGCGCAGTGGCTCGAGCGCGGAGGCTTCGAGGAGGCCCGCGCCGCAGTCGCCAAGCGCGTGATGGAGGAGCTGCGCGGCCCCCGCCGGCTGCGGCCGGAGAGCGCCGAGGACGAAATCCTGATGCTGCGCGCGCTAGCCATGGGCCTGACCGCGGCGGCCGGCGACGTGATCGACGCGCAGGCGGTGCACGACGCCTTCTCGGAACGGTCGCGCGCGCTGGTCTCGGCCGAGTTCGTGGAGAGCTACGTCGGACGCGAGCGGACGGCGGTGGAAGAGCTGCGCGCGCTGGTGTGGCTGGCGGAGAACCTCGCGGGCGCCGCGAACAAGCGCGCCGCGGCCCGCTACATGGCCGGTTGCGCCGGGGGGCTGAAGCTGGAGCGGGAGCTGCGTGAGAACCCGCAGCCTGCGCCGCGCCTGGCCGAACTGGCGGAGCTGCAGCGGCTGGTGGCCAAGGCCGGCCTGCCCGAGGCCGACGTGGCCGCGGTGAACGCGCGCCTCGGCGAACTGGGCGGGCAGATCGAGGCCGACGCCGGGCTGGTCGTCCAGCTGTCGAAAGGCGCCGGGCCGGTGCTGCCGCGCCTTGCCGCCCTGCTCCGCCTGGCGTCGGGGGAGACGGGCCCGAAAGGCCCCGCCGCCGACCGTGCGAAGCAGGCCGCGCTCAAGCTGGCGCGTACGCCGGAGGTCCGCGACGGGATCGCCGCGTCGCCGCAGGCCGGCGAGCAGTTGCGCGGCCTGATGGCCGCGCTCGCCGCCTAGGCGGAAACCACTCTTACTGGGTCGGAGGGGTAGTCGTCGGCGCGGCCGGGGCGGCGGCGCCGCTCATCGGCGGCGTACCGGGCGCGCCCATGGTCCCGCCCGCGGGCACCGAAGCCGGCGGCGTGCTGGCCGTCGCGGCGGCCGCGTCGGCGGTGTTCTGGAGCTGCTGGTCGCTGACGACTTCCTCAGGGAGTTCCGTCTTCACCTCGGCCTCGGCGACCGGGGTTTCGGACTCGGCTTCGCGGTCGCCGCAGGCGGCCAGCGCGCCCATGCTGAGGGCCAGGGCTGCGCCCACGGACGCAAAGGCCTTCGCACGTTGGATCATCTGAGAGACTCCCGTCTTTGAGCCGACACAACGCGGACCTGCGCGCCGGGTTGCGCGGCGCGGCCCTCGGCCGCACCGCCGGCGGCCTAACCCCTCGGTAATATTGTTCTGCGGTCATGGGCCCATGACCCTGTTCGAAGTCATCGCCGAGCCGAGCCGCCGACGCATCCTCAGCCTGCTGCGCGAGCGGGAACGTTCGGCCGGCGAATTGGTGGCGCGCCTCGGCGTGGCGCAGCCCTCGGTGTCGAAGCACCTGAAGGTGCTGCGCGACGCCAAGCTGGTGACCGTGCGCGGCGAAGGCGCGCGCCGCATCTACCGCCTGCGCCCCGAGCCGCTGGCCGCGCTCGAAGCGTGGCTGGCCCCCTACCGGCGGCGGTACGAGGCGCTGAAGGCGGGCTGAGGCTACTCCGCGGGGATGGTGTTCTCCGCCCGGCGGGCCATCAGGCGGTCGAACTCGCCCCAGACGCCGTCGCTGCCGTGCCAGGCCCCGCGCGTCGCCGCCTTCGAGTACTCCGTGGCGCGCGCCTCGAAGAAGTTGGCGTGCTCGACGCCCGAGAGCATCGACTGCAGCCACGGCAGGGGGTTCTCCCTCACGCCGTAGAGTTCTGGCAGCTCCAGCTGGCGCAGCCGCCAGTCGGCGATGAAGCGGATGTACTGCTTGATGTCGTCGGGCGTCATGCCCTGCACCTCGCCCGCCTCGAAGGCGAGGTCGATGAACTTGTCCTCGAGACGCACCACCGTGCGGCAGTTCTCGACGATGTCGTCCTGCACGCTCCTGGTGACGCAGCCCGTCTCCTTGGCGAAGGCGTGGTAGAGCTTGATCATCCCCTCGCAGTGCAGGCTCTCGTCCCGCACCGACCAGCTGACGATCTGGCCCATGCCCTTCATCTTGTTGAAGCGCGGGAAGTTCATCAGCATCGCGAACGACGCGAACAGCTGCAGGCCCTCGGTGAAGGCGCCGAACATGGCCAGCGTGCGGGCGATGTCTTCGTTCGTGTCGACGCCGAACGTCTGCATGTAGTCGTGCTTGTCCTTCATCGCCTCGTACTCGAGGAAGGCGGAGAACTCCGCCTCGGGCATCCCGATGGTCTCCAGCAGCAGCGCGTACGCCGCGATGTGGATGGTCTCCATGTTGGAGAACGCGCTCAGC
>DASVVG010000193.1:0-31574 GCA_036386655.1 Caulobacteraceae bacterium | reverse complement strand
GCTCGCCGCCCTCGTCCTGGCCGCCGCTCCCGCGCTGGCCCAGCCACAGTCGCCGCCGACGCGCTCATTCACCGCGCGCGACCTGAACATGCTGGACCGGGTCTCCGACCCCCGCTTCTCCCCCGACGGCCGCACCGTGCTCTACGCGCTGCGCAAGACCGACTACGAAGCCAATCGCGGCGTGAACGCGCTCTGGACGGTCGACCGCGCGGGCGGCGGCGCGCCCCGGCGCCTTCCCGCGTCCGAAGGCGGCGCCCACACCGGCCGCTGGGGCCCCGACGGCGCGATCTACTTCCTCTCCTCGCGCTCCGGCTCGCAGCAGGTCTGGCGCACCGACCGCGACGGCGCGCGCGCCACGCAGGTCACCGACCTGCCGCTGGACGTCGGTTCCTTCCGCATCTCGCCCGACGGCAAGCGCATCGCGCTCTCCATGGCCGTCTTCCCCGACTGCGGCGGCGACGAGTTCACCTGCACCAAGCGCCGACTCGACGAGCAGGGCGCCCGCAAGGCCAGCGGCGTGGCCGTCGACACGCTCTTCATCCGCCACTGGGACGAGTGGGCCAACGGCACGCGCAACCACCTCTTCGTCCGCCACCTGGCCGCCGCGCCGATCAAGGACGTGCGGCCGATCACGCCCGGCCTCGACGGCGACGTGCCCTCCCGCCCCTTCGGCGACGAGGCGGACTACGTGTTCACGCCCGACAGCCGCGACGTCATCTACGCGGTCCGCACCGCAGGCCGGACCGAAGCCTGGAGCACCAACTTCGACCTCTGGCGCGTCTCGCTCGCCGAGGGCAGCCGCCCGCGCAACATCACCGCCGACAACCCGGCCTGGGACGCCGCCCCCGCCGTCTCGCCGGACGGCCGGCAGCTCGCCTGGCTCGCCATGCGCCGCCCCGGCTTCGAGGCCGACCGCTTCCACGTCATGGTGCGCGACCTCGCCACCGGCCGCACGCGCGAGATCGCGCCGCAGTGGGACCGCTCCCCGCACAAGGTGCAGTGGTCCCCCGACGGGCGCACCCTCTACGCCGACGCGCAGGACATCGGGCAGACTCGCCTGTTCGCCATCGACGTCGCCTCAGGCCGCGTGACGCCGCTGACCGGCGAGGGCCGCGTCGTGAACTTCGACGTGGGCGCCGGCGGCGTCGTCTACAGCTTCGACGACCTCGATTCCCCCGCGCAGCTGGTCGCGGCCGGTCCGGACGGCCGCGGCGTCCGCCAGCTCACCCGCCACAACGAGCAGCTGCTGTCGTCCGTGCGGATGGGCACCTTCGAGCAGTTCTCCTTCCCCGGCTGGAACGGCGAGACGGTCTACGGCTACGTCGTGCGCCCCGCGAACTTCCAGCCCGGCCGCAGGTACCCGGTGGCCTTCCTGATCCACGGCGGCCCGCAGGGCTCCTTCGGCCAGCAGTTCCACTACCGCTGGAACGCCCAGACCTACGCCGGCGCCGGCTACGCGGTGGTGATGATCGATTTCCACGGCTCCACCGGCTACGGCCAGGCCTTCACCGACGCGATCAGCGGCCACTGGGGCGACCGCCCGCTCGAGGATCTGCAGAAGGGCTGGGCCCACGCGCTGCGCCGCTACCCGTTCCTCGACGGCGAGCGGGCCTGCGCGCTCGGCGGCTCCTACGGCGGCTACATGGTCAACTGGATGGCCGGCGTCTGGAACGAGCCGTGGGACTGCTTCGTCAGCCACGCGGGCGTCTTCGACAACCGCGCCATGGGCTACATGACCGAGGAGCTCTGGTTCACCGAGTGGGAGAACGAGGGCCTGCCTTGGGAGCGGCCGGAAAACTACGAGAAGTTCAACCCGGTCAACCACGTGCGCAACTGGTCCAAGCCGATCCTGGTCACCCAGGGCAACCAGGACTTCCGCATCCCGTACACCCAGTCGATCGGCGCCTTCACGGCCGCTCAGCGGAAGGGCGTGCCCAGCCGCTACGTCTACTTCCCCGACGAGAACCACTGGATCCTGAAGCCGCAGAACTCGGTCCAGTGGCACGAGGAAGTGCAGGCCTGGCTCGACCGCTGGACCGGGCCCGAGCCGCGGCGGCGCTGAAGCTGGGCTTGTCCTGCGTCGCGCCGGAGCGTTTAAGACCGGCGACCTCCCTTCCGCTCAGGCGACGAGTGCTTCCGCATGCGTGACATCGACCACTTCATCAACGGCGCCGCCAGCAAGGGCGCCTCGGGCCGCTTCGGCGACGTGTTCGACCCGAACACCGGCGACGTGCAGGCGCGCGTCCAGCTCGCGACCGAGGCCGAGGTCGACCGCGCCGTGCAGTCCGCGCAGACCGCCTTCGCCTCGTGGAGCCAGGTCAACCCGCAGCGCCGCGCGCGCGTCATGTTCGAGTTCAAGCGGCTCGTCGAAGCCGACATGGAGAACCTCGCCCGCCTGCTCTCCTCCGAGCACGGCAAGGTGATCGCCGACAGCAACGGCGACATCCAGCGCGGCCTCGAGGTGATCGAGTTCGCCTGCGGCATCCCGCACGCGCTGAAGGGCGAGTACACGCTGGGCGCCGGCCCCGGCATCGACGTCTACTCGATGCGCGTGCCGCTGGGCGTCTGCGCCGGCATCACGCCGTTCAACTTCCCCGCCATGATCCCGATGTGGATGTTCGGCACCGCCATCGCCGCCGGCAACACCTTCATCCTGAAGCCGTCGGAGCGCGACCCGTCCGTCCCCGTCCGCCTCGCCGAGCTGTTCATGGAGGCCGGCGCGCCCGAGGGCGTGCTGAACGTCGTCCACGGCGACAAGGTCGCGGTCGACGCCGTCCTCACCCACCCGCTGATCCGCGCGATCAGCTTCGTCGGCTCCTCCGACATCGCCCACTACGTCTACCGAACCGGCACCGAGCACGCGAAGCGCGTTCAGGCGTTCGGCGGCGCCAAGAACCACGGCATCGTCCTTCCCGACGCCGACATGGGCGCCACCGTGAAGGACCTCGTCGGCGCCGCCTTCGGCTCCGCCGGCGAGCGCTGCATGGCTCTCCCCGTCGTCGTGCCCGTCGGCCAACGCACCGCCGACGAGCTGCGCGAGCGCCTCGTCGACGAAACCTCGCGCCTGAAGGTCGGCGTCTCCACCGACCCCGACGCCCAGTACGGCCCCGTGGTCACCCAGCAGCACCGCGAGCGCGTCGTCGGCTGGATCAACACCGCGGTCGAGGAAGGCTCCGAGCTCGTCCTCGACGGCCGCGACTTCACCCTGCAGGGCTCCGAGCGCGGCTACTTCCTGGGCCCCACGATCCTCGACCGCGTGACGCCCGAGATGCGCTCCTACCAGGAGGAAATCTTCGGCCCCGTCCTCCAGCTCGTCCGCGCCGAGACCTTCGAGGAGGCGCTCGCGCTGCCGACGAAGCACCAGTACGGCAACGGCGTCGCCATCTTCACCCGCGACGGCCGCGCCGCCCGCGACTTCGCCAGCCGCGTGGAGGTCGGGATGGTCGGCATCAACGTGCCGATCCCGGTGCCGGTCGCCTACCACACCTTCGGCGGCTGGAAGCGCTCCGGCTTCGGCGACATCAACCAGCACGGCATGGAGGGCGTCCGCTTCTGGACCAAGACCAAGACCGTCACCGCCCGCTGGCCCGAGAGCGACCTCGAAACCGGCCACCAGGACTCCAGCTTCGTCATCCCGACGATGCGATGAGCAGGCGCGAGCGGCATCCCCGGACCCCCAGGCGGCCGCTCGCCTACGCCGTCGTCGTGGCGGTGGCGGCCGCCTTCGCCGCCGCCTCCGTCGCCGTCCTGTTCGCCAACTAGCGCTTCACCGGCGGCGTCATCCCCGCGTCCCGCTTGGTGACGCTCTCGTGCTCGAGCACCTCGCGCCAGCCCTCCGCCGTCTTCACGTAGACGCCCGAGCCCACCCCGTGCCACGCGCCGCCCGAGCCGGTCGGATAGGTGTGGAACTCGAACTCGACCGTGACCACGTTCGCCGCCTCGCTGCGGCCCTTCAGGTTGGTGATCTCCATCCGCACGTTCGGATAGTCGCGGAAGGTCTGGGTGAACCGCGCCCGGATCTGCTCCTTCCCGCGCAGCCATTCTGTCACCGCGAACATGCGAAGGTCGGGGCTGAACTGCTTCAGGAAGGGCTCCAGTTCATGCCGGTTGAAGTGGCCGATCCCCTGCATGAAGAAGCGCTCCACCTCCCGCGCGTTCGGGTCCGGGGTTTCGGCGCGCCCGCTCGCCGGTGCGAGGACGACCAGGGCGGTCACGGCGAAGGCGGCGAGGTCGGATCTCATGTTCGGCTCCATCTGGTGAGGAGCCGCTTCGATGCCGCCGCCGGTGCTCCCCGGCGAGCGTCGGGGGACGAACGGCGGCCGGTCGGGTTCAGGCGCGGCCCAGCCGCCGCAGGATCTCGTCCCGGTACGTACGGCTGGCCACCAGTTCGGCCCCCGTCTCCATCACCAACCGCCAGGAGCCGTCGGAGAGCGACGCCGTCTCGCGCACCTTGGCCATGTTAGCGATGGTCGAGCGGTGGCTGCGAGCGAACACGGCGGGGTCCAGCCGCTTTTCCAGCGCCTGCAGCGTTTCGCGGACCAGACCCTCCCGCCCATTCCAGTTGACCACGACGTAGTTTCCGGCCGAGGCGAACCACTCGACCTCGCCGACCTCCACCACCACGCGACGCGAGCCGGCGGAGACCATCAGCCGGGTGTCCCCCTCCTCGGTCTGCGGACGCCGCTGGGCCAGGCGGCTGCGCGCCGCCTCCAGCGCCTCCTCGAGGGCGGCCGCACGGCGCGCCTCCTCGGCGGCGCGGCGCTGGGCGCGCATGGCGACCACGAAGCCTCCCAGGGCCATGAAGATCAGCATGTCGACCGGCACGCGCCCGCCCGCCACGCGCAGCCAGTCAGCAGGCGCGAGCCGCGGCGAGAAGGCGACATCCAGAGCTGCGGCGAGACCGGCATGGAGTGGCACGGCCGCCCAGAACAGCGCGTAGAGCGCCGCCATCAGCCGCGAGCCGAGACCGAGCTTTCGCACCAGCACGCCGATCACCCACGCGACCGGAAGCCAGCTGCCCCAGACCAGACCCTGCCACGCCAGGGCGGAGGTCCAGTCCAGCGCCGCGCCGGCATCCTGGTTGCGGCGCACCAGCACGGCCGAGGCCCAGCCCACGGTGTTGAGCAGGCTGAAGGCGGCGAACGCCCACACCCAGTGCGCACGGGCCAGGCGGCGGAGGTCGGCGCGATCAGTCAATTGGATCCGAACGTGGCGGCACGCGGCACCCTCGCACGGCTGGACGCTCCCGGCCTACGCCGCGACGGCGGCGAGGCGGCGGCGGTCCAGCCTTCGGCGGGCGTAGGTCACCCCGAACGCGATCATCACCAGCGTGCCGAGCACCGAGGGAAGGGTCGCGCTCCACGGGGAGAGAGCGGGCAGGAGATTGCCGAGTCCGGCGGAGAGCATGGCGAAGTAGGCGCCCGTCATCTTCAGCCCGTGGTCAATGGGCCGCACGTGGGTTCGCCAGGTCGCGGCCCAGAAATGGCGGCTGAGGTCGTAGAGGGCGACCATGCTCACGAAGCCCAGCACGGAGTAGCCGAGCGTCGGTGTCCATGGCGGCGCCCCGGGGCCCATGCGGAGCATCAGCGCCCCGGCCCCGACGAGGAGGGCCACCGCCATGGCGGCGTCCAGTCGATCCGGCCCCGCTCCGACGCGAGAGAGCGACCTCAGCCCGCCGACGTACTGGTAGGCGACCGACAGCGCGGCCGCCGCCAGCGCGTCCGGATGGTCGAAGACCACCACGCCCGTCAGCGAGCTGACGACGACGAGGCCGCCGAACACCGCGAACACCCAGCCGCCGCGCCGGTGACGCACGCTGCCCTTGCGCGTCAGCAGGGGCACGAGACCGGTGACCAGCGCTGCCGCTCCGGCGAGCACGTGGACCAGGATGTTGAGGGCGTGTGCGCTTTCCATCCGGGCCCGATGCACGCGCACCGCGGCGGCGTCGCGCGCGCCGGGACGTGTCGCGGATCAGAGGGACGGACCGCGGCTCAGGGGATCAGTAGCGGCGGCGGCGGCGCGTCGGCGTGCCGAGCACGCTCCGCACGATCGCCCGCCCCAGTCCCGACGCCACGCTGCGGCCGAAGGACTTGAGCATGGCCTCGGGCACGTCCTCCCGCCGCCGAGGCGCCGCCTTCCGGGCGGGCTCCCGCTTGGGCGCAGGCGCCGGAGCCCGCCGCGCCGCCTTCTCGGCCGCCTCCCGTTCGGCGTCCCGCTCCGCCAGCTCGAGCTGCTCCTCGGCGCGGCGCGACAGCACCTCGTGCGCCGACTCCCGGTCCAGCGCCTCGTCGTAGACGCCGGTCACCGGGCTGGCGTCGAGCAGCTCGCGCCGCTCCTCCGGCCTGATGGGGCCGAGCCGCGACGTCGGCGGTCGGATCTTGGTGCGAGCCACCACCGTCGGCGCCCCCTGCTCGTCCAAGGTGGACACCAGCGCCTCGCCCACGCCCAGCTGCTGGATGGTCTCCGCCGTGTCGAACGCCGGGTTCACCCGGAACGACTGCGAGGCCGCGCGCAGCCCCTTCTGCTCCTGCGGCGTGTAGGCCCTCAGCGCGTGCTGCACGCGCGCGCCCAGCTGCGCCAGCACCCCTTCGGGCACGTCGGCCGGGTTCTGCGTCACGAAGTAGACGCCGACGCCCTTGGAGCGGATCAGCCGCACGACCTGCTCCACCTTCTCCAGCAGGGGCTTGGGCGCGTCGCGGAACAGCAGGTGCGCCTCGTCGAAGAAGAAGACGAGCTTCGGCTTCTCGGGGTCGCCGACCTCCGGCAGCTCCTCGAACAGCTCCGACAGCAGCCACAGCAGGAAGGTCGAATAAAGCCGCGGCGAGTGGATCAGCTTCTCCGCCGCCAGCACGTTCACGTAGCCGCGCCCGTCGCGCGTCGTGCGCATCAGGTCCTTCAGCTCCAGCGCCGGCTCGCCGAAGAAGTGCTCTCCGCCCTGGCTCCTCAGCGCGAGCAGCTTCCGCTGGATGGTGCCGATCGTCGCCGGCGCCACGTTGCCGAACCGCTGCCCGATCTCGCGCGCGTTCTGGCCCACGTGCTGAAGCAGCGACTGCAGGTCGTCGAGGTCGAGCAGCAGCAGCCCCTCCTCGTCGGCGACGTGGAAGGCGATGGTCATCACGCCTTCCTGCGTGTCGTTCAGCTCCAGCAGCCGGGACAGCAGCAGGGGCCCCATCTCCGACACCGTGGCGCGGATCGGGTGCCCGTTCTCGCCGAACAGGTCCCAGAAGATCACCGGCGGCGCCGCCGAGGTCAGCTCCAGCCCCATGTCGGCGGCCCGCGCCCGCATCTTCTCGCTCGGCGCGCCGGGCACGGCGATCCCGGAGAGATCGCCCTTCACGTCCGCGCAGAACACCGGCACGCCCGCCTCGGCGAACCCCTCCGCCATGATCTGCAGCGTCACCGTCTTGCCCGTCCCGGTGGCCCCCGCCACCACCCCGTGCCGGTTCGCCCGGTCCAGCCGCAACGTCTGCGGCCCGTCCGCCCGCCCGAGGAAGATGTCGTTGCTCAAAGGATGGTCGCTCCAGCGAAGCCGCCTCGGAAGAGGCGCGGCCCCCCGCGCCCTCTGCCGCATTGTTCTCTTGGATGCCAAGCGTGCCGGTCGGGACAGGTCAGTCAAGGATGCGCCTCCGGCGCTCCGCTCCGCGGCGGCCCTCCGGGCCGTCCTTGAGTGACCTGACCCGACCGGCGACCCTCCAGCAAGAGAACCAAGCCGCCTTCCCCTCTCCCCTGCGGGAGAGGCTCTACTCGCGAAGGGAGCCGGGTGACGGTCCCCGTCGTGTCCCCGGAGACAAGACAACCGAGGACAAGCCGGGACAAACCGGGAGGTCGAGGACAACTCAGTCCACCCCCTCCGCGGCGGCCCTACAATGAAGCATGAAACCGACGCGCCCCCTCGCCCGCCCCTCTGACGACCGACCGCGGCCCGCCTCCGCACGCCGGCCCGGCACGCGCGCCGCCGCCCGTCCGCCTCGCAACTGTTCACCGGCTTCGGCCGCCTCACTGTCTCCGCCCCGAACAGGAGACAAACCGCCGCAGCCTCGACCGAATCCGCCCCCGCCGCTACACCTCTCCGCGATGTCCGAAACGGTCACCTACTCCAGCTATCTAGGCCTCGACGAGCTGCTGCACGCCCAGCGTCCGCTGAGCGCGCACCACGACGAGCTGCTGTTCATCATCCTGCACCAGACCAAGGAGCTCTGGTTCAAGGAGATCATCCACGAACTGGCGCTGGCCCAGGCGGAGGTGCGCGCCGGCGCGCTCGTGCCCGCCTACAAGATCCTCGCGCGCGTCTCGCGCATCCAGGCGGTGCTCACCCAGTCGTGGGACATCCTCGCGACGCTGACGCCCACCGACTACCTCAGCTTCCGCGGCGTGCTGGGCTCGAGCTCCGGCTTCCAGTCGGCCCAGTTCCGCACCGTCGAGTACATGCTGGGGCTGAAGGACGCCTCGTTCCTCCGCTTCCACGAGGAGCGCGCCGAGGCGCTGGCCCAGCTCCGCGCGGCCCTCGAGGCGCCCAGCCTCTACGACGACGCGCTGCAGCAGCTCGTCCGCTCGGGTCTGCTGGCGCCGGAGGTCGTCGCCCGCGACCTCGCCACCCCGTACCTGCCCTCCCGCGAAGTCGAGGACGCCTGGCTCGCGGTCTACAGCGACACCGCGCGGTGGTGGGAGCTCTACCAGCTCGCCGAGAAGCTGGTGGACCTCGACGACGCCTTCCTCACCTGGCGGCAGAAGCACGTGGTCACCGTCGAGCGCATCATCGGCCGCCGCCCCGGCACCGGCGGCACCGCCGGCGTCGACTACCTGCAGGCCACCACCGCCCGCCGCTGCTTCCCCGAACTCTGGACCGTCAGGACCCGCCTGTGAGCCAACGCCTGTGAGCTACAAGCGGCTGTTCTCGCGCGCTCTCGCCGCCGCCCCCGAGCGGCTGCACATGGCGGCGCACAGCCACCACCTCTGGCCCGACGTCACCCGCGACGCCCAGCTCGAGTACTGGGAGGACTCCGCCCGCCACGCCGACCGCAAGTGGGACCGCATCTTCGGCGAGGTCTGGCCCGAGGCGCAGAAGCACGTCGCCCGCGAACTCGAGCTGCCATCGCACGACACCGTCGTCTTCGCGCCGAACACCCACGACCTGCTGGTCCGCCTGGTCTCGGCCGTGGAGCGCAAGCCCGTCCGAATCCTCTCCACCGACGGCGAATTCCATTCCTTCCGCCGCCAAGCCGCCCGTTGGTCTGAGACGGCGGACTTCAGCGTCGAGCTGGTGCCGACCGAGCCCTTCGACGACTTCCCCGAGCGCTTCGCCGAGCGCGCCCGCGAGGGACGCTACGACCTCATCTTCGTCAGCCACGTCTTCTTCCAGAGCGGCGGCGTCTATGACCGCGTGCTGGAACTGGCCGAGCTCTCGAAGCCCGAGGGGCCGTGGCTCGTCGTCGACGGCTACCACGCCTTCATGGCCACCCCGGCGACGCTCGGGCCCGCGGCCGACCGCGCCTTCTACCTGGGCGGCGGCTACAAGTACGCCATGGCGGGGGGCGGGGCCGCCTTCCTGCACGCGCCGCCCGGCTTCGGCCCGCGCCCGGCGATCACCGGCTGGTTCGCCGAGTTCGGCGCGCTGACCGCCCCGCCCGGCGGCGTCGGCTACAGCGCCGACGCGGGCCGCTTCCTCGGCGCCACCTTCGACTCTTCGCCCCTCTACCGCTTCAACGCCGTGCGCCGGATGCTCGACGCCGAAGGCCTGACCACCGCCGGCGTCTCCTCGCACGTGCATCCCCTGCTCGACGACCTGCTCGACCGCGTCTCGGACGGCCAGGCCGGCCGCCTCCGCTCCGCCCGCGTGCTGAACCCGCCCGGCGACGGCGGTCGCGCCCGCTTCGCCGCCTTCCGCCACCCGCAGGCGGCGCTCTGGCATTCGCTGCTGAAGGACGCCGGCGTGATCACCGACGTGCGTGGGCACGTGCTGCGCGTCGGCCTCGGCCTCTACCACGACGCCAAGGACATCGAGCGGTTCTGCGCCGTCTGCCGGGACGTGCTGGGCGACTGACGTGCCGGTCTCCATCCGCACCGCGTACCGCGACCGCCTGAACCGCGGCCAGCTCAAGCCCGACCCCGGCCAGGCCGCCGCCGTCGACGCCCTGGCGCGCCTCGAAGGCGAGCTGGAAGGCCTCAGCGAGCCGCTGATCGCCCTGCCCTTCTTCAAGAAGCCGCCGCCGCTGAAGGGCGTCTACCTCTGGGGCCCCGTCGGCCGCGGCAAGTCCATGCTGATGGACCTGTTCCACGAGTCCGTCTCGATGGACCGGAAGCTGCGCATCCACTTCCACGCGTTCATGGCTGAGGTGCACGGCCTGATCGCCGAATGGCGGGACGGCGACTCCTGCAGCCGCAAGGCCAAGTTCGGCATGAACAAGGGGGACGACCCGATCGCCCCCGCGGCCGGGCTGATCGCGGCGAAGGCGAAGCTGCTCTGCTTCGACGAGTTCCAGGTGACCGACATCGCCGACGCCATGATCCTCGGCCGCCTCTTCGAGGCACTGTTCGCGCGCGGCGTGGTGCTGGTCGCGACGTCCAACCGCCCGCCCGACGACCTCTACAAGGACGGCCTCAACCGCCAGCTCTTCCTGCCCTTCATCGACATGCTCAAGGAGCGCTGCGAGCTCGTCCGCGTCGCCGGCCCGCGCGACCACCGCCTCGACCGCCTGCTCGGCCACGAGACGTGGCTCTCGCCCGTCACCCCTCCCAATGCCTGCGAGTTCGACGGCTTCTGGCGCGAGATGACCGACGAAGGCTCCGAAAGCCCCGCCGAGGTCGAGGTGCTGGGCCGCAAGCTCGTCTTCCGCCGCGCCGTCGGCGGCCAGCTCCGCGCCTCGTTCGACGAGCTCTGCGGCGCCGCGCTGGGCCCGCAGGACTACCTCGCCCTTGCCGAGCACTTCCACACGCTCTTCCTCGAAGGGCTCCCCAAGCTAGACCCCTCCCGGCGCAACGAGGCCAAGCGATTCGTTACCCTGATCGACGCCCTCTACGAAGCCCGCGCCCGCCTCGTGGTGCTCGCTGAAGCGCCGCCCGAGGCGCTCTACCCCGCCGGCGACGGCGCCTTCGAGTTCGAGCGCACCGTCTCCCGCCTGCAGGAGATGCGTTCGGCCGACTATCTGGCGACGGAGCGTGACGCGGCGTAAGACCACCGCACGCAAGGGAGGCCTCGATGTCCCGTACCCTCGGCGTGTCCGACGAAGTCCGCGACTACGTCCAGCGCTTCGGCGCCCGCGAGCACCCGGTGCTCCGCCGCTGCCGCGAAGAGACGAACGCGATGGGCGACATCTCCCGCATGCAGGTCTCCTGCGAGCAGGGCGCGCTCATGCAGGTGCTCGTGAAGGCCGTGCACGCCCGCCGCGGCGTCGAGGTCGGCGTCTTCACCGGCTACTCCTCCACGGCCGTGGCGCTGGCCATGCAGGAAATCCACGGCGACGACGCCTGCCTCGTCGCCTGCGACCTCTCCGAAGAGTACGCTTCCAGGGCTCGCCGTTACTGGGAGCAGGCTGGCGTCTCGCGCCTGATCCAGCTTCGCGTCGGACCCGCCGCCGACACGCTCAAGCACATGCTCGCGGAGGGTCAGGCCGAACACTTCGACATGGCTTTCATCGACGCCGACAAGACCGGGTACGACGCCTACTACGAACTCTGCCTGCAGCTGCTGCGCTCCGGCGGCCTCATGCTGATCGACAACATGCTCTGGGGCGGCTCCGTCGCCGACCCGGCGAACCGTGAGGCCGACACCCAAGCTCTGCGCGCGCTCGCCGCCAAGATCCACGACGACCGTCGGGTCGACATGGCGCTGGCCACCATCGGCGACGGCCTCTCGGTGGTGGTGAAGCGCTAGGCTCCCGCGAGCGCCAGCACCCGCTCCGCCTGCTCGAGGTGCAGCCGCTCGGCCATCTGCCCGCCCGCGCGCACGACGCCCTTGCCCGCGTTCGCCGGGTCGGCGAAGGCGGACACCACCGCCCGCGCCCATGCGATCTCCGCGTCGGACGGCGAGAACACCCGGTTGCAGGTCTCGATCTGGCTGGGGTGGATCAGCGACTTGCCGTCGAAGCCAAAGTCGCGCCCTTCCCGGCACTCCGCCTCCAGTCCGGAGGGGTCCTCGATCACGTTGAACACTGCGTCCACGGGGATGAGCCCGTTCGCCCGCGCCGCAGCCACCGTCCAGGCCATTCCGGGATGCAGCGCCGTCCGGTTCGCGCTCACCGCCCGGCGCAGGTCCTTGGACATGTCGTTGCCGCCGAACAGCAGCGCCTGCAGCCGCCCGCCCGCCCCCGCGATCTCCCGCAGGTTCAGCAGCGCCGAGCTGGTCTCGATCATCGCCCAGAGCCGCACACGCTCCGGCGCTGCACAGAGAGCGCCGTCGTAGGCCCGCAGCACCTGCGCCGAGCCCACCTTGGGGGCCACCACCGCGTCCGGCCCAGCGTCGCAGACGGCGGCGAGGTCGGCCTCGCCCCACGGGCTGCCGACCTCGTTCACCCGGACCGCAACCGTGGCGGCCCGGAAGCCCCCGGCCCGCACGGCCTCTATGGCCGCCTCCCGCCCGGCATCCTTCTCGTCCGGCCCGACCGCGTCTTCCAGGTCGAGCACGACGGCGTCGCAGGCGAGCCCCCGCGCCTTCTCGATCGCGCGCGCGTTAGACGCAGGCAGGAACAGCACGGAACGGAGCGGCGGGGTCATAGCAGCGGGTACTCCCGCTCCAGCTCGTAGCGGGAGCCGCTCGGTGACAGCCAACTCGACCACAGCCCGAACCAGGTCACCCGGAACGGCGGCAGCCGCAGCAGGTTGTGCCGCCCGATCCAGCCGAGCACCCGCTCGGGCTCGGCCCGCTTCAGGTAAGCGAGGGTCACATGGGGCTTGTAGGCGCGGTTCTCGGGCTCGATCCCGACCCGCCGCGCCGCCGTCTCGCATTTCGCCGCCAGTTGCCGAAGCGCCGGGCTATCGGCCACGCCCGCCCAGATGGCGCGCGCCTTGTGCCCTTCGCCGAACGAGCCGGCGCCTTGGAGCTCAACGTCGAACGGAGCGGCGCGGATCGCGCTCAATTCGGTGTCGAGGTCCGCGGCCGTGTTCTGCGGCGTCTCCCCGAAAAACCTCAACGTGACGTGCAGCGCCTCCTCGGGCCGCCAGCGGGCGCCGTCGAGGCCCGTCTGCCATTGCACGAGATCCTCGGCGATCTCGGGCGGGACGGGGACGGCGGCGAACAGGCGGACCAAGAGGGCCTCAGGCGGCGGCTTCGGCCTGGGACCTTAGAGCCGTGGCCACCGTAGGCGCCAGTCTGCGCGCGATGATCTGCACGCCCAGCGCGTTCGGGTGGATCAGGTCTTCCTGGTTGTAGCGCCGGTCCAGCATCACTCCGGCCAGCAGCGACGGGTACAGGGGTACGTCATGGCGCTTCGCCAGATCCGCGTAGAGGGCGCTGAACGCCCGCGCGTACGGGCCCAGCTCGGGCGGCGCCTGCACCCCGGCCAGGACCACCTGGATGTTGCGCGCCTTCAGACGCCGAACGATGGCGTCCAGGTTCCGGTGCACGACCGCGGGCTCGCTGAACATCAGCAGGTCGTTGCCGCCGAGCGCGACCACGCAGAGGTCGGTGTCCGCACGGACGCTGGTGTCCACGCGGCGGAGGCCGCCCCCCGTAGTGTCCCCGTTCACGCCGGCGCCGCGCACCTGCGCCTGCACGCCCAGCGCCGCCAGCTCCCGCTCGAGCTGTGCCGGGAGCGCCTGCCGAACCGGCAGGCCGAAGCCGGTGGTCAGTGAGTCCCCGAGCAAAGTGACGATCGGCTTCGGCTCGCCCGGAGCGGGAATGGGCCGGCCCGGCGGCTTCGGGGCGGCTGCAGCGCTGGCCACCGGCGGGGCCACCGCCGCGGCGGCCACGGCCGCGGCCGGATTCGCCGCGGTGGCAGCCACGGGGGTGCGCGGGGCGGCGCTGGCCAGGGTCGGCAGGAGGGGCAGGCTCACGGCGGCGCCTATGGCGGTGCGGCGGGTGATCTCATTTCGGGACATGGCCCGGATTTGGTGCCCCGCCCCCGTGGCGCAACTGCGGCCAGACCACGCAACCTTGCGGGCGGCCTCGCCTTTGCGCACATAAGGCTAGGCGCTCATGCCGGGCGCCTGAAAAGGGAACGGATTTCTGATGTCCGACTACGATCGCGTCTACGCGCGCTCCACCCCGGCCGGCCGCGCCGACATGGCGGTCGACGCCGGTCTGCGCGCCTTCATGCTCGGCGTCTACAACAAGGTGGCGCTGGGCCTGGTGCTCTCAGGAGCGCTCGCCTTCCTGACCAGCGGCCCGCTCCGGGACCTCTTCTTCGTCGTCCAGGGCGGCCGGGTCGGCTACACCATGCTGGGCACCGTCGTGGCGTTCTCGCCGCTGGTGATCCTGCTCGGCTCCATGTTCATGATGCGCAACCCGACGGCTCGGGGGGCGGGCATCCTCTACTGGACCATCGTCACCCTGATCGGCGCGTCGCTGGGCGTCGTGCTGCTGCGCTACACCGGCGAGAGCGTCGCCTCGACGTTCTTCGTGACGGCCGCGGCCTTCGGGGCGCTCAGCCTGTTCGGCTACACGACGAAGAAGGACCTGACCGGTTTCGGCTCGTTCCTGATCGTCGGCCTGTTCGGCCTGATCATCGCCTCGCTGGTCTCGATCTTCTTCCCGAACCCGATGCTGATCTTCGCGATCAACGCCATCGGGGTGCTGATTTTCGCGGGCCTGATCGCCTACGACACCCAGCGCCTGAAGCTGACCTACTACCAGCTGCAGGGGAATGGCGAAGGCATGGGCGTGGCCACCAGCTTCGGCGCGCTGAGCCTGTACCTGAACTTCATCAACCTGTTCCAATTCCTGCTCGCCTTCATGGGCAACCGCGAATAGCGCGAGCGGACGGAACGGACTTCCAGCGCCCCGGCGGACCCCGCCGGGGCGTCTTCTATTCGACGACGCGGAAGCGGCGGGTGTCGAAGACCTTCAGCACCTGATCGAGTTCGTGCCCGCGCTTCAGGACCACGTTGCCGGGGGCGATCACGGCGTAGGCTCCCTGCTTCCTGGCCAGCGCCGGCCGCTTCTCGATCCGATAGAGCGGCGCCTCCGACGCCCTGCGGAACACGGAGAACACTGCGGCGTCCTTCAGCCCGTCGATCCCGTAGTCGCGCCACTCGCCGGCGGCGACCATTCGCCCGTAGACGCGCAGGATGGCGTCGAGTTCGTGCCGGTCGAAGAACACCTGGGAAGCGGCCGGGGCGCCGGGCGCCGGGGTCGGGTCAAAGCTCATGCGACGGAAGGTTCACCCTGCAAGGACGCCCTCATCTAGTGTGTGCGAGCCGCCGTTCATCCTCACGCCGCCAGCCTTAACGGGGCGTCACGAAGAAACCCCATTTCGGACGCGCACGCGCCTTTCGCCCTCAGCAACCTCGACAGGTCGGCCGGTCGGCTCGTAGCGGGTTCCGGAACCTGAACAGCCCCCCAGCCCCGCTGGCTCTCGCTACGGGTCCGGCCGGTCGGCGCTCCAGTAGTAAAGCGTAGGCGAAGCCCGTGCGGTCCCTCTCCGCGCGGGCTTCTGCTCATCTCGGGTCCGCCACCGCGATCATCCGCCCGCTGCGCCGCGCCTGCACCAGCACGGTTGTCTTGAGCCCGGGCGCGATCGCCTCCGGCAGCCGATAAGTGCGGGGGCGGCCCGCCCACGAACCCAGGCGGACGAGCTCCCGGACCACGTTCCGGTGCGGAACGGTGCGCCCGCGGTTCTCGCCCCGGGTCACCGTCACGTTCAGCGGCCGAGGGTCGTACCGCACCATCCAGACGTCCGCGCCGCCCGTCGGCACACGGCCCGAGGCCACGGCTACGCGCCGCCCCCGCTGGATGATCTGCGCGTCCGGCGCCCCTTTCGGGCCGCCGCGATGAGCGTCGATCAGGGACGCCACCGCCGCCTCGTCCAGGCCCGAGGCGTGCGCCTCCCCGTCCACGATCACCTGCGGCGTCCGCAACATGCGAAGGCGCAGGCTGCGCATGTACCGCCCCTGGCGCTCGGTGAACGCCGGATGGGCGAAGCTGTCGGTCCAGCCGAGGTAGTCCCAGTAATCAACTGCGAAGGTGAGCGGCAGCACGTTCGGCCGCTCCGCCAGCTCCATCAGCACGGTGTTGGCGCGCCAGCACTCCTCGCAGCCCTGGCTGGTGTAGAGCTCGACGACGACGGGGTCGGCCGCCGCCGGAGCGGCGGCCGCAGCAATCCCGACGCCGACGGCCAGGGCCGCCGCGATCCCCGCAGCACTCTTCATCGACGCACCGTTAGCGCGAAGGTCCGGACGGTCCCGCTCACCTTGTCGTGAACCTCGGCAGGAAGCGGCGGCCCTACTCGGCCGCCATCATCTGCGGCCCGCGCGCGAGGTTCCGCAGCACGTAAGGCAGCACGCCGCCGTGGCGGAAGTACTGCAGCTCCGTGTCCGTATCGATGCGGCAGATCACGGGGAAGCGCGCCACCCGACCGTCGGACGGGCGGTACAGTTCGACGTAGAGCTCCTGCCGCGGCTGGATGCGCTCAAGCCCGCGGATGGTGACGATCTCCTCCCCGGTCAGGTTCAGCCGCTGCCACCCCTCGTGCTTGAACTTGAAGGGAATGACGCCCATCCCGACCAGGTTGGAGCGGTGGATGCGCTCGAAGCTCTCCGCGATGACCGCACGCACTCCGAGAAGCCTCGTCCCCTTGGCCGCCCAGTCCCGCGAGGAACCGGTGCCGTATTCCTTGCCCGCGAACACCACCAGCGGGCGGTTCTCCGCCTGGTAACGCATGGCGGCGTCGTAGATCGCCATCTGCTCGCCCGACGGGAAGTGCCTGGTGACCCCGCCCTCGGTGTCCGGCGTGATGCGGTTGCGGATGCGGATGTTGGCGAAGGTGCCGCGCATCATCACCTCGTGGTTCCCGCGCCGGGCCCCGTACGAGTTGAAGTCGACCGGCTGCACCCCGTGCTCCTGCAGGTACCGGCCTGCGGGGCTCGCCGCCTTGATGGAGCCGGCCGGGCTGATGTGGTCGGTGGTGATGCTGTCGCCGAAGATGGCCAGCACGCGCGCCTCGACGATGTCTCCCGCGGCGGCCGGGGGCTCGAGGCCCATGCCCGTGAAGTACGGCGGGTTCTGCACGTAGGTGGACTCCGCCTCCCACGCGTATGTCTGGCCGCCGCTGACCTCGATCCCGCGCCAGTGCTCGTCGCCTTCGAAGACGTCGGCGTAGCGGCTGCGGAACTGCTCGTCCTGCACCGCCTCCCGCTGGATCGCCGCGATCTCCTCGTTAGAGGGCCAGATGTCCCGCAGGAAAACCGGCTGCCCGTCCGACCCGGTGCCGAGCGGTTCGGCGGCCACGTCGAGGAACATCGACCCGGCGAGCGCGTACGCCACCACCAGCGGCGGAGACGCCAGGTAGTTGGCGCGCACGTCGGGGTTCACCCGGCCTTCGAAGTTGCGGTTGCCCGACAGCACGCTGGCGGCGACCAGGTCGCCGTCGTTCACCGCCTTGGCGATCGCCTCCGGCAGCGGGCCGGAGTTGCCGATGCAGGTCGTGCAGCCGTAGCCGACAAGGTTGAAACCCAGCGCGTCCAGATCGTCCTGCAGCTTCGACCGCTCGAGGTAATCGGTGACCACCTTCGAACCGGGGGCCAACGAGGTCTTCACCCACGGCTTCACGGTCAGGCCGCGCTCACGCGCTTTCCGCGCTACCAGCCCGGCCGCGATCAGCACCGACGGATTGGACGTGTTCGTGCAGCTGGTTATGGCGGCGATGACCACGTCCCCGTGGCCCACGTCGTAGCTCTCGCCCTCGACCGGCACGCGCTTGCCCTCGTCGCCGGCCTTGCCGAACTCGCCCGCCAGCGAAGCTCGGAACGACGCCGCGGCTTCGGTGAGCAGCACGCGATCCTGCGGCCGCTTGGGCCCCGCCAGCGACGGGACCACCGTCGACAGGTCGAGCTCCAGCGTATCGCTGAATTCCGGCGCCGGGGTGTCGGGCTCGCTCCAGAGGCCCTGAGCCTTGGCGTAAGCCTCGACCAGCGCCACCCGCTCCGGCGAACGCCCTGTGGCCGTGAGGTACGAGAGCGTCGACTGCGTCACCGGGAAGAACCCGCAGGTCGCCCCGTACTCCGGCGCCATGTTGGCGATCGTCGCCTGGTCCTCGATGGTCAGGTTGGTGACGCCGTCGCCGTAGAACTCCACGAACTTGCCGACGACGCCGAGCTTGCGCAGCATCTGCGTGACGGTCAGCACCAGGTCGGTCGCGGTCGCGCCCTCCGGCAGCCGCCCGGTCAGGCGGAAGCCCACCACCTCGGGGATGAGCATCGGGATGGGCTGGCCCAGCATGGCCGCCTCGGCCTCGATGCCGCCGACGCCCCAGCCCAGCACGGACAGACCGTTGACCATGGTCGTGTGGCTGTCGGTGCCGACCACGGTGTCGGGGTAGGCGACCGTCCCGCCGTCCTCGTCGCCGGTCCAGACGGTCTGCGCCAGGTACTCCAGGTTCACCTGGTGGCAGATGCCGGTGCCCGGCGGCACGACGCGGAAGTTGTTGAAGGCCGACGAGCCCCAGCGCAGGAAGCGGTACCGCTCGAGGTTCCGCTCGTACTCGCGCTCAACGTTCTGCTCGAACGAGTCCGGCCGTCCAAAGTGGTCGACCATAACCGAGTGGTCGATGACGAGGTCCACCGGGCTGAGCGGATTGATCCGGGCGGGGTCGGCGTTCAGGGACGCCATCGCGTCGCGCATTGCCGCGAGGTCCACGACCGCCGGAACGCCGGTGAAGTCCTGCATCAGCACGCGTGCCGGGCGGAAGGCGATCTCGTGCTCCAGCTTCCCGCGGTGCTCGGTGAAGCGAGCGACCGCCTTGATGTCGTCCTCCTTGACCGAGGTCTCGTCCTCGTTCCGGAGAAGGTTCTCCAGCAGCACCTTCATCGAGCGCGGCAGGCGCTCGATATCGCCGAGCCCGGCTTCCGCCGCCGTCGGCAGGCTGTAATAGGCGTAGGTCTTGTCCCCGACGGTGAGCTCCCGGCGGGCCTTGAAGGTGTCGATGGAGGGCATGAAGGCGTCCTTTCGCGTTCGCGGCCGGGCGAGAACGAAGACGCGCATGTCGCCCGGAGGCACAGGCTCCGGACGCGCGCGGACGGGTCTTCGCGCGGCCGTGGCCGTCTTAGACGCCGCCTTCCCGCGCGTCCATCGAACCCGTCGGACCCCGCGATGATTTCGGCGCTGGAGGCGCAGGACCTGACCGTCGCGCGGGGCGGCCGCGTGCTGTTCGAGCGGCTGTCGTTCCGGGTCGAGGCGGGGGAGGCGCTGGCGCTCACCGGGCCCAACGGCGCCGGCAAGACCAGCCTGCTTCGCGCGCTGGCGGGTCTGCTCCGCCCGGCCGCGGGCACGGTCCGCTACAGGGGGGCCGAGCCGGACCGCACCTCGCAGAGCCTGCACTGGCTGGGCTGGCAGGACGGCTTGAAGGGCCAGCGCACCGCCGCCGACGAGCTCCGCTTCTGGGCGCGCTGGGCCGGGGAGTCTTCGCCCCGGGTCGCAGAGGTGCTGGACCGCTTCGGCCTCGCCGCCTGCGCCGACCTGGAGACGCGCCGCCTCTCGGCCGGCCAACGCCGCCGGCTGGCGCTGGCCCGCCTCTCCGCCCCGCCACGACCGGTCTGGCTGCTGGACGAGCCGCTGGCGCCCCTGGACGCCGTCTGGCGCGACCGAATGGGCGAACTCATGCGCGAGCACCTCGCTGGCGGGGGGCTGATCATCGCCGCAGTGCACGATCCGCTGCCCCTCTCCGCGCGCACGCTGGACCTAGGAGTGGCCGCCTGAGCCCGCTGTTCGCCCTGTTCCGCCGGGAGCTGAGCCTCGCCTGGGGCGGAGGCGGCGCGCCCATGCTGGCGGCCGGCTTCTACGCCGCCCTGACCGCGCTGGTGCCGCTCGCCGCCGGGCCGGAGCCGGAGCGTCTCGCCCTCGTCGCACCGGGGCTGGCCTGGATCGCCCTCGTACTCGCCTCGCTGCTCTCCCTCGAGCGTCTCTTCGAGCGCGACCTCGAAGACGGCGCCCTCGACCTCCTCGCGTTGGGCGGTCCGCCGCTCGAAGCCGTGGCGGCGGTGAAGACGAAGGCGCAGTGGCTCGCCGTCGCCGCTCCGCTGTCGCTGCTGGCGCCCATCGCCGCCGTGGCGCTGGGCGCGGACCCCGGCCTCGCGCCCGTGATCCTGCTGGTCGCGCTCCTCGGCGGCCTCTGCTTCGTCGCCGTCGGCGCCGTGGGCGCAGCGCTCGCCGCCGGCAGCCGCCGGGGCGGGCTCCTGATCGCGGTCCTGGTGCTGCCGCTGCTCGTGCCGCCGGTGATCTTCGGCGCGGGCGCGATCCAGGCCGCTGACGACGGCGTCCCGGGCGGAGGGCTGGCCCTGCTCGCCGCCTACACCCTCGCGGCCGCGGGCCTGTCGCCTTTCGCCACCGCGGCGGCGCTTCGCAACGCGATCAGCTAGCGTGGCGGCTCGCTTGCTCCCGCCGCCCCGCCCTTCTATCTGCCGCGCGTGATCGCCGCCCTCGCCAACCCTCAGCGGTTCATGGCCGTGTCGCGGCCGCTCGCGCCGCTGCTGGGCGGGGTCAGCCTCGTGCTCTTCGCCGTCGGCCTGTGGCTCGGCTTCTCCGCGCCCGAAGACTACCAGCAGGGCGACACGGTGCGGATCATGTTCGTCCACGCCCCGGCCGCCACCGCCGGGCTGGTCGCCTACGCCGCGCTCGGAGCCGCAAGCTTCGTGGGCCTGGTCTGGCGGCACGCGCTCGCCGAGGCCGCCGCCAAGGCGGCCGCGCCGCTGGGCGCCGCCTTCACCTTCCTGGCGCTGGTCACGGGCTCGCTGTGGGGCAAGCCGATGTGGGGGACGTGGTGGGTTTGGGACGCGCGGGTGACCTCCGTCCTCGTCCTTTTCCTGCTCTATCTGGGCTACCTCGCGCTCCACGCCGCGATCGAGGACGAGCAGAAGGCCGCCCGCGCCGCCGCCATCCTGGCGCTGGTCGGGCTAGTGAACCTGCCGATCATCCGCTTCTCGGTGGACTGGTGGAACACGCTGCACCAGCCCGCGTCGGTGCTGCGCGCCGGCGGCCCCTCGATGCCCTCGGAGTTCCTGACGCCCCTGCTGCTGATGATGGGGGCCTACCTGACGGCTTTCGGGGCCCTCTGGCTGGTGCGGATACGCTCCGAGGTCTGGCGCCGCCGGGCGCGCCGTCAGGCGGGGGCGCTCTGATGGACCTCCAATTCGGAGAGTACGGCGCCTACGTCTGGTCCGCCTATGCAGTGAGCGCGGTCGTCCTGGTGGCGCTCGCGGCCGACACCCTGCTGCGCGCGCGCCGCTGGCGCCGCGCTGCCGAGAAGGCCGACGCGCGGTGAGGCGGCTCCTGCCCTTCCTGCCGCTGGTCGCGCTCGCGGCGCTGATCGGCCTCTTCGCCTGCTTCGCGCTCGGCCGGGACCCGCGCGTGAAGCCGGACGCCCTCGTGGGCCGCCCGCTGCCGCAAATCATGACCCCCACGCTCGTCGGCGGCGAAGCCGTGTCCCTCCGGGCCGCGGTGGAGGGCCCCACCCTCGTGAACGTCTTCGCCTCCTGGTGTGCGCCCTGCGAGATCGAGCACCCCGAGCTGATCCGCCTGCGCGATTCCGGCGTCCGCATCGTGGGCCTCGCCTACAAGGACGATCCGGAGAAGACCGCCGCCTTCCTGCAGCGGCTCGGCGATCCCTTCGCGCAGGTCCTCGTCGATCGCGACGGCCGCGCAGGGATCGAGCTCGGCGTCTCCGGGGTGCCGGAGACCTTCCTAGTGGGTTCAGACGGAGTGGTGCGCGCCAAGCACACCGGGCCGCTCACGCGAAAGGCGGCCGGAACCCTGCTCGAGCAAGCCCGTTCCCTCCGTTAACTCCTGGTTGAGAGTTCCGCCCCAAGCCTCGGTCTGTTAACGATTCTCGCGCCGTGAACCCGATCCGACCCAACGTCCAGCTGCCCGCGACCACGGCACGGCCCGTGCGACCGGAGTCGCGCGCGGCGCAGAAGGCCTTCTTCCAGGCCGCCACCAGCGCCGTTTCCCCCACGGCCGCTCGTCCGGAGCCGATCCGCGCAGCCGCTCCGACGGCCCGGACGGTCACCCCGCCCGACGCGGAGCCGCAGCGCTACCTCCGCCCCGGTTCGCTGCTCGACATCAAGGTCTGAGCGGCCTCAGGCCTTCTTCGCCTTCTTCTTCTTTTTCTTGTCGGCCTTCTCGGCGCGCGCCTTGTCGGCCTTTTTTTTCTTCTTGCCGGGCTTGGCCGCGACCGCTTCGTCCGAGCCCGCCTGATCGCGCTCGGCGCGCTCGGAGAGGGTGAGCAGCACGCTGAGGAAGCTCTCGCGAGTCCGCGCCGGTATCAGCGACAGGATCTTCTGGTCGGCGCGGGCGACCTTCGGTAGCGCTTCGGCGAGGGCGGCGCGGCCTTTCTCCGTCAGGCGCACGGTGTTTGCGCGGCCGTCCTCGGACGATCGCTCACGCACCAGATGACCCTTGCCGATCATCCGCGACACCAGCTCGGCCAGCGTGGAGCGGTCGATGCCCGTGGCCCGCACCAGGTCGGTCTGGGTCAGGCCCTCGTTGTCCGCTACGGCGGAGAGGACCGCGAACTGGCGCTGCGTCGGCGAGCCGCTGCCTGCGCTGTCGGCGTAGATGTCGAGCGCGTGCTGCAGCGCCCGGTGCAACAGATGGCTCGGCGAGCGGTGCAGCGTGACACTCGCCGTCTCCCCCGTGTCGGCCATGGTCCGGCGCCCCTCTCGTCGCACACGGACGATTATCAGCCGTGTGAGAAAGTTTGACGACAGACGCTCCGGGGCTCACGCATCGGGGCCGGTCTCCGCCTCCATCGCCTTCGCGCCCCTAAGCATCAGCGGGAACTGCGTGGCCGAGAACGCCAGCGCCAGCAGCTGCAGCCCGGGCATCCGAAACAGCACCCAGACCTCGTCCGGCTGCGTCCGCCAGACCGCCTCGTTAAGAGCCGCGACCGCCAGGAAGAAGACGCCGTAGCGGAGCGCCAGCGTGCGCCAGAGGTCGTCCGGGAGCTTGATCACGTCGCCCAGGATCACCTTCAGCGGCGACCGCTTCATCAACAGCCCGACGAGCAGGAAGGCCGCGAACGAGAGGTTCAGCGCCGTCGGCTTGATCTTCACCCAGCGCTCGTCCTGGAACACCAGCGTCAGCCCGCCGAAGACGATCGCCGCGAGGCCGGCCACCAGCGGCAGGGGGGCCACCCGCCGCTCTGCAACCCACCCGAGCGCCAGCGCCAGCGCAGATCCGATCACCAGCGCCCAGGTGGCCGTCAGCAGGTCTCGCGTCGCGAAGTAGGCGATCAGGAAGGCGCCCGGCGCGCCGAAGTCGATCCCGAAACGGACCCAAGGGTTCGGCTTCTTGCTCAAGCGGCGCGCTCCTCGCCCAGTCCCACCAGCGATCGTGCGAACGCCGCGGCGTCGAACGGCTGCAGGTCGTCGATCCCTTCGCCGACCCCGATCAGCTTCACCGGCGCCTTCGAAGCGTCGGCCACCGGCACCAGCACGCCCCCTCGCGCGGTGCCGTCGAGCTTGGTCATCACCACGCCGGTCACGCCTGCGGTGCGCCCGAAGGCCTCCACCTGCGACAGGGCGTTGCGGCCAACGGTGGCGTCGAGCACCAGCAGCGTCTCGTGCGGCGCGGCGGGATCGAGCTTCTTGAGCACACGGACGATCTTGGCCAGCTCGTCCATCAGCGCGGTCTTGTTCTGCAGCCGCCCGGCCGTGTCCATCAGCAGCACGTCGAACCCTTCCCGCTGCGCCCGCTGAAGCGCGTCATAGGCCAGGCCGGCCGCATCGGCGCCCGGCTCCTTGGCCAGCACCGGCACGCCGGCGCGCTGGCCCCACACCTTCAGCTGCTCCACCGCGGCGGCTCGGAAGGTGTCGCCCGCGGCGATCAGCACGCGCGCGCCACGCATCTGCAGGTCGGCCGCGACCTTGCCGAGCGTCGTCGTCTTGCCCGAACCGTTCACGCCCACGAACAGCACCACGAAAGGCTTCGGGCCGGCCAGCGGAGCGAAGCGTCCCTGGTGCGGTCGCAGCTCGTCCGCGATGGCCTCAGCCAGCGCCTGCCGGATCTCGGGTTCCGTCAGATCCTTGCCGAAGCGACCGCGACCGAAGGCGGCGGCCACCCGCGCCGAGGCCTCCGGCCCCAGGTCCGACTCGATCAGCTGTTCCTCGAGTTCGTCCAGCAACGCCTCGTCCAGGCGCCGCTTGGTGAACACCGCCACCACGTCCTCGGAGAGCTGACGCGACGAGCGGGACAGTCCGCCGGTCAGACGCTGGAACCAGGATCGGCCGGGGGCGGCGGCGTCGCTCATGCGCGGCTTGTAGCGGGGCTCGAGGTGCGCGGGTAGCTCAGACCAGCCGCGCCAAGGCACGTCGCCCATCGTGGCCCTCGATCCGAAAGCGGGCGGTCCGCCCCGCCTCCGCGGAACCTTCGAACGCGAGCTCGGTGAAGTCCCCGGCGCGCGCGACGCCCGGCCGCTCCACCAGCGCTTCGACCTTCGCCCCGACGTGACGCTCCAGGTGCCTGCTCAGCGCCTCGGCGCCCTTGGCGCGCAGCCGCTCCGCACGCGTCTTCACCACCGGCCGCGGCAGCTGCGGCATGCGGGCCGCCGGCGTTCCCGGCCGGGCGCTGAACGGGAAGACGTGCAGGTAGGCGAGGTCGCAGTCGTCCACGAGCGCCAGCGTGTTGTCGAACATGGCGTCGGTCTCGGTCGGGAAGCCCGCGATCAGGTCAGCCCCGAACGCCGTGTCCGGACGGACCGCCCGCACCTGCTCGACCAGCCTCACGGCGTCGGCGCGGCCGTGCCTGCGCTTCATCCGCTTCAGGATCATGTCGTCGCCCGCCTGCAGCGACAGGTGCAGGTGGGGCGCCAGCCGCTCCTGATCGCCCAGGCAACGCAGCAGGTCCGGGTCGATCTCGGCCGCGTCGATCGACGACAGCCGCAGCCGCGGCAGCTCCGGCACCAGCTTCAGGATGCGCGCGACCAGCCGCCCGAGCGTGGGCGCGCCCGGCAGCTCCGCGCCCCACGAGGTCACGTCGACCCCGGTCAGCACCACCTCGGGGTAGCCCTGCTCCACCAACCGCCGCACCTGCTCCACCACGTCGCCCGCCGCGGCTGACCGCGAGTTCCCCCGGCCGTACGGGATCACGCAGAAGGTGCAGCGGTGGTCGCAGCCGTTCTGCACCTCGACGTAGGCCCGCGCCCGGTCCTTCAGGCCGTCGATCAGGTGCCCGGCGGTCTCGCGGACCGACATGATGTCGTTGACGCGCACCCGAGACGGCTCGGCCGCCGGAGCGTAGGCGCCGGCCTGCGTCTTCTCCGCGTTGCCCAGCACGAGGTCGACCTCCGCCAGCCCTGCGAAGGCCTCGGGGTCGATCTGCGCCGCGCAGCCGGTGACGATCAGCTTCGCGCCAGGCCGCTCGCGGCGCGCGCGGCGGATCGCCTGCCGCGCCTGCCGCACCGCCTCGCCGGTGACCGCGCAGGTGTTGAACACCACCGCGTTCTGGAGGCCGTCCTCGTCTGCGCGCTTGCGGATGACTTCGCTCTCGTAGGCGTTCAGCCGGCAGCCGAAGGTGACGACGTCCACGCTCACGGCAGCGTGCCTTCGAACTCGAGCGCGACCGGCCCCGTCATCAGCACGTGCCCGTCACTCTCCCGCCAATCGATGCCTAGCACGCCGCCGGGCAGCTCCACGTCCACACGCCGGTCGACCAGCCCGCGTCGGTGAGCCGTCACCACCGCCGCGCAGGCGCCGGTGCCGCACGCCTGCGTCTCGCCGGCCCCGCGCTCCCACACCCGCAGCGCGATGTGGTCCCGCCGGCGCACCTCCGCGAAGCCGACATTCACGCCCTCGGGGAACAGCAGGTGGTTCTCGATCATCGGCCCGACCTGCCGCACCGGGGCCGCCGCGACATCAGCCACGAAGAACACCACGTGCGGGTTGCCCATGCTGACGCAGCCGGGCGTGTGCAGCACCGGGTCGTCGATCGGGCCGACCTGCAGCTCGATTCCGCGCGTGTCCATCTCTTCGGCCAACGGGATGTCGCGCCAGTCGAGCCGCGGCGCGCCCATGTCCACGGTGATCCGCTCCGGGCCCGCCCGACGCGCCTCCAGCAACCCGCCCGAGGTCTCGAGCGTGACGGCGTCGCGCCCGCTCGCCTCCATCAGCAGCCAGGCCACGCAGCGGGAGGCGTTGCCGCAGGCCTCCACCTCGCCGCCGTCGGCGTTCCAGATGCGCATGAAGGCGTCCGCGCGGTCCGACCGCTCCACCGCGATCAGCTGGTCGCAGCCGACGCCCGAGGCCCGATCCGCGATGGCGCGCACCTGCACGGCGTCCGGCGCGAAGGGCGCCGCGCGGGCCTCGACCACGACGAAGTCGTTGCCGAGCCCGTTCATCTTCAGGAACGGCCGGGTCATTGCGCCGGCAATATAGGCGAGCCGAGGCCCGGACGCGAAAAACCCCCGCCGCTCTCGCGACGGGGGCTTTCAGCAGATCTCCTTCAGCGGGCTCAGACGGCGCGGTCGGCGGCGTCCGCGGCGTCTTTCACGTCTTCGCCTGCGCCACGCATGGTGTTGCAAGCAGCCGTGCTGAGCAGGGCCGCGCTGGCGAGCAGGATGATGATCTTACGCATTGAAGGCAGCCTCCGTTGATGCGGCGGGGAAACGCCTACGCTGCAGCTTGGTTCCCCTGCGGCGGGAGAGCCGGATTCGCGGTCGACGCCGCCGGTCCGCGCCCGGTCTCGTTGTGGCTGCCGGGGTTCGGGATCGGGAAGATCAGGCGCGCGGCGGTGCCGCCGCCGGGCTTGCTCTCGATCTCCGCGCGCCCGCGCAGCTGCCGCGCGAACGCCGTCATCAGCGTCCGGCCGACGCCGCCGGCCGCCGAGTCCTGAGGAGCGCCCACCCCGTCGTCGACGATCTCCAGCCGCGCCTCGCTGTCGGTCTTGCTGAAGTTCACCGCGATGTGGCCCTGACGTCCCGGGAACGCGTGCTTCAGCGCGTTGGTCACCGCTTCCACCGCGAACAGCGCGAAGGGCGCCAGCTTGTCCGGGTCGAGCGTCATCTCGGCGGAGGTGATGTCCGTCCGCACCGGCTGGGCGCGCGGCCCCTCGCCGTTCAGCAGCTGGGCCAGCAGCTCCTCCAGGAACGGCCGCACCTCCACCCGCCGCAGGTCCACGCTCTGGTAGAGCGCGCGATAGATCAGCGCGAGGGCCGTGATCCGCTGGCGCGTGTCGGACAGCGCCGCCTTGGCCGCGTCGTCGTGCAGCGCCCGCTGCTGCATGTTGAGCAGGGAGGTGATGATCTGCAGGTTGTTCTTCACCCGGTGGTGGATCTCGCGCATCAGCGCGTCCTTCTGCGCCAGGTTCTCGCGCAGGGTATGGTCCCGGGCCTCGATGGCGGCGGCCATGTCGTCGAGCGTCCGCGCCAGCGTGGCGATCTCCGGCGGCGCGTCCAGGGCCTTCACCGGGCGAACCGAGAACCGGCCTTTGGCGTAGAGCGACGCGATCCTGTCGAGGTAGGCCAGCCAGCGCACGATCATGCGCTCGCCCGCCAGCCACACGGCCAGGAAAGCGGCCAGCCACGCCAGCAGCGGCAGCACGATGCTCGCGCCGGGATTCAGCCACGCCCAGGACAGCACGTTGGGCTCCGGCGCCGAGAGCAGGACGAACACGTCGTCGTCGACCAGCGGCGCGCCGGCGTACACCCGCCGCTCGCCGCCCCTGCTGCGGCCCTGGTAGAGGGTCGCCCCCTGTCGAAGGCTGCGATCGGTCCATCCCCGCGGGGTGTCGCTGAACACCGCCGGCTCGGTGGAGGTGAGGACGTTCCCCGCCTGGTCCGTCAGAGCGACCGCCGTTCCCCGCGGGACACCCTTGCCGGCGACGTCCGGGCGCAAGCTCGCCAGCCGGATCACCGCCACCAACGCGCCCTCGAAACGACCGTCTGCATCGTAGGCCGGGATCGCGGCCAGCAAGGCCGCGCTCTCGTCCAGCGCACCCGCCGGCTGGCTGGTGACCACGCGACGGTCGCCGGCTTGCAGCGCGGCGAACCATGGGACGTTCCGGCGCTCAGGATCCGCCGGCACCGTGTCTGCGGCGCAGGAGACCCGGCCGATGGCGTCGAACCGGATCAGGTTCTCGTAGCCCTCGAGCCGGTCGCGCACCGCCCGAAGCCGGGGCGCGCACGAAAGCCCTACGGAGTCTGGCGCCAGCGCCTCGAGCAGCACGCCGGCGCTCTCCAGCTTGGCGCGAGCCACCGCCGCCGCCTGTTCACCACCCTGAATCAGGCGGTCGCGACGCTGCTCGGCGTCGCGGCGGAAGCCCGCCATCGCCTGCAGGACGCCGAGCACCAGCACGGGAAGGAGCGCGAGCGCGAGGATGCGCCCCAGACGCAGCCGGATGGTGAGACCCGAAGGAGACGGCGCGGGTCGGGTGTCGGCGGGAGCCGGCGCGTCGTCCGGGTCAGCGTCGGGCTGCTCGGCCGCGCCGTGTGTCACCGCGCGCCGCTCAGGCGCTCCGCATCGGCCAGGATGGCGCTCATGGCCTCGGCGGCGGGCGAGCCGTCCCGCGTGTAGCCGCCGGATTCGAGGATGCCGTGAAGGGCGCGCCGCGCCCGGCTGACGCGGCTCTTCACCGTGCCGACCGCGCAACCGCAGATTTCGGCCGCCTCTTCATAGGCGAACCCGCCCGCGCCCACGAGGATCAGGGCTTCGCGCTGTTCGTCCGGCAACGAACCCAGCGCCTGGCGCAGCTCGTCGAGGGCGATCGGCGCCGCGGGGTCGTCCGCCGCCACCAGGGTGCGCTCGGCGGCTTCCTGGTCCAGCTGCGACTGGCGCCACGACCGCCGCTTCTCGGAATAGAACTGGTTGCGGAGGATCATGAAGGTCCAGGCCTTCATGTTCGTGCCCGGCTGGAAGCTGGTGCGGGCGTCCCACGCCTTCATCATGGCGTCCTGCGCCAAGTCGTCGGCCGCCGCGGGGTCCCCGCACAGCGTCCGCGCAAAGGCCCGCAGGTGGGGAATGAGGCCCACGAGGTCGCGCTTGAAGGCGGCCTCGGCCGCCTCGTCTAGATCGAACGAACGCATTTACTTTCCGGAACGACGGTCGTCGGCGCGACGCAATATATCTAGGAAGTCGTCGGGCACAGGCTCGCTGACGACCTCGTCGAACATCTGCCGGAGTTTGACGCCGATGGCCTGCTGGCGCAACCGCGCTTCGTCGAGCGGCACGTCCTTGCGAGGGCGCTCGCCAGACTCAGTCTGATCCATCATGGGGCTTTCGGGGACCGGGTTCGCCGGATCTCGAGGCTTACTCTCGTGCGTCAACACTTTCACTCGCGCCTGGTTCCCCACCGAAGGGCCTAACGCGCTATAATGGCCGAGGTGGCGGAACCGTTCCCTAGGGCGTACGTTTAAGAGGCCGCTGCAGCGAAAGCGTCGCCGCGGCACGCATCATCGTGTCTGTAGAACATAAAGCCGGAGGGGGCTCTTGGGTCTTCTAGAACGTCTGGCGCCGCACCTGCCCTACGTGCGCCGTTACGCACGGGCGCTGACAGGCGACCAGTCCACGGGCGACCGCTACGTCCGGGTCGCCCTCGAGGCCCTCGCCGCCGGAGAGCGCGTGCTCGAGGCGCATCTCACCCCGCGGGTGGCGCTTTACCATGTGTTCCACGCCATCTGGTGCTCGACCGGCGCCCAGCTGGAGAGCGCCCAGGAGGAGACCCTGGAGGACGACGGCGGCGCCGCCGGCCGGCTTCTCCGGATCGCGCCGCGTTCGCGGCAGGCCTTCCTGCTGACGGCCCTCGAAGGATTCACCCCGACGGAGGCCGCCCAGATCCTCGGCGCCCGTGTCGACGAGGTCGAGGACCTGATCGCCGAGGCGCAGGCCGAGATCGAGTCCGAACTCGCCACCGACGTCCTCATCATCGAGGACGAGCCGGTGATCGCCGCCGACATCGAGGCTTTGGTCCGCGAGCTGGGCCACCGGGTGCTCGACGTGGCTGCGACCCGCACCGAGGCGGTGGCCGCGATCAACGCCAAGACGCCCGGTCTGGTGCTGGCCGACATCCAGCTGGCCGACGGCTCGTCGGGCGTCGACGCGGTGAAGGACATTCTCGCGCGCTACAACGTGCCGGTGATCTTCATCACGGCGTTCCCGGAGCGGCTGCTCACTGGCGAGCGGCCCGAGCCCACCTTCCTGATCACCAAGCCCTTCCAGCCGGAGACGGTTAAGGCGGCGATCGGCCAGGCGCTCTTCTTCCACCCCGCGCGCACGGCCCGGGCGGCCTGACAGCCGCGCTGAGACGTCAGTCGCTCTTGGGCGGCTGTATCGTCTGGTCGTAGGTGGCGGCGTCGCGCCGGTCCATGCCGGCGTCGGGGTTGGTCGACTCGAGCTGGCCCGAGCGCGCGGCCCAGAGCCCGAACAGCGCCAGCACCGCCAGCAGCAGCCCGATGCCCAGCACCAGCAGGACCGGGCGGTCGCGGAAGCCCTGACGCGCGCGGGTCTCGGACACGCGGGGCGCGGGCGGGTCGACGGCGGGGCCTCGGTCGGTCATGCGGTCTCCTGGGTCAGCCGAGCGCGCGGTCTGATTGTTCGAAGGGGGTGACGCGGGCTTCCGCCTGCGCCTGCTGGTTCAGTTCCATGAGCAGGCCGCCTGAGACGGCCACCAGGCTGATGGCGATCACCGCCGCGAGCCGGTCGAGCAGGCGCTCGAGGACGGGTCGAGCGGGCGAGGTGCGACGGGTGGTCATTGGCGGTCCTGGTGGTCGAATGTCCCTGCACCGGGAACGCCGACTCCGCGCCGCCGTTCCGGCCGGCGCGTATGTCAAAAGCGAGTTTCCTGAAGCCTTTCAGCGGCTGGAACAGCCGAGCGAAAACAATCAAGAAAATTTTTTTGCGACCGAGGAACCGGCGAGGGGGGGTCCGTGTTTTCATGTTGCGGAGGCGGTGACGCCCCCCCGACTTGAGACCGGCAGCGCCGGTCTGCCGTCTCCGCACCCTATTCTCGATGATGCGCTTCGCGGCGGATCGGTAACCCCGATCCGCCGCTTTTCTTTTGCGCCGACCACCGCCGAAGCGCGCGGCCGTCAGGCCGCCGGCGTCCGTTGGGCGAACTTCACCGACACTTCGGTCCGGCGTCGCAGCGGGGTGGTTCCCGTGGCCGTGGCCGCGCCCCTCTCGCCTCCGGCGGCGACCTCGAAGGCCGGCGCCGGATATCCGTTGGCCGCGAGCGCCCGCGCCACAGCGGTCGCGCGGCGCTTCGAGAGCTCCATGTTCACCTCGGCGGAGCCCTCCGCGTCCGACAGGCCGGTGACGTTCACGGTGGCGACCTTGCAGGCGCGCACCTGGCCTGCGTGCTGGCGGATGACCTGCATGGCCGCCGCCGGGACCTGGTCCGAGCCGCTGGCGAAGTAGATCGGGAAGTCGAAGTCGGTGCAGACGGGCGCCTTTTCCATCTGGGCGCGCGTGCGGAACTTCTGCACCTGGGCGCAGCCTCCCAGAGA
>DASVVG010000192.1:0-4522 GCA_036386655.1 Caulobacteraceae bacterium | reverse complement strand
CCAGAGCCGCAGGCCTCGTTCGACTGCGCCCGGGCTTCGACGGTGGTGGAGCGGCGCATCTGCGACCCGAACCACTACGGGCACTTCCAGGGCCTCGACCAGGATCTCCACGTCGCCTACCGGGCGGCCCTGGCGCAGGGCGCGACGACGGTGGCGGACCAGCGGGCGTGGCTGCGGGAACGGGACGCGTGCTCGGCGCGCAAGCCCGAAGAGGAGTTCGACGTGTGCCTGGAGAAGGCCTACGTCCAACGCTCGGAAGCCCTGCGCCGCCGGGCTCGGCCGGCCTGGCTGAAGCCCGGCGTGGAGGCGGTGTACGTCTCGGAGGATCTGCCGGTGACCCCCGCCTTCCGGGCCACTCCGCTCTACGGCCGGCTGGTCCCGGTGATCGCGGGCGCCAGCTACAGCACGGCGTACGTGCGGGCGCTGCCCGACGGCCGCCTGACCGCCGCGGGGCAGGCGATCGCCTTCAACGGTCACAGCTGCACCCTGTACGACGGCCCGTTCACGCTCGACCGTGCGACGGGGTGGTGGCGGGCGCCTCGGGACCCGACCCTGGCCGAGCCCGGCGATCCGCCGCAGCAGAACGTGCTGCGCCTCTATGGCGATCGCATGGAGGTGGTGCGGGACAGCGACCACTCGGGCTGCGGCGTGCGGGCCGGATGGGGCGAGATGACCCGCCTGCCCGCGCCGCCCGAAGCGGTCGCGCGCGTCCGTGCGCTGCTGGACGAGGAGCTGTCGGGCTCGCCCTAGCGGCGGATCAGAGGCCGCCGATGGCGCTCAGGTAGAGGTCGATCAGCGCCGCTTCTTCCTCGCGCTTCACCTTGTCCTGCTTGCGCAGGCGGATGACCTTGCGGAGGATTTTCACGTCGAAGCCCTCGCCTTTGGCCTCGAGGAAGACCTCCTTCATGTCGTTGGACACGGCGGCCTTGTCCTCCTCGAGCCGCTCGATGCGCTCGATGAAGCTCTTCAGGCGCCCCTGGGCGGTGGCCGTGAGGACATCGGCTTCGGAAGCTACGGGGGCGAAGGACGCGTCGTCGGGCACGGGAACTCTCCGGGGAGGCGAGCGCGGACCCTATGGGCGCGGAGTCGGGGGCGCAATCAGACGAAAGGCGCGAACTGTGGACAGTCCGCGCCTCGGTGTGGGCGATTCGATGTGGAGCGCCGCGCGGGTGCGGCGCAGGGCCTCAGCCCTGCTTGGCCTTGAAGCGCGGGTCGGTCTTGTTGATCACGTACACGCGGCCCTTGCGGCGCACGACCTTGCAGTCGCGGTGGCGCGTCTTCAGCGACTTCAGGGAGCTGCGGACCTTCATGACCAGCCTCGAAAAGCACAGGGGCGCGCGCCGTTCAGCGGCGTCGCGCCCGAGAGGGGCGGCATATACGCAAGCCCCTCGCCCTAGTCAACGCGCGACGCTGCGCGACGGCCGGTTGACACGATGTAACCTATAGGTATCATGTCACCTCTGGGTTACGTTACTGCAGGACGGGGCAGGATGGCAAGCGGAACGAACGAAGAGCGGCGGGCGGAGCTCGTCAGGACAGAGCGGCGCCGGCGCCGGATCTACGCGGCCGGAGCGTTCGCCTCCTCGACGGGCTTCGCGGCGGTGGCCTGCGCCGGGGTGCTCGCCCTGGCCGATGAGGAAGTCGGCGCCGCGCCGCCGCTCTGGCTCCTGGGCGCCGTCGGCGTGCTGATCGGGGCGGCGGGGCTGGTCGCGGCGTGGAGGTCGCGCCCGGGCGAGGCCGCGGCGGAGCTCGAGGCGGGGCTGACCCGCCGCGACCGCGTGCAGCGGTCCCGCAACGCGACCTTCCTCACCTTCGCGGCGTCCGCACTGGCGATGGCGGCGGTGGCGGCGAACTCCGGGCTGCACGTCCAGGCCGGCGAGGGCGAGGGGTTCGACCACCTGTGGGTCGCGGGCGTCCCGCTGCTCTTCGTGGTGTTCCCGCTGGCGGTGGCCGGCCGCGGCTGGTGGGGCCGGGCGGACGTGCGCAAGTGGCTGGAGGACGAGTTCACGCCGCTGCTGCGCGGGCGCGCGTTCCAGGTGGGCTACTTCGGGCTGCTCGCCGGAGCGCTGGCTCTCTACTTCGTCGGCCTCTACCGGCCGGAGTGGGTGGGAGTGGTCGGACCCGCGTTGCTGGCGCCCGGCGCCGTGCTGCCCGCGGTCTGGTTCGCCGTGCTCGACCGCCGCGCGGACCCCGATGAGTGACGCGCGGCTGGGCAACCGGCTGAAGGAGGCCAGGGCCGAGCAGGGCCTGACCCAGGCCGAGCTGGCGCTGAAGGTGAAGGTGTCGCGCAAGACCATCAACACGGTGGAGAACGGCGTCTTCACTCCCTCCACCACCCTCGCCCTCACGCTGGCGCGGGCGCTCGACCGGCGCGTGGAGGACCTGTTCTACCTGCTCGACTGAAGGGCCGGACCGGGGTCACGGCTTTGCGAGTGGGCAACCGGGACTCAGCCCGCGTAGTTTAGCCGACATGAGTCGTCATCTTCCCGTCTGGTGCGCCGTGGTCCTCGCCGGGTGCGTCTCTTCCACGCCGCCCGTGCCGCCGCCGGGGCCGGGCTACCCGACAACCCCGGCGGGCCCGGGTCCCTACGCGCCCGCGCCCCAGCCGAGCCAACCCGCCCCGGGCGCGCAGGTCCCCTCCGGCGACATGGCGTTCGACGCCTGGCGCTCGGACTTCCTGGGCCGGGCGCCGGCGCAGTGGCGCGCCGCCCTAGAGCGCGAGCTGCGCGGGGTCACGCCGGACGCTGGGGTGATCACCTCCGACCTCGGCCAGCCGGAGTTCTCGCGGCCGATCAGCCAGTACGTGGCGGGCGCGGCGTCGGCGCAGCGGGTCGCGAACGGGCGTTCCGCCCGGGCGAGCGTGCCCCAGCTGCCCGCCATCGAGCAGCGCTACGGCGTGCCGGCCGAGGTGCTGGTGGCGATCTGGGGGATGGAGAGCGCCTACGGCCAGATCAAAGGCGACAAGGACGTGATCCGCTCGCTGGCGACGCTGGCGGCGCAGGGGCGGCGACGCGCCTGGGCGGAGGAGCAGCTGATCGCCTCGGTGCGGATGATCGAGGAGGGCTACGCCACGCGGGCTCAGATGCGCGGATCGTGGGCCGGCGCCATGGGGCACACGCAGTTCATCCCCGGGACCTACCTGACCCACGCGCAGGACGGGGACGGCGACGGCGACCGCGACATCTGGAACTCGCCGGCGGACGCGCTGGCCTCGGCGGCGCAGCTGCTGCGGGCGTCGGGCTGGCGGCCCGGGGTGAGCTGGCACCAGGAGGTGATCCTGCCGGCCGCGTTCGACTACTCGCTGTCGGAGACGCGGGCGATGACGCCGACCGCCTGGAGCGAGCTGGGCGTGCGGCCCGCCACCGGCGCCTGGACGAGCGCGGACGCGGCGGCGGAGGCGCGGCTGCTGCTGCCGTCCGGGGCGCGCGGCCCTGCGTTCCTCGCCTACCCGAACCACTTCACCATCCGCGCCTACAACAACTCGATTGCCTACGCGCTGGGCATCGGGATGCTGGCGGACGCGCTGCGCGGGGCCCCTGCCCTGCGCACGGCCTGGCCGGAAGAGACGCCGCTGTCGCTGGCCGACCGGCGCGCGGCGCAGGCGGCGCTGACGCAGCTCGGCTACAACCCGGGTCCGATCGACGGGGTGATCGGCGGCGGCACGCGCACGGCGCTGCGGGCCTGGCAGCAGGCGCGGAACCGGCCGGCGGACGGCTACCTCGACGCGGCGACCATCGCCGCGCTGCGTCGCGAGGCGGGGCTTTAGGCCAGCGTCGGCGGGGGCTCGGCGGTCACCTTGGCGTTCTTCAGCGCCGGGCTCTTCATGGCGTAGCCCAGCAGGGCGATCGCGACGACCGCGTTCAGCAGGAACGGCAGCGGCGTGGAGAGCTCGTAGAGCGCCATCCCGGCGACCGGGGCCACGATGAAGCTGGCGCCGACGACGCCCGTCAGCGCGCCGGCCACGGCCCCCTGCTCGTGCGCGTTCACCGCCAGCGACACGCCCGCGGTGAAGCCGGGGCGCGCCAGGCCGAATCCGAGGTTGGCGAGCGCGTAGGCGAAGACGACCCCGCCGAAGTCGGGCGCCACGGCCATGGCGGCGTTGCCGATGCAGGCGAGGCCGCAACCCCAGCGCAGGAGGCTACGCGGGCTCATCGAGAGCATGCGGATCAGGCCCCACTGCGCGAGCAGGCCGGCGGCGGCCCCGGCCATCATCGCCGCGCCGATGAAGGTCTGGGCACGGGCGGGCGGGAGGTCGACGGTGTCGATGACCAGGAAGCCCAGGCTCTGGAGGTTCACCGCCTGGATGCTCACCAGCACGAAGGTGTAGATCAGGAAGGGCGCCACCCGCGGGTCGCGCCAGAGGCCCCGGCCGGGCGGGGCGGCGGCGGTCTCCGGCTCGTGCAGCAGCGTCTCGGGGGGCCGCTCCTCGACCAGGCCGCGGCTCACCAGCACGAACATCGCCACAGCGAGGACCGAGAAGGCGACCATCGGGCCGAGCAGGCCGAAGGGGGGCAGCGCCAGG
>DASVVG010000191.1:0-10793 GCA_036386655.1 Caulobacteraceae bacterium | reverse complement strand
CGTGCTCGGATCAAAAGAGTCCGAACTCTCCGGCGGCGGCTCGTCCAGTGCCGGCGGAGGCTCAGGCACGGCTTCAGGCGAGGGCGCGCGCATCCATGTGCGCGGGTCGTGGGAGAGCGCATCCCCCGCCCCCGCGCGCTTGCGAGCGTCGTCTTCGGTGCTCATTCCGGCCGGCCCCCGCCCCGTCCGAAGGACCTTACCTCTCGTGCTTCCTCTTCTGAAGTCACGAAAGGCGTGCTTAATGTAAGCTTAACGGGGTAAGTTGTGTTTTCGGGGGGTAGCTTATGGCCGGCGAGAGCCGCGTCGCGTGGCGTGAAGGCATGTTCCTGCGCCCGCAGCATCTGCAGCAGCAGGACCGCTATATCGACGCGCTGGTCCGCACGCGGACGGCCTGCCTTCGGCCGTATCCGTGGGGCGTGTCGTCGCTGCAGATCAACGGCAGCCTGGCCTCGCTCGGCAAGTTCGGGCTGGAGCGCTGCTCCGGCGCCCTCGCGGACGGCACGCCGTTCTCGATCCCGGACGACATGGCGCCGCCCGAGCCCATCGACATCCCGCCCGACACCCGCGACGCGGTCATCTACCTGACGCTCCCCGCCCGGCAGACCGGCGCGCTGGAGTTCGCCCCCCGCGACGCCGCCAAGCCGGCGACGCTGAGCGTGGCGCGGCAACTGGTGGACGAGGAAGAGGTGTTCGACGCCTTCGCCGACGAGCGGGTGGCGGAGCCCATCGAGGTGGCGCGGCCGAACCTGCGCTACGGGGTGCTGCGCGAGCAGACCGACGGCCGCGTCGTGCTGGGCGTGGCGCGCGTGCGCGAGGTGCTGAACGGGGTGGTCGTGCTCGACGACCGCTACATACCGCCCGCGCTGGACATCCGGGCCGCGTCGCGCCTGACCGGCTTCCTCAACGACATCATCGGGCGCGCGGACCAGCGGGTGGAGGAGCTCGCCGTGCGCGCCGTCGAGGCCACGGACGGCGGCGCGGAGACCTTCGCGAGCTTCCTGCTGCTGCAGGCGCTGAACCGCTGGACGCCGGTGCTGGCGCACCTTCGCAACCTGCCGATGGTCCATCCCGAGCGGCTGTATGAAGTGTTCGTCTCGATGGCGGGCGAGCTCGCGACGCTGGTCCGCAGCGACTACCGCCGGCCGCCGCAGTTCACCGCCTACGATCACGAGAACCTGCAGCTCACGTTCGAGCAGGTCTACGACCTGCTGCAGCAGGAGCTGTCGGCGATGTTCGACCGCTCCGCCGAGCAGATGCCGCTCGAGAACGTCGGACCTGGCGCCTACACCGCGGTGATCACCAACCACGCGCTGTTCCAGACGGCGAACTTCTACCTGGCGGTCAGCGCACGCGTGCCGCTCGAGGAGCTGCGCGCGCGGTTCGCGAGCCACGTGAAGGTCGGCTCGATCCTGAAGATGCGCCAGATCGTGGGTTCTTCGCTCGCCGCCGGCGTGGGGCTCAGCCACACGCCCACCCCGCCGCCGCAGATCCGCGTGCTGCCGGGCTACGTCTACTACGAGCTGGACCGCTCCGCGGCCGACTGGCGCGACTTCGCGACGGCGCCGGCGATCGGCCTACACGTGGCCGGCGAGTGGCCCGACCTGAAGCTCGAACTCTGGTGGGTGAAGAGGTCCACGCGATGACCAGCGACTCGGGATCCGGACCGAACCGGACGGTTTTCCGGCCGTCTCCCCTGCAGGGGTTGAAGAGCGGCGACCCCGCCGCGCCTGCCGCCCCGGCCGCCCCGCCGGGGTACCCGCAGCCCGCCTATGCCCCGCCGGGGTACGCCCAGCCCCAGCAGCAGCACGCGTACGCGCCGGCGGCTGCCGCGGCACAGGCGGCCCGGCCGGCCGCGCGGCTGCCCGACGACGACATCCCGCAGCCGCCGAAGCCCGCCGAGTGGCGCAATCCGATGATGTCCCAGGCGGCGAGCTACCTAGCGCTGATCGCCGGCGTGCGCGCCGGGCGGGCGCGCATCAGCCTGCCCGACCTGCATGGCAAGGCGTCGGCCGCGATCGCGGCTTTCGACCAGGCGATGCAGGGCCGCTACCCCACCGAGCAACTGCAGCGGGCGAAGTACGCGCTCTGCGCCACCGCCGACGACGTCGCGCTGAACCTGCCCGACCAGCAGGCGGACGCGGCCGAGTGGGCGCGGCGCAGCATGGTCGTGCGCTTCTTCGGCGAGAACATCGGGGGCGACCGCTTCTGGCGACTGCTGGACGACATGGTGGCCAGGCCGGCGGAGTTCCGCGACCTGCTCGAGCTGTTCCACGCCTGCATGGCGGCGGGCTTCGAGGGCCGCTACCGCGTGATGCCCGACGGCAAGCGCGCGCACCAGGAGATGATGCAGCGGGTCTACACCGCACTGGAGCATCCCAAGACGCTGTCGATGACCGAGCTGTCGCCGCGGTGGAAGGGCCATCCGACGGCCCGCTCGAAGGTGGGCTTCTGGACGCCGCTGGTGATGGCCGGCGGGGCCGCGCTCGTGACGCTGCTCGTGGTCTATCTGGTGCTCCGGTTCATCCTCGCGCAGACCGGCGCGCCCGCCATGGCGTCGCTCGACGGCGTCACGCCCGCGCAGCCGTTGCGCCTCTCGCGCTCGGCCGAGCCGCCGCCGGCCGCGCCTGCGGGCGAGCAACTGATGCGCCTGCGCCAGTTCCTGGCCCCGGAAATCCAGCAGGGCCTGGTGGTGGTGATCGAGGACCCGTCGACCGTGCGCGTGCGGACCACCGTCGGGCAGCTGTTCAAGTCCGGCTCGGATCAGCTCGATCCGGACCGCGTGCCGCTGTTCAACCGGATCGCGGCGGCGCTGGAGACCGAGCCGGGGCCGATCCGGGTGGAGGGCTACACCGACTCCGACCGGGTGAGCGGTCTGACCTTCCCGGACAACACGGCGCTTTCTCAAGCGCGAGCCGACCGGGTGGCGGAGCTGATCCGACCGCACCTGTCGAACCCCGGCCGGGTGACCGCGCAGGGTTACGGCGACGCGCAGGCGATCGCCGACAACAGCACCGCGGCGGGCAAGTCCAAGAACCGGCGCGTCGAAGTCGTCATCCAGCGCGGGGGCTGAGCCATGGGGGCGTTGAAGAAGGTCTTCGGCAACTGGTGGGTCCTGTCGATCGGAGCAGCCGTGCTGCTCGCGCTGGCGCTGGCGCTGCTGTTGCCGTTCGCGGTCGCGTTCCTGCGGCCGATGTGGATCAGGCTGACCATCGTCGGCGTGATTGCGCTTGTCTGGGCGGCGCTCGCCGTCTGGCGCGTCGTCTCCGCGCGCAAGGCCTCCGACCGGCTGGCCAAGAGCCTCGCACAGCAGCAACCGTCGGCGACAGACGCTGAGGGTCAGGCGCTCGCGACGCGAATGCAGGAGGCGCTCACCGGCCTCAAGACCGCCAGCGGCAACAAGCGGGACTACCTCTATAGCCGGCCCTGGTACGTGATCATCGGGCCGCCGGGCGCCGGCAAGACGACCGCCCTGCTCAATTCGGGCCTGCGCTTCCCGTTCTCCGACACCGCGCTGAAGGGCGTCGGCGGCACGCGGAACCTGGACTTCTGGTTCGCCGACGAGGCGGTGCTGGTCGACACCGCCGGACGCTATACGACGCAGGACTCCGACACGGAGCGCGACAAGGGCGCGTGGAAGTCCTTCCTCGATCTCCTTCGCAAGAACCGGCCGCTGCAGCCGATCAACGGTGTCCTCGTGGCCATCGGGCTCGACGAGCTGGTCGGCGCGGACGTCGCCAAGATCGACTCGCACGCACACACGGTGCGCCGACGGCTCGCCGAGCTGCAGGCCGGGCTCGAAGTGGCCGCGCCGGTCTACGTCATGTTCACCAAGGCGGACTTGATCGCGGGCTTCGCCGAGTTCTACGAAGATCTCGATGTCGAGGGACGACGGGCGGTGCTGGGCTCGACCCTGCCGTGGGACCCCGCGACGAAGCCGAACGCGGAACGCTTCACCGAAGCCTTCGACGGGATGGCGCAGGCGATCTCCGACCGCACGTCGAAGCGCTTGCAGGAGGACCTCGACGCACGCCGTCGCGGCCTGATCGTGGGCTTCCCCGCGCAGATGGCGGGGCTGCGCGCCCGGGTGGTGCGCTTCCTCGACGGGGCCTTCCCGGCCGACGCACCCGAGGCTCCCGCGCCGGTGCGCGGCTTCTACTTCACCAGCGGAGTCCAGCAGGGCACGCCGCTGGACCGCATCCTGAGCGGCGTCGCCGCTGTCTACGACGCGCCCGTGCGCGCGAGCACGCAGGGTCGCGCCTACTTCATCAACCGGCTGCTGCAGGACGTGGTCATCGCCGAGGCGGGCCTGGTGCAGACCTCCGCCAAGGCGCGTGCGCGGCGCGGCGCCATGATGACCGCGGGTCTGGTGGCGATCGCGGCGGTGTCCGTGCTGACGCTGGGCGCGTGGACCGTCAGCTTCCTGAACAACCGCAACTTCCAGAACCAGCTGGCCGCGGGCTCCACCAACATCGCGCAGGAGATCCGGGCCAACGGGGTCGACCTGGTCGAAGTCCGCGAGACGGACCCGGACCTGGAGCAGACCCTCTCCATCCTGCGCAGCCTGCGCGACCTGCCGCGGGGCTACGCCGAGCGGCGGGCGGGCGGCACGCCGCTGCTGATGGGCTTCGGCCTCTTCCAGCGCAGCCACAGCCAGGCGGCCGAGGAGGCCTACCTCGACGGCCTGCGTCGCATCCTGCTGCCTCGGGTGATGCTGCGGCTGGAGAAGTACCTGGCCTCGAACCAGGCCGATCCGCTGGCGCTCTACGAGCCGCTGAAGGTGTACCTGATGCTCGGCGGGCAGGCCCCGAAGCTCGATCGCCGGGCGGTCGCCAGCTGGGTCGAGAGCGACTGGGAGCAGGCGGTCTATCCCGGCGCGGACCGGGAAGGCACGCGCAAGGAGCTGGCGCAGCACCTGAAGGCGCTGCTCGAGGATCCGCAGCTGAACGCGAGCTGGCCGGAGCGGCGCGCGCCGCTCGACGGGGGGCTGCTGACCGCCTCGCGCGCCTCGGTGCAGACGCTGTCGCTGGCTGACCGCGCGTACGCGGTGCTGAAGCAGAACGCCGCCGCCGCAGGCAAGGATGACTGGCAGGTCGGCTCCGTGCTGAGCGCCGGGGATGCGCGCGCGTTCGCCAACGGCGAGGCGCTGCTGGCGCGGACGGTGCCCTACTTCTTCACCCGCCCCGGGTTCGAGCAGTCGTACCAGGTGGGCCTGCAGAACATCCAGACGGAGCTGGAGAAGGACCTCTGGGTCATGGGCTCCGACCAGGGCAAGGAGTCCATCCGCGCCCAGATGGCGGCGGTGCGTCCGGGCGTCTCCGCGCTCTACGCGCGCGAGTACATCCAGGCGTGGGAGGGCGTGGTCACCGGCCTGCAGCCCGCGAACTACTTCGGCGACCCCGCCGCGTTCGGCGCGGCCACCGGCGCGCCGTCGCCGCTGAAGGTGCTGCTGCTGGAGGTGCGCAAGCACACCAATTTCGCGGGCGGCACCAACGTCAGCCGAGGAGCCGCGGCGCTGGGCAAGGCCGTCGTCTCCAAGTCGCAGGCGCTGTCCAAAATGCAGCAGGCGGGGATCGGCGCGGGGCCGGGCAGCGCCGTCGACGCGGGACGGGCCATCACCGACTACTTCAAGCCGCTCCACCAGTTCGTGGGAGACGGAAAGGCGCCGGCTCCGGTCGACGACTTCATCGCGAAGCTGAAGGCCGCGGTGATCGCCAAGAACGCGGCGGACATGGCGGGCGGCATGAGCGGCTCCGACGTGGCCCAAGCCGACCTGAACCGGACGATGAGCGAACTCGGCGCGGCCGCGGTGGTGGCGCCGCCCATGGTGCAGGGCTTCGTCGCACCGGCGGCGAAGGCGGGCGGGGAGGCCCGAATATCCTCGGCCCAAGGCGCCGTATCCAGCCAGTATGCGCAGACTATCGGCCCGGCCTGCGCCAGCGTCACCGAGGGCCGCTACCCGTTCATGACCGCGTCGCAGAACAACGCCCCGGTGGCGGACCTGCTGCGGGTGTTCGGGTTGAACGGCCAGGTCGACTCCTTCGTCAACACGCGCCTGCGACCGCTGATGGAGACGAGCGGACCGGTGTGGCGGTGGCGTTTGGACGACCCGGTCGCGGCCTCTCTCGACCCGACCAGCGCGGGCGAGTTCCAGCGCGCGGCGGAGCTGCGCGACCTGTTGCTGTCCGGCGTCGCGGTACGGGTGGAAGCCACCGGGTTCGGCGGCACGGTGACCGCCGCGGAGCTTTCCGCGGGCGGCGCCAACTACCGCTTCGAGGCAGGCCAGCCGGGGCAGCGGCAGATCCAGTGGACGCCTTCGTCGCTGCCCGAGGCGCGCGTGGCGCTCTTCGCCGGCACGGCGATGCTCAAGGAATACGCGTTCGACGGCCCGTGGGCCACGTTCCGCCTGTTCGACGCGGCGCGGAAGGAGAACGCAGGCCCCACCGCCTTCAAGGCCACGTTCGGAGAGGGCGCCTCGTCGGTGACCTTTCGCGTGACCCTGCCTGGCGAGAAGAACCCCTTCAGCCGGGGCGGCATCTGGTCGTTCCGTTGCCCGCCGCGCCTGTGAGCCGATGACGGGCCGCGCGTTCCTCTTCGGGAAGCTCCCCGCCCACGGCGACTTCGTGGCGCGTGGGCTGTCGCCGCAGGAGCAGTCGGCCTGGGACGACTGGGCGAGCGCCGGACTCGAGCGCGCGCGCTCGTCGTTGGGCGACGGCTTCGAGGAGGCGCACGACGCGGCGCCGCCATGGCGTTTCATCACCATGCATGGCGGGGGCTGGCGGCTTGGATCGCTGGCCTGCTCAGTGGACGGCGCCGGGCGCCGGTTCGTGCTCGTGCTGGGACTGGCGGACCTGAACACGGCCGAGGCCATGGCCCTGGGCGTCCGTGGCGCCGAAGCGGTCGAGGCGATCCTGTACGACGCGCTGGTCTCGCGCACCGCAGCCGACGCGGCGGTCGAGACGCTGCGGACCGGTGTGTTCGTCGATCCCACCGACGTCGAGGCGCTCGACCTGCTTTCCCCTTCCCCCGCAGCCGACGGCGTGTGGTGGACCCTCGGCGGCGAGCGTCACCCGCCTCGCGTGATCCCTGCGGCGGAGCCGCCGCCGGACCTTTTGCTCACCGTTCTCGAGTGCGCGTCACAGTTGGAGATGGCGACATGAGCTTTCGTCCGAAGTCGGTCGGGCTGACCCATGTGGGAATGGTCCGTTCGGCCAACGAGGACTCCATGGTCCTGCGCGAGGACGCGGGCGTGTGGGTGGTCGCCGACGGCATGGGCGGTCACGAGAACGGCCAGTGGGCGTCAACGACCATTGTGGAAGCCGTCGGCGCGGCGCGCCTCACCGGCGACTTCGACGCCGATGTGGACGCGGTCGGCGGCGCGATCCTCGCGGCGAACGAAACCATCTATCGCGCGAGCGTGGAACGCGGCCGCTCGATGGGATCGACGGTGACGGCGCTCTACCTGAACGGAGACCGCTTCGTGGCCTTCTGGGCCGGAGACAGCCGCATCTACCTGCTCCGCGCCGGCCGGCTGCACCAACTGAGCCGCGACCATACCCAGGTCATGGACCTGGTGGAGCGCGGGTTGATGTCTCCCGAGGAGGCCGAGCATCACCCGATGGGCCACGTGTTGTCGCGCGCGGTGGGCACCCAGGAGACGCTGGAGCTCGACGCGGTCTCCGACACCGCAGTGGTGAAGGACGTCTTCCTGCTCTGCAGCGACGGCTTGACCGGGGTGGTGTCCGAAGAGGAAATCGCCGACCGTCTCGGCATGTTTCCGCCCGAAGTCGCATGCCGTCGCCTGCTGGAATTGGTGCTGGCCAGGGGAGCGCCCGACAACGTGACGATGGTCGCCGTCGCCTGCGAGGAGCTGACCGCCCTCGCCTTCGCGCCCGCGTTCTGAGGCCCGCGCATGGCTCCGCCCGACGACGACAAGAAGGCGCCCGACGAGGCCCGCACCGTGTTCATGCCCGCCGTCGCGCCGCCGGCGCCGAGCGCGCCCGTGGACACCGCCGCCGAGGACGACTGGTTCTCAGGAGCCGCCGAAGAGCCGGCGCCGGCGGCCGCTCCGCCGCCGCCCGAGCCCGCCCGTCCGCCGGCCACCTGGTCGGACGTGCCTGCAGGACCTGCTCCGGCCCCGCCCGCTCCGGACTGGTCCGCCCCCGCCGCGCCGCCGCCCGAGTGGGGCGCGGCGGCATCCGCGCCCCCGGCCGCACCGCAGCCCGGCGACTGGGGCGCCGCTCCGCCTGTGGAGCCGTCCGCTCCGCCCCCGCCGCCCCCGCGGGCCACCGTCGAGGGTCCGCCCCCCGGACCCGGCGGGCGGCTCGCCATCGGCTCGCTCCTCAACCACATCTACGAGGTGCGCCGCTTCATCGCCCGCGGCGGGATGGGCGAGGTCTACGAAGGCGTGAACGTCAACACCGACGAGCGGGTGGCCATCAAGGTCATCCTCTCGCACCTCGCCGAAGACCCGAACGTGCTGGCGATGTTCCGGAAAGAGGCTCGGACGCTCACCCGCCTCTCGCACCCGGGGCTGGTGCAGTATCGGGTGCTCGCGCAGGAGCCCAGCCTGCGGGCGCTCTACATCGTCACCGAGTACATCGACGGACCGCCCCTGGGCGACGTCATCGGGCAGATCCATCCGTCGGCGACCGAGCTCGAAGGGCTCACGCGAAGGCTGGCGGCCGGCCTCAACGCCGCGCACGAGCTCGGGGCCATCCACCGCGACATGTCGCCGGACAACGTCCTGCTGCCCGGCGGCGACCTGCAGGACGCGAAGGTCATCGACTTCGGCATCGCCAAGGATCTCGACCCGTCGAACAAGACCATCGTGGGCGACGGGTTCGCGGGGAAACTCGGCTACGTGGCGCCGGAGCAGTTCGGCGACTTCGACCGCGAGATCGGGCCGTGGACCGACATCTACAGCCTGGCGCTGGTGATCCTGTCCGTCGCGGCCGGGCGGCCGATCGACATGGGCGCCACGCTGGTCGACGCCATCGACAAGCGCCGCAAGGGGCCGGACCTGACGCCTCTCCCGGAGCACCTGCGGCCGGTGTTCGCGAAGATGCTCGCGGCCAACCCGGCGGAGCGGTACCGCTCGATGGCCGAGGTGCTGGCGGCGCTGGATCTCGTTGCGGCCGGCAAGCCGCTGCCGGCCGGCGGCGGCACGGCGGCGCCCGGCGCTCCCGCATCAGGGGCGGCCAAGCCCGCGAAGAAGGGCGGCGTGAGCCCGGTGATGATCGCCGCGGGGGTGGGCGCGCTGGTGGTCGTGGGCGGGGCCGCGGCGTTCTTCCTCCGTCCGAAGCCCGAAACGCCGGCGGGAGCGGCGCCGCCGGGAGCGACGGCCGCAGCGGGCGGCGGGTCCGAACTCCGCCAGGCCGAACTCGCCCGGCGCGCCGTGGAAGCGGCGCTTCCCAACATCGGCTGCACCTGGCTCGACATCGACGACGCCAGCGAAGGAACGCGCGGCGTGAACCTGCGGCTGTCGGGCGTGGCCGCGGATCCCGCGGCGGCGCAGCAGGCGGTCGCGTCGGCCGCTCGCTCATCCGGCGCGCAGATCGGCGTGCTCGACACCAGCGCGGTGTTTCCGGTCTCCAACGCCGCCTGCCCCGCGCTCGACGGGTTCCGCACGATCCGCGTGCCGACGTCGGACCAGGGTCGCCGCTTCATGACCGAGCAGTCGAACTGGGAGCTGCGCAACGACAACCCGCCGTGCCAGGGGCCGAACGCCAAGCCGATCGTGAACATGCAGGTGGGCGACCGCTCCCGGAACTTCACCATCGTCGGCATGGATCGCGCCGGGAAGATGCAGCAGATCTTCCCCGATCGCGCGGCCTTCGACGCCTACCGCCAGGGCTTCCCGGACCAAATCCAGGAGACCGGCGACGACGGCTACCGGCTGACCACCTGTTTCAATGAAACGGGACTCGTCGGACAACTCCTGATCACGGGAGCCGCCCCCTTCGCCGTCGACCTCCCGCCCGCGGACAACCCCGACAGCGGACGCGTGGTGGACGCCGCCTGGGTGCAGCGCTTCAAATCGCTGGCGGCCCAGAAAGGCTGGAAGGCCGAGATGGTCTGGTACCGGGTGGTGGACGACACGCCGGGCTGAGCGGGTCAGGCCGCAGGACGCGGTCCGGCCTCCTCCAGCACCTCCTGCCCTTGCAAGCTATAGCGAACGGACCCGGCGCCGTCGGGAGTCTCCACGATGTAGCGATCGACGTCCTCGAACCAGCCCGGAAGAGCGCTCGGGTCCGTCGTCGGGAAGTACACGCGGAAGACGCGCGGATCCCAAAAGCGGAAAAGCACCGGCCCGCTTCCGTCCGGCAGCCGCACCTGGGTGAAGTGTCGGAGCCGGCGCCGCACCTGCGGCAGGGTGGCGCGCGACGAGATCAGGATGCCCCAGGCCCGGCCCCAACCGTGGGTGCGCCAGAGTCGGGACAGGGGGTCGGCGGGCGCAAGCTCGACGACGAACGGCGACACCCTGCGCACGCGCTGATCGAGCCGCCCCTCGAAAAGGCAGGCGGATGCCTCCGGCTCGAGCCGCGCCGCGTGCTCGTACAGTTCAGGCGAGCGCGAACAATCGAGCACGCCGTACAGGCGCGCCGGCCCTGACGGCTTCACCCGCCGCCCGCCCCGAAACAGATCTCGACGAATGGCGTGCCCTTCTGCCCGGCCGCCTCCAGCACTTTCGACTGGGACGTGGGCGCGGCGAACTGCATCATCGCGGGCGCGGAGCCGCTGCTGCTGGCGCTGGAGCCGGCGCCGGCCCCGCCGCCTACGCCTCCCCCGCCAAC
>DASVVG010000190.1:0-8818 GCA_036386655.1 Caulobacteraceae bacterium | reverse complement strand
AGCTTCCTGCCGAGCTGGGGCGGCGCGCCGGAGCTGCTGCTCAAGGCGCCGGCCGGCGCGGCCGTCTACGCCGCCGTCCTGGTGCTGCTCGAACTGGCGGCCCCTGGCCGGGTGACCTTCATGCTGCGCACCTACGGCTTCCCCCGGCTGCGCCGCCCGCGCACGGCCGCGGCGCAGTGACGGGCACGCGCCTTGCTCCCGGATCCCTGCTCATGAGCCTCGCCGCCGAACCCCTGCTGGCCCCGGTCCGGACGGACGCCCGCGCGCCTGCGCGCGCCGCGTTCACCGTCGAGACGGTGGAGACGCGAGAGGCGTTCGCCGCCCTGCAGCCGGAGTGGGACCGGCTCGCCGAGCGCGCGTCGATCACCCCCATGGCCCGCCACGACTGGCTGCTGGCCGCCGTTGACGCCTTCACCTGGCGGCGGCTGGCGGTGGTCACCGTCCGCGACCCTGCCGGTACGCTGCGGGCGGCGGCGCCGTTCGCGGTGACGCAGTTCGGCCCCTTCCAGCGGCTGGTCTGGCTCAGCCACGAGATGGGCGAGCCCCAGACCCTGCTCTATGACGACGCGGACTCGCTGGAGGCGCTGGTGCGCGCCGCCGCGGACCTGCGGCTGCCGCTGGCCGCGCGGCGCCTGACCCCGAAGGACGGCGAACTCGCGTCGGTGGAGCGGATACTGGCGCGCCGCGGGATGTGCTCGCTGCGGAGCGGCACCACGCGCACGACGGCGGCCCATGTGCGCGACTGGGCGGCGTTCGAGGCCGGCATGTCGGGCAACAGCCGCTCCGAGATGCGTCGCAAGCGGCGGGGGCTGGAGAAGCACGGGCCCGTGGCGTTCCACGCGATCTCGCCGGAGCCGGAGGCGGTCGACGGCTGGCTCGACGAGCTGCTGCGGGTGGAGTCCTCGGGCTGGAAGGGGCGCGAGAAGAGCGCCATCGTGTTCCGGCCGCAGCTGGCGCGGTTCGTCGGCGACTACGCGCAGCGCGCGGCGGCCAACGGCACGCTGCGCCTGTTCTTCCTGTCGCTGAACGGCGAGAGCATCGCCGCGCAGATGCTGGCGGAGACCGGCGGGCGCTTGTGGCAGTTCAAGATCGGCTACGACGAGCGCTGGTCGCGCTACTCGCCCGGCCGCCTGCTGATGTTCGACATCCTGCGATGGGCCAGCGAGCGGGGGCTGGACGCGGTCGAGTACCTGGGCCACGGCGGGGGCTGGCAGAGCCGCTGGCCGGCCGTGCACACCGACCACACCAGCCTGCGGTTCTATCCGGCCACGCTTAGCGGCGCGGCGGCCTTCGTGGTCGACACCGCCGAGTTCGTGCGCCGCAAGCTCGACCCCGCCCGCGCGGGCGACCCGCCGAAGAAGGCCGCCGCGGCCGAGGAGCCGGCGGCATGACGCACGTCCTGCTGTTCGGGAACCTGCGGTCGTCGCTGACGGTGGCGCGGAGCCTGTCGCGCGCCGGGCACGTGGTGCACGCCGGGTGGGACGAGCCGGACCCGTACCTGACCGCCTCGCGGCATGTGGCGCACGCGTTCCGCCATGCGCTGCCGGACTCCGAGCCGGAAGCGGCGCTGCGGGACCTGCTGGCCTACCTGGAGGCGCATCCCGAGATCGAAGCGCTGGCACCGGTGAGCGAGATCGCCGCCCGGCTGGTGTCACGTCACCGCGAGCGTTTCCCGGCGGGCGTGCGGCTGCTGCTGCCGGAGGCGTCGGTGGTCGAGACCTGCGTCGACAAGGCGAAGATGTTCGACCTGTGCGAGACGCTCGGCGTGGCGCTGGCGCGGCGGGAGATCGTGCGCGACCACGCGGCGCTGCTGGCGGCGGTCGCTGCTGTGGGGCGGCCGTGCGTAGTGAAGGCGGTGGACTCCGCCCACTACCTGTTCGGGCGCAAGGCGCTGATCCTGCACGAGGGCGACGACGCGGCGGCGCTGCTGCCGCACTGGCCGGCGGAGCACGAGGCGCTGTGCGTGCAGACGTTCGTGGACGGGCCGCGGCACGACATCAGCTTCGCAGCCTATCGCGGGACGCTGATCGGGGCTGTGGACTGCGCGGTGCTGCGCACGGACCGTGCGGACGGCACGGGCTACACGACGGAACTGGTGTCGGCGCGGGCGCACCCGGCGGTGCGGCACGGGCTGGAGGCGCTGGTGGCGGCGCTCGACTACACGGGCGTCGGCGACATCGAGTTCATGGTCGACGAGCGGTCGGGGCTGGTCAGCTTCGTCGAGCTCAATCCGCGGCTGAGCGCCTCGTTCAAGAGCGCGGAAGTGTGCGGCCTGCCTATGTCGCGGCTGATGCTGGAGATTGGGCTGGGCGGTGCTCCGGCGCCCCGCGCCGATCCCTGGGTCCACCTCGTCGGGCGGCGGATCGCGTGGACCAAGGGCGAACTCGTGGGACTGAAGCGCGACTGGCGCGCGGGCGAGCTGTCGCGGGGCGGGCTGCTGCGGCGAGCGGCGGTGCTGCTCCGGGCCGCGCTCTATCCCCACCACCTGACGTTCGATCTGGGCGATCCGGGGCCGACGCTGTGGCTCTACCTGCACCCGCTGCTGCGCCGCCTCGGCCTGCGGCCGCGGCACGAGCGCGCCTCAGCCGGCCCAGCTCTTGAGCAGCTGGTGGGCGATGGCGAGGGGCGGCGGGGTCTGGATCTCGTGCCGGCCGGCTAGCACCTCGCGCGCCTCCTCGCGCGTGAGCCAGCGGACCTCCTCCAGCTCGGTCTGGTCCGGCGTCGCCTGGGCGGACGACACCTCGGCGATCAGGCCGATCATCAGCGACGACGGGTACGGCCACGGCTGGCTGGAGTGGTAGGCGACGGAGAGCGTCTCCAGCCCGGCCTCTTCCTTCAGCTCGCGGGCGCAGGCCTCTTCCAAGGTCTCGCCGGGCTCCAGGAAACCCGCCAGTGCGGAGAACCGCCCCGCGGGCCAGGCGGCGTTGCGGCCCACCAGGCAGCGGCCGTTGTGGACGGCCAGCATGATCACCACGGGGTCGGTGCGCGGGAAGTGGTCGGTGCGGCAGCTGGGGCATGTGCGCTTCCAGCCGCCGTCGGCGCCCTGGCTGGGCTGGCCGCACGCGGAGCAGAAGCGGTGGCGGTTCTGCCACTCGAACACGCCCTTGGCGGTGGCGGCGATGGCGGCCTCGCCCCCCGGCAGGATCATCGCCAGCGGGCGCAGCTCCTCGAAGCGGCCGCGGCCGGCGAGCGGGCCGAAATCGGGGTCGGCGGCGCTCTCGACGTCGAGCGCGAACACCGCCCGGCCGTCCTCGAGGCCGAGGAAGAGGAGGTCCTCGCCAGGGCGGCGCGCCAGCTCCGCCGCCAGCGAGACCGGCAGCCGGGACAGGCGCTCGGCCCCCGGGTCGCCGGCGACGAGGGGGGCGCCCTGCCGGAGGGCGATGACCACGGAGGCGGGGTCGCGCAGGCGCTCGGCGAGCCAAGCGGCGTCGGCGCGGCGGTCGGAGGCCCGGTCGAGCGGGTTTCCGGCGAAGGTGTTCTGCACGGCTGAGAGAGGCATGCGCCTTCCTACCGCGCCGGGCGGAACTTGCACCCCCCGGGAAGGGACGCGATATAGCGGGCGGAGGCTGGCGTCGGGCGGAGCCCTCGCCAACCCGGTCAGGTCCGGAAGGAAGCAGCCGTAACGAGTTTCGCTTCGGGTCGGCGTCCAGTCTCCACTATGATCTCCTGAACATGGCCGACGTCGACTTCCCGCTCGAAGAAGACCTGCACGAGCGGGACGAGAACACGCACGACATGTTCGGCGCGCCGGTCGACCAGCCGCCGCCCAGCGGTCCGCCGGAGAGCGCCGCCGCCTACACCGTGCTGGCGCGGAAGTACCGGCCTAAGACCTTCGAAGACCTGATCGGCCAGGAGGCGATGGTGAGGACGCTCACCAACGCGTTCTCCACCGGCCGCATCGCCCACGCCTTCATGCTCACCGGCGTGCGCGGGGTGGGCAAGACGACCACGGCCCGCCTGCTGGCGCGCGCGCTGAACTATGAGCGCGAGGGCGTGGCGGGGCCGAGCATGGAGCTGGGCGTCCTCGGCGCGCACGACCAGGCCATCATGGAAGGCCGCCACATCGACGTGATGGAGCTCGACGCCGCCAGCCACACAGGCGTCGACAACATGCGCGAGATCCTCGACAGCGTGCGCTACGCGCCCATCGAGGCGCGCAACAAGATCTACGTCATCGACGAAGTGCACATGCTGTCGAAGGGCGCGTTCAACGCGCTGCTGAAGACGCTCGAAGAGCCGCCGCCGCACGCCAAGTTCATCTTCGCGACGACCGAGATCCGCAAGGTGCCGGTCACCATCCTGAGCCGCTGCCAGCGCTTCGACCTGCGCCGGGTGGAGCCGGAGGTGCTGGTCGCCCACCTGGAGCGCGTCTGCGAGGCCGAGGGCGCGAAGGTCGACGTGGAGGGGCTGGCCCTGATCGCGCGGGCGGCGGAGGGGTCGGTGCGGGACGCGCTGTCGCTGCTCGACCAGGCCATCGTGCAGGCGGAGCGGGGGCAGGTCGTCGCCGCCGCGGTCGTGCGCGACATGCTGGGGCTGGCCGACCGGGCCACGACCATCGGGCTGTTCGAGACGGCGATGAAGGGGGACGCGGCGGGCGCGCTGCGCGACTGGCGGACGCTCTACGGCTACGGCGCCGATCCGCTGCAGGTGATGCTGGACCTGCTGGAGCATTGCCACGGTGCGAGCGTGGCGAAAACGCTGGGGCCCGACGCGCTGCACCTGCCGAAGGATCAGGCGGGGCGGCTGGCGGCGATCGGGGCGGAGACTTCGGCCGGGACGCTGTCGCGGACGTGGCAGCTGCTGATGCGCGCCTATGAGCAGACGCGGGCGGCGCCCGATCCGGCGGCGGCGGTGGAGATGGCGCTGATCCGGCTCTGCTACGCGGCGGAGCTGCCCGGGCCGGAGGAGGCGCTGCGGCGGCTGCAGAGCGGGGAGCCGGTGGCGCCGGGCGCTCCTTCGGGGCCGGCGCCCTCGGGCGGCGGCGGAGGCGGCGGTTCGGCTGCGCGGGCGTACGCGCCGGCGGCGGCTCCGGCCGCGCAGGCGGCCCCGCAGCTGCAGAGCTTCGACGACGTGGTGCGGATGATCGACGAGCGCCGCGACGTGCGGCTGGGTCTCGACGTGAAGCAGTACATGCGGCCGGTGGCGTTCCGGCACGGCGCGATCACCTTCGAGCCGGTCCCCGGCGCGCCGATCGACCTGGCGCAGCGTCTGTCGCGGCGGCTGAAGGAGTACACCGGCCACAACTGGCTGGTGGCGGCCGAGGGCGGCGGCGGTGCCGAAACCGCCTACGAGCGGGAGAAGCGCGAACGCGCCGAGACGCGGGCGAAGATCGAGGCCGAGCCCTTCGTGAAGTCGATCCTGGAGACCTTCCCGGGCGCGGAGATCGTGGAGGTGCGCACGCGGGCGGCGCCTTCGTCCGACGCGCCCCCAGACGAGACGGAGTGAGGCGATGGACCTGAACGCCCTGATGAAGCAGGCGCAGCAGATGCAGGAGAAGCTGCAGGCGGCGCAGCAGCGGCTGGCGGAGAGCACGGTCGAGGGCGTCTCCGGCGGCGGCATGGTGCGCGTGACGCTGAGCGGCGCGGGCGAGATGAAGGCGGTGGTGCTCGACGAGAGCCTGCTGCAGCCCGGCGAGGCGGAGATCGTGTCCGACCTCATCGTGGCGGCGCACGGGGACGCCAAGCGCCGGCTGGACCAGATGCAGGCGCAGATGATGCAGGAGGCGGCGGGGCCGCTCGCCGGCATGGGCGGCATGGGCGGGATGCCCGGCTTCCCCAAGTTCTGAGGCCGCATGGCCGCTTCGGCCGGACCTGAGATCGAGCGCCTGATCGCGTTGCTCGCCAAGCTGCCGGGGCTGGGGCCCCGCTCGGCGCGGCGGGCGGCGCTGTCTCTGCTGAAACGACGCGACCAGCTGCTGACGCCGCTGGCGGAGGCGCTCACCGAGGCGGCGGAGAAGGTGCGCGCCTGTTCGGTGTGCGGGGCGTGGGACACAACGGACCCCTGCGCGGTCTGCGCCAACCCTGAGCGGGACCGGCGGATCCTGTGCGTCGTGGACGAGGTGGGCGCGATGTGGGCGCTGGAGCGCGGCGGGGCCTTCCGCGGGCGGTACCACGTGCTGGGCGGACTGCTTTCGGCGCTTGACGGCGTCGGGCCCGAGGCGCTGCGCGTCGGGCCCCTCGTGCGGCGGGTTTCGGAGGAGGAGGTGGGCGAGGTGATCCTGGCGCTGCCCGCCACCGTCGACGGGCAGACCACGGCGCACTACGTGGCCGACCGCCTCGGCTCCACGGGCGTGCAGGTGACGTCGCTGGCGCGCGGGGTGCCGGTGGGGGGCGACCTCGACTGGCTCGACGACGGGACGATCGCGCAGGCGCTGCGGGCGCGCCGGCCGGCCTAGCGGCGGCGGCCGAGCAGGGGCGCCATCCCGAACACCAGCGGCAGGGCCAGGAACCAGATCCGGCCGCCGCTGACCCACCACAGCCCGACGCTGACGGCGAGCGAGACCACGATGACCAGCAGCAGGGTGCGTCCGCGCATGACGTAGCTCCGTGTTCCGCTGCGAACGCGGGAGCGGCCGCGTCGATCCTGCCTTCCCGGAAAACGGGACTCAGGATAAGGAACGGACCATGAACATACTCGTGATCCTCGCTCTTGCAGCCGCGCTCGCCTGCGCGTTCGGGTTCGCCTGGGCCTTTAGTTCGATGCGCCGGGAGGCGGCGCGGGCGCTGAGCGCGGAGGCCGAGCTGCAGCAGGCGCGCGACCGCATGATCCGCGCCGAGGCGCGGGCGGAAGCCGCCGAGACGGCGAAGTCGCAGGTGGGCGACAGCATCAGGGCGGCCTCGCTGGAGGCGGCGGAGCGCGCCGCGGCGGCGCTGCTCAGCCGGGCGGACGAGAAGTTCAAGGCGCAGGACGCCGTCGCCAAGGCGGCGCTGGAGACCACGCTCGCGCCGGTGAAGGAGACCCTCACCCGTTTCGAGGCGCAGGTCACCGCCATGGAACAGGCGCGCGCGGCCGACACCGGCGGCCTCAAGGCGCAGATCGAGGGGCTGATGCAGGCCTCCGCGCTGACCCAGAACGAGGCGCGCCGGCTTACCGAGGCGCTGAAGCGGGGCTCGGGCGTGCGCGGCCGCTGGGGCGAGCAGACGCTCAGGAACGTGCTCGAAGCCGCCGGCATGGCGGGCCGGTTCGACTTCGCCGAGCAGGTCACCACCGACGACGGCCGTCAGCGCCCCGACGTGGTGGTGCGGATGCCCGGCGGCGGCAATTTCGTGATCGACGCGAAGGCGCCGCTGGCGGACTACCTGGCCGCGCAGGAGGCGGTGGACGACGCGGGGCGGGACGCCTCGCTGCAGCTGCACGCCGAGAGCGTGCGCCGGCACGTCAACGACCTCTCCAAGCGCGCCTATTGGGAGCAGTTCGAGCGGTCGCCCGATTTCGTGGCGCTGTTCATCCCCGGCGACTCCTTCCTGTGCGCGGCGCTGGACCGGATGCCGGACCTGATGACCGAGGCGCTGGCCAAGCGGGTCGTGCTCGTGACCCCGACGACGCTGTTCGGGCTGCTCAAGGCGGTCGCCTACGGCTGGCGGGCCGAGGAGCAGGCGAAGAACGCCGCCGACGTCGCCGAGCTGGGCAAGGTGCTCTACCAGCGCCTGTCGGTGATGGGCGGGCACGTGGCGGCCATGGGCAAGGCGCTGGAGAACGCCACGGGCAAGTACAACCAGTTCGTGGGCTCGCTGGAGACGCAGGTGCTGACCCAGGCCCGCAAGTTCGAGGACCTGCAGGTCGATCACGCCGGCAAGGAGCTGCCCGAACTGACGGCGCTCGAGGCCACGCCGCGGCAGCTGATCAAGCTGGCGGCGGGCGAATAAGTCCCACCTTGACGCTCAGGTATCCCCCTCTTACCTCGCGACCATGGCTCTCCGACGCATCCTGACGGTCGCCGAACCGGCCGACGTGAAGGTCCTGAAGCAGGTCTCCACGCCCGTGGACGTCGTCGATGACGACCTGCGGCGTCTCATGGACGACATGCTGGAGACGATGTACGCGGCGCCCGGCATCGGGCTCGCCGCGGTGCAGGTGGGCGAGCCGAAGCGCGTCATCGTCATGGACCTGGCGCGCGAGGGCGAGGAGCCGCAGCCGCGCTACTTCGTGAACCCTGAGATCACCTGGAAGTCCGAGGAGCTCTTCACCTACGAGGAGGGCTGCCTGTCGGTGCCGGAGATCTACGACGCGGTGGAGCGGCCTGCCCGCTGCCGGCTGACCTACCTCGACTACAAGGGCGAGCGGGTCGAAGAGGAGGCCGAGGGCCTCTACGCCGTCTGCATCCAGCACGAGTTCGACCACCTCGAGGGCGTGCTGTTCATCGACAAGCTGTCGCGGCTGAAGCGCGAGCGCGCGATCAGCAAGGTGAAGAAGGCCCAGCAGGCCGCTTAACGCCGCCGGAGCGGACCGTTACACGGGCCGCATGCGTATCGCCTTCCTGGGCACCCCCGACTTCGCCGTGCAGGCGCTGGCCGAACTGGTCGCCGCCGGGCACGAGATCGCGGCCGTGTACACGCAGCCGCCGAAGCCGCGCGGGCGCGGCCAGGCGCTGAAGCCGTCGCCGGTGCATGCGTCGGCCGAGGCGCTGGGGCTGCCGGTGCGCACGCCCCTATCGATGCGCGACCCCGCCGACATCGAGGCCTTCCGGGCGCTGGACCTCGATGCGGCGGCGGTGGTGGCGTTCGGGCAGATCCTGCCCCGCGAGGTGCTGGAGGCGCCGCGGCTCGGCTGTTTCAACGTGCATGCGAGCCTGCTGCCCCGCTGGCGCGGCGCCGCGCCC
>DASVVG010000189.1:0-2120 GCA_036386655.1 Caulobacteraceae bacterium | reverse complement strand
GACTTGCCAGAGCCGCTCCACGGCGTCCGCTTGTCCTTCGATCACCACATAGCCGCGGAGCAGCGTGCGTTCGCCTTACGACCGGATACCGTTGGCGAAGTCGGGGCACTCGGGCGCGATACGGGTGTAGGGTGGGTGTCCCGCTCGGAGGCCGAGCATGTCGCTCCGCCCGCAGCCGCCGCTCCCGCCCGTGCCCGACGGCACCGCCCGCGTCGCCCGGGCGGCGTTCCGGCGCGGCAACCCGTATGTGCTCCTGCGCGACCGGCTCGGGGCGGTGTTCGCCGACGCCGACTTCGCCGACCTCTACCCCGCGCTCGGCCAGCCCGGCTACGCGCCGTGGCGGCTTGCCCTCGTCACCCTCATGCAGTTCCGCGAGGGGCTGAGCGACCGGCAGGCCGCCGATGCCGTCCGTGGCCGGATCGACTGGAAGTACCTGCTCGCGCTGGAGCTGGCCGACGCGGGGTTCGACCACAGCGTCCTGTGCGAGTTCCGCGGCCGGCTGCTCGAGCACGGGGCCACCGAGCGCCTGCTCGCCCGCGTGCTGGAGGCGGCGCGCGAGGAGGGATTGCTCAAGGCGCGCGGGCGGCAGCGCACGGACAGCACCCACGTGCTGGCCGCCATCCGCACGCTGAACCGGCTGGAGCTGGCGGGCGAGACGCTGCGGGCGGCGCTGAACGCCATCGCCGCGGCCGCGCCGGGGTGGCTGCGCGCCGTGGCGCCCGCGGACTGGCACGAGCGCTACGACCGCCGGGTCGAGAACGCCCGCCTGCCGGAGAGTGCCGCCAAGCGCGAGGCCTACGCCGTGCAGGTCGGGGCGGACGGCTATCTGCTCCAGGACGCACTCGACCGGCCCGGCACGCCCGCAGAGCTCCCGGCGCTGCCCGCGGTCGCGGTGCTGCGGCGCGTATGGGCCAGGCACTACGAGCGCGCGGGGACCGGCGGAGGCGACGCGGGCGGCGGCGTCGCTCCGGGTATCCGCTTCCGCGACTTGCGCACGGCCCGCCCTGGCGGTCAGGCCGGGGCTCCGCTCGAGTCGCCCTACGACCCCGACGCGCGCTTCCGCCGGACCCGCGGCGGCCGCGAGTGGGTCGGCTACGTGGCCCACCTCACCGAGACCTGCGACGAGCATGCGCCGCGGCTGGTCGTGCACGCCGACACCACCGACGCCGCCGTGCACGAGGCCGTGCGGACCACGCCGATCCACTCGGCGCTGGCCGCCAAGGGCCTCGCGCCTTCCCAGCACTTGGCCGACACCGCCTACATGGGCGCCGATCTGCTCATCGCGGCACGCGAGCGGTACGGCATCGACCTGATCGGCCCGCAGCACCGAGACCGGAGCTGGCAGGGCCTGGTCGAGGGCGCCTTCGACGCGGCCGACTTCGCCGTGGACTGGGACGAACGGGTGGCGCGCTGCCCGGAGGGCAAGCGGAGCGCGAGCTGGGCGAGCTACCGCAACAGCACACGTCCGCACAGGGACGCCTTCGTGCAGGTGCGCTTCCGGCTCGCCGACTGCCGTCCTTGCCCGTCGCGGGCCCGCTGCACGCGCTCGGCCACGCGCGGGCGCCACCTGAACCTCCACTCCCGGCGCGAGCACGAGGCGCTCGTGGGCGCGAGGCTACGGCAGGGTACGGACGCGTACCGCAGGCTCTACGCCGCGCGGCAGGGCATCGAGGCCACGATGTCGCAGGGCGTGCGTGTGTTCGGGCTGCGCCAGGCGCGCTACCGCGGCCTGGCGAAGACCGCATTGCAGCACCTCGCGACCGCGGCGGCCATCAACCTCGACCGGCTCGCCGCCTGGTTCGCGGGCCGCCCACTCGCACCCACGCGGGTGTCGCGCTTCGCCGCCCTCGCCGCGTAGTCGCCCGACTTCGCCAACGGTATCCCTACCCGCTGTCAAGCGCGCGGTAGGTGATCGAGAAGCGCCACCGAGCCCAGGCGCGACGCGCGCCTTTCCGACCGGCTCGAGCATAGCACCGTGCTCGCGCCGTCCAGGACGCTGCGCGCCGGCGCAGAGCGCCGGGGCCGCTGCGCGGCCTCCTGGACCGCGCTTGCGCGCGGCGTGGACTTCCCCCCTGGGAGTGGAGGGGTGAGATCAGAGTGTCATGCGACTGCACGCACGG
>DASVVG010000188.1:0-16923 GCA_036386655.1 Caulobacteraceae bacterium | reverse complement strand
GCCGTGTCGAGGCGGGCGGTGAGCGAGGCGCGCTCCTCGTCGGCTTCGAGGAGGGTGGCGAGCAGGCTCACCGGCGGGGCGGGGTGCTCCTGGGCCACGGCGCCGATGCGGGCGCGGCGCGGCAGCGACACGCTGCCGCCGCCGGGGACCAGCTCCCCGGTGATCAGCTTGAACAGGGTGGACTTGCCGATGCCGTTGCGGCCGACCAGGCCCACCTTGGCGCCCACGGGCAGGGCGACGGTCGCGCCGTCGAAGAAGCGGCGGCCCCAGGCGTCGAAGACGAGGTCGTTGATCTGGAGCATGAGGGGACCGGCGGGAGAGCCGGGCGATATAGGCGGTGAGGGGCCCTGCGGCTACTCCATGACCACGACGATCTTGCCCGTGGCCTTGCGGTCGGCCAGGTCGCGGATGGCCTGTCCGCCCTCCGCCAGCGGGTAGAGGGCCGAGATGTGAGGCCGGATCGTGCCGGCGGCGTACAGCTCCAGCAGCTCCCGCAGGTTCTGCGCGTGGCGGGCGGGCTCGCGCTCCACGAAGGCGCCCCAGAACACGCCGATCACGGACGCGCCCTTCAGCAGCGGCAGGTTCAGAGGCACCTTCGGGATGCCGGCGGGGAAGCCGATCACCAGGTGCCGTCCCTCCCACGCGATGGCGCGGAGGGCACAGGCGGAGTAGTCGCCGCCGACGCCGTCGAAGATCACGTTCGCGCCCCCTTCGCCCACGGCCCCCTTCAGCGCGTCGGCCACGGAGCGGGCGTCGCTGAGCATGCCCGAGGGATAGACCACGCTCCCGTCGGCGCCCTTGGCGCGGGCCAGCTCCGCCTTCTCGTCGCTGGAGACGGCGGCGATCACCCGGGCGCCCATGGCCTTGCCGACCTCCACCGCGGCGAGACCCACGCCCCCGGCGGCACCAAGCACCAGCAGGGTTTCGCCCAGCTGGAGCTTCGCCCGGTCCTTCAGCGCGTGATGGGCGGTGCCGTAGGTCATCAGGAAGGCGGCGCCCTCATCGAACGGCATACCGTCGGGCAGCGGCACGCAGCGGTTCGCCGGGACGTCCGCCTTCTCGGCCATGCCGCCCCAGCCGGTCACGGCCAGCACACGGTCGCCGGGCTTGAAGCTGGTCACGTCCTCCGCGACCACATCGACGATCCCGGCGATCTCGCCGCCGGGGGAGAAGGGCCGCGGCGGCTTGAACTGGTATTCGTCCTTGATGATTAGAACGTCGGGGTAGTTCACCCCGCACGCCTTGACGGAGATCACCACCTCGCCGAGCTCGGCGGCGGGGTTGGCCATGTCCTCGAGCACGAGGCTGTCCGGTCCGCCGGGCGCCTTGCTCAGAAGGGCTTTCATCGGGCGCTCTCCGTAGGGGCCGGGACGCTAGCGCACGCTTCCATGCCGAATCCAGCCCGTGATCGCCAGCCGGGGCGCGTCGGCGAAGGGAGCGACGATGGAGACGGCGTGGTTCGCCGGCACGCGGAAGATGTTCAACGCGTTGAACGCCGGGGTGTAGCCCTCGGCCACGTGGCCGTCCTCGTCGAGGAATAGCAGCAGTCCGCCCCAGTCGGCGCGCCACTCCGGGCTGAGATTAAGGACGTAGGCGTACAGGCGTCCCGCATCGGGTTTGCTGTCGTTGTGGGACGTGAGGAAGTGCCCCGGCAGGTAGCGGGTGACCTGCGCGTCGACGAAGGTCGGCCGGGTGTCGCCGGTGAGCGCTTGGGCGAAGCCCAGGAACTCGGGCCCGTTCAGGAAGTCATAGGCGGCCCGCAGCCCCGGCGGCACGGGCTCCCCCGCCTCGGCCAACACGCTCAGCCGCCAGCGGTCGTAGAGGAACTGGAAGCCCCGGCGGGCCTCGCCGTAGACCACGTTCGCGAAGGCCTGCTGCTCTTCCGGCGGATAGGCCTCCACCTCAGCGACCGGCAGTTCGAAGCTGTCGGAGCCCCGGTTGATGGTGCGCATCCACGGCGTCACGCGGACGATGGTGTCGGCCAGCGCACGGGCCGACGGGGCGGTCAGGAAATCCGGGATGTGCAGCCGCCCGAAGCGCTTGAACGCCGCCTGACCGGTGCGGGGATCGAAGCCCGGCGCGATGCGGAGCGGCGTCACGCGCGCACCCAGCCGGTGATCGACAGGCGCGGACGGCGTGCGAAGGGCGCCACGATTGATACGGTGTGACGCTGGGGGACGCGGAAGATGTTCAGCGCGTTGAAACTCGGCGTGTAGCCCTCCGCCACGTGCCCGTCCTGGTCCAGGAAGAGGAGCAGACCGCCCCAGTCCGGCATCCACTCGGGCGTGAAGTTCAGGACGTAGGCGTAGAGGCGGCCCTTGCCCTGCACGTCGTCGTCGTGGGCGGTGAGGAAGTGCCCGGGGAGGTAGCGCGTCGCCTGGGCGTCGCAGAATGCCGGACGCGTGTCGCCCGTGAGCGCGCGCACGAAGCTCAGGAAGACCTCGCCGTTGAGGAAGCGATAGGCCTCCTCCAGCGCGTCCCTGGCGCCGCGTCCGGCGTCGACCTCGTCGCTCAGCCGGTAGGTGTCGAACAGGAATTGGAAGCCCTGCGCCGCGCCGGTGTGGGCGGCGGCGTCGAGCTTCGCCTGGTCCTCGGGCGAGAGGGCGGCGAGCTGGTCCAGCGGCAGGTCCCAGGTCTTCTCCCCCTGGTTGACGGCGCGCCGCCAGCGAGCCTCGCGGGCCAGCGCCTCGCCCACGCGCAGGGCCTCGGGGGGAGGCAGGAAGCCCGGCACGTGCATCCGGCCGTGGCGGGCGAAGGCCGCCGCCAGCCGCTCGGGCCTCAACGCTGGATCGATGCTCAGAGCCACTCGCCGCCCCGCTTGCGTCGGCGCGGCCGACGACGCATGGGGCTACGACGCCGCAGGGCGGCGCGCAACTTCGGGAGAGCACCTTGGCGGCACCTGTAGCCCTGGCCCTGCACGGCGGCGCGGGCGCGCGACGCGGACGCGACTACAGCCGCGAGATCGCTCACATGCGCGGGCTGGTCGAGGCGGCGCGGGACCGGCTGCGGGCGGGCGCATCCGCGCTCGACGTGGTCGTGGAGACGGTGCGGGAGCTGGAGGCGTCCGGCCTCTACGTCGCGGGGCGGGGCTCCTCGCCCAACACCAAGGGCGAGTACGAACTCGACGCCAGTTTGATGGACGGCCCCACCGGGCGGGCGGGCGCCGTCGCGGCGCTGCAGGGCTTCCAGAGTCCGATCGCGGCGGCTCGGGCCGTGATGGAGCAGACGCCGCACGTGCTGCTGGCGGGCGCCGGGGCGGCGGACTTCGCCGCCGAGCAGCGGCTCGAGCAGATCGGCGATCCCGACGCCTGGTTCACCCGCGCCGGAGCGGAAGAGGACAACCACGCGCCCGGCGCCGGCCGCTCGGACCTCGCCCACGGCACCGTCGGCTGCGTCGTCCTCGACGCCGAGGGCCGGCTGGCGGCGGCGACCTCCACCGGCGGCGTCTTCGACAAGCTGCCCGGACGCGTCGGCGACACGCCGCTCACCGGGGCCGGGAGCTGGGCCGACGATCAGGTGGCGGTGAGCTCCACGGGCACCGGCGAGTTCTTTATCCGCACCGCCGCGGCCGTGCAGGTGGCGCACAGGCTGCGCTGGGCGGGCGAGGACCTGCCCACCGCGGCGCGCGGCCCGCTCGACCAGATCGGGGCGCTCGGCGGCGACGGAGGCCTGATCGCCGTCACCCGGAGCGGCGAGATCGCCATGCCCTACAATAGCCAGGGCATGAAGCGGGCGGCGTTGTATCCGGACGGCCGGATCACTTCGGCGGCTTTCGAGGACTAAGCCCGCTCGACGCGCGCGGCGTAACAGCCGCGCCGGGCGTAGTGCGCCTGCAGATAGGCGGCGCGCGGGTCGGCCAGCAGGCGCTCGAACAGGGCGGCCGCGTCTTCTCCCGGCGTGAGGTCCGCGTCGATCATCATGTGATCGGGGTCGAATGCCCGGACGGAGAGCGGCCGCCGCGCCAGGGCGGGCGGTACGACGCCCGGCCCCGGCCGCCCCGGCTGCGTCCGGCGGGTCACGAAGATCGCGTGACTGGACCGGTAAGGCGTGTCGGCCGGCTGATGCTGGTGGTTCATCAGCAGGACCGGCTCGCCGGGCTGCGCTTCGTCCAGCGAGACGCGGCAGGGCCAGTTCTCACCAGCCGACAGCCGCCGGGCTCCGCGGGCGGCGAGGTCCGCCTCCGACAGGTCGAACAACGGGTCGAACGGCTCGGGATCGAGGGCGATCACACGGAACATGGCTCACCTCCTGCAGAGGAGCATGGCCCGCTGCAGGAGCCGTCGCGACCCGGTTCTTGCGGCGGGTTGGGGCGCAGGGGAGCCGCCCCTATATTCCCCGCTGCAGCGTGGGGACCTCCGTGAGCGTGACGCTCGACCTCTCCCGCGGCGCGCCGAAACCGGCGGCGCCGCTGAACCTGGCCGGGCTCACCCGGCCGGAGCTCGCGAGCGCGCTCGTCGAGGCGGAGATCTGCGCGCCCGAGAAGGCGCGGATGCGGTCGAACCAGCTCTGGCGCTGGATCCACCACTACGGCCTCACCGACTTCGACCGCATGACCGACGTGGCGAAGGACACCCGCGCGGCGCTGGCGGACAGGTTCGTGATCGCCCGGCCCGAGATCGCCGACAAGCAGGTGTCGAAGGACGGCACCCGCAAGTGGCTGATCCGCTTCGCGCCCGGCATCGAAGCCGAGACCGTCTACATTCCCGACGTGGGCCGGGCTGGCGCGCTGTGCGTGTCGAGCCAGGTCGGCTGCACGCTGAACTGCACCTTCTGCCACACCGGCACGCAGAAGCTGGTCCGCAACCTCACCGCCGCGGAGATCACCGCCCAGGTGCAGGTGGCGCGCGACGACCTCGGCGAATGGCCTTCGCCGAAGGAGGACCGCCGCCTGTCCAACGTCGTGTTCATGGGCATGGGCGAGCCGCTCTACAATCTCGACAACGTGGCCAACGCCATGGACGTGATCAGCGACAATGAGGGCATCGCGCTCTCGCGCCGCCGTATCACAGTGTCGACCAGCGGCGTGGTGCCGGAGCTGAAGCGGCTCGGCGAGCAGACGCAGGCGATGCTGGCGATCTCGCTGCACGCCACCAACGACGACCTACGCGACGAGCTGGTGCCCCTCAACAGGAAGTACCCGATCGCCGAGTTGATGGACGCGATCCGCAGCTATCCCGGCCTGTCGAACGCCCGGCGGGTGACGTTCGAGTACGTGATGCTGAAAGGCGTCAACGACAGCCCGGCGGAGGCCAAGGCGCTGGTGCAGCTGCTCAAGGGCATCCCGGCCAAGATCAATCTGATCCCGTTCAACCCGTGGCCCGGCACCCGGTACGAGTGCTCCGACTGGGGCGCGATCGAGCGCTTCGCGGCGGTGATCAACCGCGCCGGCTACGCCTCGCCGATCCGCACCCCGCGAGGCCGCGACATCCTCGCCGCCTGCGGCCAGCTGAAGAGCGAGAGCGAGAAGATGCGCGCCAGCGAGCGCCGCAAGCTGGCGGTCACCTAGGGCGCGCTGCTAACAGGCCGCTCGTGCGTTGAGGGAGCGGCCATGAATCCGGAAGTCCAAGCCTTCGCCACCGGCTTTCCCCTGACCCTGCTGCACGGCGGGATCACGGTGGCCCTGCTCGCGCTGGGCGCGGGCCTCTACGCGCTGCTGACGCCGTACAAGGACATCCAGCTGATCCGCGAGGGCAACACGGCCGCCGCGATCTCGCTAGGGTCCGTGCTCGTGGGCCTCGCGATCCCGCTCTCCGTTTCGCTGGCCGCATCGAACGGCGAGCTGGAGCTGGTGCTGTGGGGCGTGGCCGTCATCGCGGTGCAGTTGTTCGTGTTCCGCTTCACCGACTGGGTGCTGCAGGGGCTGCCCCGTCGCATCCAGGCCGGCGAGGTGTCGGCGGCGACCTTCCTGGCCTGCGTGAAGCTGGCGACGGCCGTCGTGCTGGCGGGCGCCGTGGCGGGCGTGCCGCTGGCGGTATGATCGGGTGAAGCGCGGCTTTCCGGACTGGATCGCCTACCTCGCGGTCGTCGTGATGATCGTGCTGGTCGTGCGCGGCCGGCGCGAGAACGCCGAAGCTCCGCGCTCGCCTGCCGTTCCGATCCCGGCCGAGGAGGAGGGCGTCGGCCCCGCCTTGCGCGGCGCCAGCCGCTTCGACCCGCAGGTGATGGTCGAGGCGCCCACGGAGGCGCACGACGGCGTAGGCACCGCCTTCATCGTGGACGACCGCGGCGTCTGGCTCACCGCGCGCCACGTGGTGGAGGGCTGCGGGCTCGTTGGCGTGGTGGCGGGGCGCGGCCGCGTGATCCGCGCCGACTGGACCATCCACCCGCAGGCCGACCTCGCCGTGCTGACCACGCGCGGAGGGGTGGAGCCGCTGCCGGTGACGCCCGCCCCGGCGGCGCTCCGGCAGGGGCAGCGGGCCTTCCACATCGGTTTCCCGCAGGGTCGGCCGGGCGAGGCCACCTCGCGCCTGATCGGGCGCGAGACGCTGGTGGTGGTCGGCCGCGGGGAGCGGGCGGAGCCGGTGCTCGCGTGGGCCGAGACCGGCCGCTCGCGCGGGCTCTCCGGCAGCCTGGCCGGGCTGTCCGGCGCGCCGGCGCTGGACGCCACCGGACGCGCGGTCGGCGTCACGGTCGCGGAGGCGCCTCGGCGGGGCCGCATCTATACGACCGCGCCGGAGACCTTCGTGCAGGCCCTGCGGAGGGCGCCGCCGGACAGCACCGCGCCGGGGGCGGCGCTCTCGGTGCAGAACTACGGCGACGTGGCCGACGATCTCCGCCGCGAGCGGCAGGTGGCGCAGGTGATCTGTCTGGCGGGCTGAGGCGAACGCCGCTATCCGGGGCGCGACACGGAGGCGAGCATGGCGATCTACCTGGCCCGGATGCTGGACGCGGAAACCGGGCGGGACGGCTCCTACGAGTTCGAGGCGCACGACGAGCTGATGAACGACACGCCCGTGCGGGTGGTGCGCGCCTTTTTCGAGCATGTGGACCGGTCGATGCTGCCCACCAAGCACGTCGACTATGAGATCAACGCGGCGTTCAAGAACCGCGAGCGGCGCATCGTCACCTGCATGGGGTCGCTGCACTTCGAGGGCGACGTGCCGCCCGCGCCCTTCCTGCTGATGGTGGCGCAGAAGCCCTAGTCGGCGGGCGCCAGCTTGCCGGAGGCGCGGAGCGCCTGTTCCGCGGCGGCGATCCCGGTGGCGTAAGCGCCTTGCGCGGTCGAGAAGGCGTCGCGCGAACACGCTTCTCCCGCGAAGAACAGCCGGTCCTCCACGGGCCGGGCCAGCACCTCGCGCGCGCCGGCGCAGCCGGGCAGGGCGTGCGAGTAGGAGCCCAGCGCGAACGGATCGGCTCCCCAGGCGGTGGAGGCCAGCGGGACCAGCCGCTTGCGAAGGTCCGAGCCGAACACGGCCGACAGCTCCTCGATGGCGAAGGCGGCCGAGGCGCCGGGGCCCTCCGCCTCCAGCGCCCGCGCCCAGCGGCCGCCGAGGAAGGCCTCCACCAGAGGACGCCCGAACGGGCGCAGGTGGTAGCTGCCCGTCTCCAGCGTGTCGGTCCGGCCGAAGAGGCCGGTGTCCGGCTCGAACAGGTCGGGCCGGTCGAGCCGCAGGACGACCTTGTCGGCGAGGCCTAGCGGCAGGCCGGCGGCGGCCTCGATCTTCTCCGGCAGCGGCGGCGTGATCTTGAGGCGCTCGTCGGCCAGGATCGGGGTGGGGACGGCGATCACCACCTGATCGGCGAACAGCTCGCCTCCGGACGTGGCCAGCCGCAGTCGCGCACCCGAGCGGTCGATGGTCTCGACCGCGACGCCGAGCCGGACGGGGACGCCCTCGCCGTAGGCCTGCACGGTCGCGCCGTAGCCCTCGACGACGCGCCAGTTCACGTCGTCGTCGGCGTAGGCGGCGTAGTCGAGCACGGAGATGCGGTCGAGCTCGGCGCCGCTGTACCAGGTGGAGACCGCGTCCAGCACGGTGTTCCAGCGCCCGCCGTCCTCGAGAAGCTCGGAAGCCGGGCGGTCGTGCCCTGTTCTGGCGACCTCCTCGACCTTCGCATCGAAGGCGGCGAAGGCTTCGCGGAAGGCGGCGCGCTCGTCCCGCCCCTGGTCGCCGAACGCCGGCGTCTCCCACGGCGGCGCCGTACGGTCGATCTGCAGGCCCAGCTTCTCGGCCAGGCTGGTCCACGGATTTTGGTCGGCCGAGTGCAGCCAGCCGCAGCCCAGGTCCACGTCGAAGCCGCCGAGCGTGGCCGTGTGCGCCCGGCCGCCCACGCGGTCGCGCGCCTCCACCACGAGCACGTCGGCGCCGCCGGCGCGCAGGCGCCGGGCCGCGGCGAGCCCCGCCGCGCCGGCGCCGACGACGCAGACCTCGACGCTGTTCGTCACTCCTGCAGCGTCGGGCTGTCCAGGTTCAGCTTGTCGATCGGGATCACCCGCACGTCGGAGAACCGGCGGCGGAGCGGTCCGACGAACTGCTTCGCCTCTCCCACGACGATGATGGTGGAGCCTTCCGGCGAGAGCGCCGTGTCGGCGTAGCGCCGCACGTCCTCCGCGCCCACCGCCTCGATGGCGGGCAGGTAGGCGTTGATCTCCGACAGCGGGCGACCGTGCAGCGCCAGCCCGCTGAGCAGGCCGGCGAGGCCGCCGCTGGTCTCCAGCTCCCGTCCGAACTCGCCGGTCAGCACCGCCTTGCGAGGCCCGAGCTCCCGATCCGTCGCCGGCTCGTCACCGAGCCGCTCGACCTCGGCCAGGAGCACGTCCACCACCTCGTCCGCGGACTCGTTCTTGGTCTGCAGCACCGCGCCCACCAGGCCGGCGTTGCGGCGCGTGTCGACGAAGCTGCGGGCGCCGTAGCTGAGGCCCCGCCGGATGCGGATCTCCTGGTTCAGGCGCGCGGAGTAGCCGCCGCCCAGCACGCTGTCGGCCACGAGGGCGGTGTAGTAGCGCGGGTCCGAGCGGCGCGGCCCCGGCTTGGCCAGGTAGACGGCGGCCTGCCCCGACTCCGGCATGTCCACCACGATGACGCGTGGCTGCGTCTCCCCGACCGGTGCGGACGCCAGCGGAAGGACCGGCAGCGGTGCGGCGGGACGGGCCCAATCCCCGAACAGCCGCTGGGCGAGGGCGAAGCCCGCCTCGGGCGTGACGTCGCCGGTCAGGATCAGGGTGGCGTTGTCCGGCCGCCACCAGGCGCGGTGCAGGGCCTCTACGTCGTTTCGCGTGATCCTCTTCAGAGACTGCGCGGTCCCCGAGGCGGGATGGTCGTAGAGCCGCCCCCCGAACATCGCAGGGCCGACCACCAGGCCAGCGACCGACCCTGGGGACTTCATGGCCACCGCCAGCGCGTCGAGCGATTGCTGGCGCAGCCGCTCGAGCTCTTCCGCCTCGAAGGTCGGCCGGCGAACCACGTCTGCGAGAATCGCGGCGCCGGGCTCTAGGTTCGGGCCCAGCACGTTCAGCGTCACCGACGAGCCGTCCCAGGCGGCGCCGGAGCTGAGCGAGCCGCCCAGCTGCTCTACGGCTTCGGCGATCTGCACCGCCGAGCGGCCGCCAGCGCCCTTAGCGGCGAGCTCGGCCGTGATTAGCGCTAAGCCGGACAGCGGGTCGGGATCGACCTCGGCGCCGTTGCGCACGAGCAGGCGGGCGGTGGTCAGCGGCAGGTCACGGTCGGTGGCCACGATCACGCGCAGGCCGTTTGCGAGCGTGCGCTCGGCCGGGGTCGGGATGGCGACCTGCACCGCCGGACCGACGGCCGGAGGAGCGGCGCGCTGGCCGGCCGGCAGGGCCTCGACGATGCGCGGCGTGCCGGTCATCGCGGAGGCGATGACCTGCGGCGAGGTCGTTGCGGCGGCCGCCGCCGCGGCGCCGCCAGCGGGTTGCTGCAGGTATAGGACGACGACCCGCTTCTCCGGGTCGAGGTACTGGCGGGCGACACGCTGCACGTCGGCGGCGGTGACCGCCTGGATCTCGCGGAGTGCCGTATTGACCTTGGCCGCGTCGCCCTCGACCGCGACCGCGACGCCGATGGCTTCGGCCTTGCCCTCGTTGGTTTCGCGTTCGCGCAGCGCGGCGGCGGTGAACTCCGTCTTCGCCTCGGCCAGCTCCTCGGGCGTGACCGGCTGCGTCCGTACGCGCTCGGCTTCAGCCAGCAGGGCGCGCTCGCCCTCTTCGAGGCTCTTGCCGCTGGCCATGATGGCGCCGAGCCAGAACAGGCCCGGGTGCTGGCGCAGGTCGGCGCTGGAGAAGGCGTTCTGCGCGAGCTGCTGCTCGTAGACGAGCGTCTCGTAGAGCCGCGAGCTCTCGCCGGCGGACAGCACCGCGTCGAGGACGGACAGCGCGGCGGCGTCCTGGTGGTTGGCGGGCGGCGCGGGATAGGTGATCGCCAGCGCGGGCAGCGGCACGTTGGGGCCGTAGCCGGTCACCGTGCGCGGTCCGGCCCGAGCCGGCTCGACGGCGGTGACGCGGGGAAGCACGGCGGCGGGTCGCTCGATGGGGCCGAAGTACCGGTCGACCCAGCGGTCCAGCGCCGCCTCGTCGAAGTTGCCGGACACGATCAGCACGGCGTTGTCGGGCCGATAGTAGGTGGCGTGGAAGCGGCGGACGTCGTCGAGCGTCGCCGCGTCGAGGTCCTCCAGGCTGCCGATCCCGGCGCGGGCGTAGGGGTGGGCCGAGAACGACGCCTGCGGGATGATGTACTGGAAGAAGCGGCCGTACGGGTTGGCCAGCACGCGCGAGCGCAGCTCCTCCTTCACCACGTCGCGTTCGGAGGCGAAGTTGCCCTGGTCGACGACGAGGCCGCCCATGCGCTCGGCCTCGGCCCAGAGGATGCGCTCCACGTGGTTGGCCGGGACGACCTCGTAGTAGTTGGTGAAGTCGTCGCCGGTGGTCGCGTTGTTGTAGCCGCCTACGTCCTCCGTCAGCCGGTCGACCATCTCGTCGGGCATGTTGCGCGTGCGCTTGAACATCAGGTGCTCGAACAGGTGCGCGAAGCCGGAACGCCCGGCCGGGTCGTCCTTGGCGCCGACGCCGTAGAACACCTGCACGGCGACGTTGGGCGTCGAGCGGTCCTGCACCGTGAACACCCGCAGCCCGTTCGGCAGCGTCCGCTCCCGATAGGCGATGTCGGGCACCTGGACGGCGGCGGCCGCGCGCGCGGGCGGCTGGGCCGCCGCGGGCAGGCCGGACAGGGCGAGGGCGCAGACGGCGGCGGCGAGCACGGACTTCATTCGGTGGTCTCCGGGAGCGGCGGCAGGCTACGCGAGCGGAACCCGCACCGGAACAGAACGTTTAGTGAACATCAACGGCAGTCCACCAGGAGTTAGTCATGGCCGACGCCCGGCACGAGCCGCACAACCCCAAGCTCGATCCCGATCCGGGTTCGAACACCCAGAAGGACCCGGACGACTGGGTCACCGGCGACGAACCGATGACCGGCGCCCAGGCCTCCTACCTGAAGACGCTGACCGAGGCGGCGGACCAGCCCGACGCCTTCGCCGAGGATCTGTCCAAGGCCGAAGCCTCGAAGCGGATCGACGCGGTGAAGGAAACGCTGGGCCGCTAACCCCCCTTACGCAGCGTGGCCGACCCGAGGTCGAGCTGATCGAACGGGATCACCTCGACGTTCGGGTGCTTCTCGCGCAGCGCCGGCAGGAAGGCCTTGGCGTCGCCGACGATGACGATGCTGGCCTGCCTCGGGTCGAGTTCGGACGCCACGGACGTGCCGATCTGCTGGGCGGTGACGCCGCGCACGTTGCCGGCGAAGCGGTTGAACTCCTCCAGCGGCACGTCCTGGGCGACCAGGTTGGCGAGGAAGCCGCCGAGGCCGCCGGTGGTCTCCACCTGCCGCGCCGTGTTGCCGGTGATGAAAGTCTGACGCTTGCCGATCGTCTCCGCGTCAACGGGCTCGCGGGCCAGGCGGGTGATCTCCGCCAGGATCACGTCCGCCACTTCGTCGGCGGTCTCGTGCTTGGTCTGCGCGGAGGCGGTGAGGAAGCCCTCCTCGCGACGGGCGACCAGACCGCTGTTGGCGCCGTAGCTCAGCGCCCGCTTCACCCGCACCTCCTGGAAGAGGCGGGCGGTGGACGATCCGCCCAGCACGCTGTTGGCGACGAGGAGCGGGTAGTAATCGGGGTCCTTCCGCTCGATCGCGCGCATCGCGACCGTCACCGCCGCCTGGCCGGCCGCCGGCATGTCGACGACCACGACCCGTGGGGCCGGAGCCGCACCCGCCCGCCCTGTGAGGCCCGGAGGCAGCGGCTCGGCCGGAGCACGCCAGCTGCCGAACAGACGCTCGGCAAGCGCGAACCCGGCCTCCGGCGCCAGCGAGCCGGTGATGACCAGCGTCGCATTGTCCGGCCGCCACCAGCGGCGGTGATAGCCGGCGATCTCGTCCCGCGTCATAGCGGACAAGGAGGCCTCGGTGCCGATCACGGGCGCCCCGTAAGGCGCTCCCCCGTACAGCACGCGGGCCACGGTCTGGCTGCCCACGAAGCCCGGGTTGCGCATGTTGACCGCGAGGCTGTCGAGGACGCGGCGTCGCTGTCGCTCCAGCTCGTCAGGCGCGAACGCAGGCGCCATGGCCACCTCGGCCATCAGGCGGCCGGCGGCCTCCGCGTTGGCGGTCGGCGCGTCCATGAACAGCGTGGAGCTGTCGGGGCCGGCGCTGGCGCCGAGGCTCGCCCCGAGCGCCTCCGTGCTGGCGGCGAGCTGGGTCGCCGACATCGTCCGTGTGCCCTCGTCCACGAGGTTCGCGGTGAGGCTCGCGAGTCCAGGGCGCTGTGCCGGGTCGGCCGCCGCCCCGCCGGAGAACACCATGTTGAAGTTCACCACCGGCACGTCCGTCGACTTCGCGACCACCACCCGCAGGCCGTTGGGCAGCCGGCGCTCGGCGAAGGTGGGCGTGGCCGTCACGGGCGCAACCGAAGGCGGCGGCGGCGCCTGCCGCTGCGCATCGGCCGCCGGCTGGTTGGGCGCTCGCGTCGCGGGCGGATAGGTCATGCCGATCGCCGTGCCCTTGGGGGCGGCGGTGGTGGACGCCTGCTGGCCCGGACGCGCGGACTCGTCGAGGTAGCGCATCGACAGCCGCACGTCGTCGCGCAGGTACTTGCGCGCGACCCGCTGCACGTCCGCCGCGGTCACCCGCGAGACGGCGGCCAGGTTCTTGTCCCCCCATCTCGGATCGCCGGTGCTGACCAGCGACTGGCCGAGCGCGAACGCCTTGCCTTGGGCGGTCTCCCGCTCGAACAGCGCGTTGGAGAGGAAGCCGGTCTTGGCCTCCGCCAGCTCCTCCGCCGAGACGGGGGCGTCGCGCACCCGCGCGATCTCGGCGGCCAAGGCGGCTTCGGCGTCCTCGACCTTCTTGCCGGCCGCAAGCGTTGCGGTTGCGGAGAAGAAGCCGGCGTCCTCGTGGTTGTCCAGCGAGCTGCTCGCGCTCTGCGCCAGCTGCGTATCGTACACCAGCGACTGGTACAGCCGCGACGAGCGGCCGCCCGACAGGATCGCGTCGAGGACCATCAGCGCAGGCGTATCGGGGTGGGCGACTTTCACCGTCGGCCACGAGAAGAACACGGCCGGAAGCGGAACGTTCGGCGCGTATTCGGTGATGGAGCGCGCCGTCGTGCGGGGACGCTCGACCATGTTGTAGCGCCGGATCGGCTTGGACGGGCGGGCGATCGGCGCGAGGTGCTTGTCGACGTAGGCGTTCAGTCGAGCCGGGTCGAAGTTGCCCGCCACGATCAGCGTCGCGTTGTCCGGGCGGTAGAAGTTCTCGTGGAACGCGCGAGCGTCCTCGAGCTTGGCGGCGTCGAGATCCTCGATGCTGCCGATGACGGGCCGCTTGTACGGGTGCGTCTCGAACGAGTGGACGTAGGGCAAGGTGTAGGCGAGCCGTCCGTACGGCGGCGAGAGCACGCGCAGGCGCAGCTCTTCCTTCACGATGTCGCGCTCGGCGTTGAACACGCTCTCGTCGAGCACCGACCGGCCCATGCGCTCGGCGTGCGTCCAGATCATCGCCTCGAGTTGGTTGGCGGGGACGATCTCGAAGTAGTTGGTGAAGTCGGTCCAGGTGGAGGCGTTGCGCGCGCCGCCGGCGTCCTCGACCATCCGGCTGATCTGGCCGGGCGCCATGTTGATCGTGACGCGGCTCAGGATGTGCTCGAACAGGTGGGCGAAACCGGTCCGGTTCTGCGGGTCGTCCTTGCCGCCGACGTCGTACCACATCTGCACGGTCACGCCGGACGTGCGCGGGTCGCGGATCGCGTAGACCTTCATGCCGTTGGCGAGCGTGCGCTGGGTGAAGTCGATCGGCGGCACCGCGATCGAGGCCGGCTGCGCGCCGGCGGAGGCCGGTCGCGCCGGCTGGGCGGCGACGGCTGTCCCGAGCGCGGTCAGGCTGACCGCGCCCGCCAGGATCCAGGCAAGCCCCGTACGTGAACGCATAGTGGTGTCCCTCTGAAGAGCCGCGGGAGGCTGCGGGTCGCGTCGGGCGGTCCGCAAGTGAACTTTCCGTAAGGTCACCGACCTCGGTTGGCCAGCAGGTCGTCCACGACCGAGGGGTCGGCCAGCGTGGAGGTGTCGCCGAGGCTGGACGTCTCGCCCTCGGCGATCTTGCGCAGGATGCGGCGCATGATCTTGCCGGAGCGCGTTTTCGGCAGGCCGGGCGCCCACTGGATCACGTCGGGCGTGGCGATCGGGCCGATCTCGCGCCGGACCCATTGCACCAGCTCGCGCTTGAGCTCGTCCGACGGCGCCTCGCCGGCCTTCAGCGTCACGTAGCACCAGATGCCCTGGCCCTTGATGTCGTGCGGGAAGCCGACGACGGCGGCCTCGGCCACGGCGTGGTGCGCCACCAGCGCGCTCTCCACCTCGGCGGTGCCCATGCGGTGGCCGGAGACGTTGATCACGTCGTCCACGCGCCCGGTGATCCAGTAGTAGCCGTCCTCGTCGCGGCGGCAGCCGTCGCCGGTGAAGTACCGGCCCGGATAGGTGGTGAAATAGGTCTGCAGGAAGCGCTCGTGGTCGCCGTAGACGGTGCGCATCTGCCCCGGCCAGCTGTCGGCGAGGCAGAGATTGCCGTCGGTCGCGCCGTCCAGCAGGGCGCCGTCGGCATCGACGAGCAGCGGCTGTACCCCGGGCAGCGGCTTCGTCGCGGAGCCCGGCTTGAGTGCGGTGGCGCCGGGAAGCGGCGAGATCAGCACGCCGCCGGTCTCGGTCTGCCACCAGGTGTCCACGACGGGGCAGCGGCCGTCGCCGACGACGCGGTGGTACCAGAGCCACGCCTCCGGGTTGATCGGCTCGCCCACGGTGCCGAGCAGGCGCAGCGAGGCGCGCGACGTGCGCTTCACCGGCTCCTCGCCCTCGCGGATCAGCGAGCGGATGGCGGTGGGCGAGGTGTAGAAGATCTCGACGCCGTGCTTGTCGATCACTTCCCAGAAGCGGCTCACGCTCGGGTAGTTCGGCACGCCTTCGAACATCAGCGTCGTCGCGCCGTTCGCGAGCGGTCCGTAGACGATGTAGCTGTGGCCGGTGACCCAGCCCACGTCCGCGCTGCACCAGTAGATATGGCCGGGGCGGTAATCGAAGACCTTCTCGTGCGTCCATGCGGCCCAGAAGAGGTAGCCGCCGGTGGTGTGAAGCACGCCCTTCGGCTTCCCCGTCGATCCGGACGTGTAGAGGATGAACAGCGGGTCCTCCGCGCCCATCGGCTCGGCCGGGCAGTCGTCGGAGACCTTCGCGGCCTCGCTCGCGTAGTCGAAGTCGCGCCCGTCGCGCATCTGCACCGTCGCGCCGGTGCGCCGTACCGTCAGCACGCGGTCGACGCGCGGCGCCTGAAGCAGCGCGAGGTCGACGTTCGCCTTGAGCGGCACGCGCTTGCCGCCACGCAGACCTTCGTCGGCGGTGATCACCAGCTTCGAGTCGCAGTCGTTGATCCGCCCCGCCAAGCTGTCCGGTGAGAAGCCGGCGAACACCACCGAATGGATCGCGCCGATGCGCGCGCAGGCGAGGAGGGCGAACGCCGCCTCCGGGATCATCGGCAGGTAGATCGTCACCCGATCGCCGCGCCCGACGCCGTGCGCCTTGAACACGTTCGCCATGCGGCAGACTTCGGCGTGCAGCTCGCGATAGCTGATCGCGCGCGACTCTGCGGGATCGTCGCCTTCCCAGATGATCGCGGTCTGATCGCCGCGCGTCTCCAGGTGCCGGTCGACGCAGTTGGCGCAGGCGTTGAGCACGCCGTCCTCGAACCAGCGGATGCGGAAGTCCTCGCGCGCGAAGCTGGTGTCCTTCACGCGCGTGAAGGGGCGCATCCAGTCGAGCCGCTGCGCCTCGCGTCCCCAGAACGCGTCGGGGTCTGCGCGCGCGGCTTCGTAGGCCTGCGCGTAGGCCTCGGCGTTCATTTGCGCTGACGCGGCCCAGTCATCGGGAACGGGAAACACGCTCTGGTCCATGTCGCTCTCCGGCTGAGCGTTCCTACGTTAGAGCAGCCGCCGAGCCTTCGTCATCAGGAGCCCGCCCTTGCTTCTCCATCTCTCCAGCTGGCCCGAGATCGAAGCGCAGCTGGCGCGCTCGTGCACCGTCGTGATCCCGATCGGATCGAACGAACAGCACGGACCCACTGGCCTGCTCGGCACCGACTTCCTCTGCCCGGAGATCATCGCGCACGAGGCCGAGAAGCGGTCGGACCTGCTGGTAGCGCCGACGTTCAACATCGGTATGGCCCAGCACCACCTGGGATTTCCCGGTACGATTTCGCTTCGTCCGACCACCTTCATCGCGGTGATCCGCGACTGGGTCATGTCGTTGAGCGCGCACGGGTTCGACCGGCTCTACTTCCTCAACGGACACGGCGGGAACGTCGCGTCGATCGAGGCGGCGTTCTCGGAGATTTACGCGGAAGCCAGTTTCGCCCGGCGGCCCGCGGGCTTCGCGCT
>DASVVG010000187.1:0-53403 GCA_036386655.1 Caulobacteraceae bacterium | reverse complement strand
AGCTGGTCCAGCCAGGCCTTGGGTTCGCTCATGGCGGCGGCTTGTAGCCGCGGAATCAGCCGCCCGCGAGGACCGTGTGCATCAGGCGGCCGGGGGCGAGCTCGAACAGGCCGCAGGTGAGCAGCACGCCGGCGAACAGGGCGGTGACGATGCGCCGCCAGAGCAGGCCGTTCGGGTGTCGCGCAGTGCGGATCGCCGCGGCGATGCCGATGACGGTGGCGACCACGAAGGCGTGTCCGAGAGTCAGCCCGAACAGGTTCGGCGTCCCCGGCGGTCGGGAGAGGAGCACGGCGGTGGCCGCGGCGGGCGCGAGCAGCGCCAGGAAGGTCCAGCCTAGGATCCGGTCCGCGCGCTCGGAGCGGGGCCACGCGAGGCGAGCCGCGCCGGCGAGCGCGGCGGCCAGTCCGAAGGCGACGTGCAGCTGCACGAGCAGCGGTGCCGCCAGAAGGGGAGTCAGCGACCCCATGGAACCCCTACGCGCGACCGCCCCCTGCGGCCGCCCTCCTGAGCGCCTACCTCTAGGTCTCGTCGCGGCGGGGGTCGCCGCGACACCTGCGCCCTGCGACAGTAAGGCCCGAATGCGACCACAGGACCTGCTCTGCCCGAAGCCCGCGGGCCTCTACTGCGCGCCCGGCGACTTCTACATCGACCCCGTGCAGCCGGTGGCGCGGGCGGTGATCACCCACGGGCACAGCGACCATGCGCGCTCCGGCCACGGGACGGTGCTGGCGACCCCCGAGACGCTGGCGATCATGGACGAGCGCTACGGCCTCGACCACGCGCTGACCAAGCAGCCGGCGCCCTACGGCGAGACGGTGAACCGCGACGGCGTGGACGTGACGCTGGTCCCGGCCGGGCACGTGCTGGGCTCCGCGCAAGCGGTGGTGCGCTGGAAGGGCGTCACCATCGTGGTCAGCGGCGACTACAAGCGGCGGCGGGACCCGACCTGCACCGCCTTCGAGGTGGTGAAGCAGCCGGACGTGTTCGTGAGCGAGGCCACGTTCGGCCTGCCGGTGTTCCGCCACCCCGACTCCTCGGAGGAGATCGGCAAGCTGCTGAAGTCGGTGGAGCAGTTCCCCGAGCGCACGCACATGGTCGGGGCCTACGCCCTGGGGAAGGCGCAGCGGGTGATCCGGCTGCTGCGGGAGGGCGGCTACACGAAGACGATCTACGTGCACGGAGCGCTGAACCGGCTGAACGCGCTTTACGAGCGGCACGGGGTGGAGCTGGGACCGCTCGCCGCCGCGACCACGGCCGAGAAGAAGGACTTCGCGGGCGAGATCGTGATCGGCCCGCCCTCGGCGCTGCAGGACCGCTGGGGCCGCCGCTTCCCGGATCCGGTGCTGAGCTTCGCCTCCGGCTGGATGAGCGTGCGGGCGCGGGCTCGGCAGCGGGGCGTCGAGCTGCCGCTGGTGATCAGCGACCACGCCGACTGGGACGAGCTCACGCAGACGGTGCGCGACGTCGATCCCGGAGAGCTGTGGATCACCCACGGGCGGGAGGAGGCGCTGGAGCGCTGGGCTCACCTCGAGGGGTACTCCGCCCGCGCGCTGCGACTGGTGGGGTACGAGGAAGAGGACGACGACTAGCTCGACCGTGGCGGAACCCCGCCCCGGCAGGGGCGGTTTTGGGAGACCGGGCGCCCGCCCGCGCGGCGCGCCCGCGGAGTAGCAAGGGATCTCAGCTCACATGCCGAACCGGAAGCAGACCACCTGGGTGACGACCTTCGACGGCCAGATCGCCCGCGTCTACGCCAAGGGCGAGGACGGCAACCTGCGCCACCTGGACAGCGAGGGCATGGACGCGCGGCCGCACAACGAGGAGCGGCCCGACACGCCGGAGAAGCGGGTGGACATGGGCGGCGGCGACATCGCCTTCTCGACCGAAGAGCAGTTCGTGAAGATGTTCACCCAGCACCTGGAGAAGCGGGCCCGGGCCGGCGCCTTCGACCGGCTGATCGTCTCGGCCGACCCGCGCTCGCTGGCGACCTTCCGCAAGGCCGTAAACGGGGAGCTGAAGCACCGCGTGGCCGCGGAGCTGAACAAGGACCACGTGCACACACCGATAAAGGCGCTCGAGCAGGCCGTCTCAGAACACCTCTAGCGCGGGGCCACGTCCCCCCGTTAGGGTCCGCGCACCTGGAGTGGAGGTGCGTGTGAAGGCTCTGATTTTCGCCGGCGGGATGATGCTGGCCGCCACGGCGGCGCAGGCGCAGCCGGCGGGGTACTGGCCGCTGGAGAAGAGCGCGCCGATCATCGCCAAGACCCAGACGGTGACGCTGTCGCCGGACGTGTCGCACCTGACCGCGGGCGAGCAGCGCGCCGTCGCCAAGCTGATCGAGGTCGGCCGGATCTTCCAGCAGCTCTACGAGCTGCAGCGGCACCCGCAGGCGATCTCGTCGCACGCGGCGCTGGTCGCGCAGGACAAGCTCGCCGGCTCGCGCCCGTGGTCGGAGAACCTGCTGACGCTGTACCGGCTGAACCAGGGGCCGATCGCGACCACGCTGGAGAACGCGCGCGAGCCGTTCCTCCCCGTCCCGATGCGGCCACCGGGCGGGAACGTCTGGCCGTGGGGGATCACCAAGGCGGAAGTCGACGCCTTCATCGCCGCCAACCCTGCGCAGGCGGACGCGATCCTGCACCCGCGCACGGTGGTCCGGCGCGCGACCGCGGAGAACCTGCACGCGGACATGGACGCGCTGTCCAAGCATCGGGCGCTGCACACCCTGCACCCGGGGCTGCGCGACCGGCTGATCACGCTGATGCGGCGGCCTGACGCCAAGGTGCTCTACGCGGTCCCCTACTCCCTCGCCTACGCCGACGATCTGCACGACGCGCACCGGCTGCTGAACGAGGCGGCCGACGCGGCGGAGAAGGACGACGAGGAGTTCGCGCGGTACCTGCGCAACCGTTCGCGCGACCTGCTGACCAACGACTACGAGAGCGGGGATGCGGCCTGGATCACCGGGCGGTTCAAGAACCTGAACGGCCAGATCGGCGGCTACGAAACGTACGACGACGAGCTGTTCGGCGTGAAGACGTACTTCTCGATGAACGTGCTGGCGACGCGGCGTCAGGAGACGGAGGCGCTCAGGAAGGCGCTGACCGGCATCCAGGCGCTGGAGAACTCGCTGCCGTACGACGCGAAGAAGCGGGTGCGGGACGATATTCCCGTCGGGGTATACGACGTCGTGGCCGACTTCGCGCAGTCCCGCGGGGGCAACACGGCGACCATCCTGCCCAACGAAGCCTACCTGGCGCGGCGGTATGGCCGGACCATCCTGCTGCGCGCCAACATCATGCGGAACCCGGACATCTTCGCCAGCGCCGGGGGGACGTGGAAGGCGGCGGTGGCGGCGCCGTTCGAAGCGCACTTGACCTCGGAGGCCAACTTCCAGCGCACGCTTTGGCACGAGGTGGGCCACTACCTCGGCGTCGACAGGACCGCCGACGGGCGCGACCTGGACGCGGCGCTGCAGGACAACGCCAACCTGCTCGAGGAGATGAAGGCGGACCTGGTGTCGCTCTACGCCGCCCCGATGCTGCGCCAGCAGGGCTACTACACCGACGAGGGCGTGCGGGCCCACTACGCCAGCGGCGTCGCGCGCGTGCTGCAGAACGTGAAGCCGCGGCGGGACCAGCCCTACCAGACCATGCAGCTGATGCAGTGGAACTACTTCCTCGACAAAGGCCTGCTGAAGTTCGAGCGGGGCGAGCTGTCGATCGACTACGCCCGCTACCACGCCGTGGTGGGCGACCTGCTGCGCGAGGTGCTGGCGATCCAGCACGCCGGCGACAAGGCGGCGAGCGACCGCTTCATCGAGCGCTGGACCCGCTGGGACGAGAACCTGCACGGCGTGGTGGCGAAGAACATCCGCGACCAGCAGACCGTGCGCTTCCGCGTGTTCAAGTACGGCGCGCTGCGGGAGTGAGGCTGGCGTTCGGAGCGGCGGCGCTGCTCGCGGCGCTGGCGCTGGCTTCGTGCGAGCGGCGGGAGTCGGAGCCTGCCCGCACGGCGGCGGCCGCGCCGCAGGTGCGGACGCTCGGGCCGTGGCTCGCGTCGGAAGCGGCGGCGGACCGCTTCAGCGGGGCGGTGCTGGTCGCGCGGGGCGACGAGGTGCTGTTCCGTGGCGCGTACGGGCTGGCGGACCGCGGCACCGGCGAGCCGCTGACTCCGGAGAGCCGCTTCCGCATCGCCTCGCTGAGCAAGCAGTTCACGGCCGCAGCGGTGCTGCAGCTGCAGGACAAGGGCGTGCTGAGCGTCGACGATCCGGTATGCAGGTGGATCGAGCCCTGCCCGGAGGCCTGGCGGGCGGTGACGCTGCACCACCTGCTGTCGCACACCTCCGGAGTGCCGGACCTCATGAGGCGCCGAGACTGGAGCAAGGTCCGATGGGCGAAGCAGAGCACGGCGGAGATGACGGCCGCGAGCGCCGCCCTGCCGCTCGAGTTCCAGCCCGGGGAGCGGATCGGCTACAGCAACGTCGGCTATAATCTGCTGGGCCACGTGGTGGAGCGGGCAGCGGCGCGGCCGTTCGCGGAGCACCTGCGCCTGACCCTGCTCGAGCCGCTCGGGCTGAAGGACACCGGCTGGGACGACGGCTCACGGCTGCTGGCGACCGGTTACTCGGCGGGCGCGGAGGGGCTGATCCCGCGCCGCGAATCAGGGGCGGACGTCGTGTTCGCGTCCGGCGCGCTCTACTCGACGGTGGACGACCTGTTCCGCTGGAACCGGGCGCTGCACCGGGGACGGGTGCTGTCGGCGAAGTCCTACGCCCAGATGACCGCCGCGGCCGCGCCGGAGCGCTACGTCACCCGCGAGCGCCTGGGCGTGCCGCAGACGTTCGGCTACGGCGTGTTCATCGGGCCGAGGGGCATGCGAATGACGCCCGGATTCCCGGAGCGGCAGGTCTTCCACACCGGCAGCTGGTCGGGATTCCGCGCGCTGGCGACCTGCCAGCCGGACGCGGACGTGACGGTGGTGGTGCTGTCGAACAACTACGAGCAGGAGCGCGAGGTGCTGCTGGTGGCGCAGCGGGCGATGGCGGAAGCGCTGGGACGGCCGCTGCCCGTCGGCCTCGCCCCTGCGCCGCCGATCCCAGAGGGACCGGCGCGATGAAGAAGGCGCTCGGCATCGCCGGCCTGGTCGCTGCCACCCTTTCAGTCGGAGTTCCGGTGCGGGCGGCGCAACCGGCGGAGGTCGACGTGCTGCACCACCACGTCGCGCTGGAGCCCGACTTCGAGACGCAGATGGTGACCAGCCGGACGCGGCTGACGCTCCGGGTCGTTCGGCCGGGCGATCGGGTGGAGTTCACGGCCAACGGCATGGTGCTGAACGACGCCCAGATCGGCGGGCGCCCGGCGCAGGTGGACCGCTCCGGTCCCCGGCTCGGTTTCATCCCGGCGCGGCCGCTCAAGGCGGGGCAGCGGATCGTCGTCGAGGCGACGCAGATCGGCACGCCGTCGCGCGGGCTCACCTTCGTCGAGGACGGCCTCTACACCGCCTATCACACCTGCGACTGGACCGTCTGCGACATCGATCGACCCGGCGACAAGGCGACGTTCTCGCTGGAGCTGACCGTGCCGGCGGGGTTCGTCACCGTGGCCACGGGAGAGCCGGGACGCGTGACCCGCACCAGCGGCTTGGGCGAGGTGCATCGCTGGCGCGAGCGGCGACCGTACTCGAACTACCTGTACGGGTTCGCGGCGGGGCGGTTCGCGAAGACGCAACTGAAGCACGGGCGCGTGGAGTTGCCGGTGCTGTCGAGCGCGGAGGCGGCGGCGCAGGTCCCTGCCATGTTCCGCGACACCGGCGCGATGCTGGCGTTCTTCGAGGAGAAGGCGGGCTTGCCGCTCCCCCACCGCCGCTACACGCAGGTGCTGGTCCCCGGCGGTGCGGCGCAGGAAGCGTCGTCTTTCTCGCTGCTGGGCGAGGCGACGATGAAGCCGATCCTGGAGACGCCGCAGGAGGACTGGGCGATCGCCCACGAGCTGGCGCACCAGTGGTGGGGCAACCTCGTCACCAACGAGAGCTGGGACCACTTCTGGCTCAACGAGGGGATCACGACGTTCATGGTCGCGGCCTGGAAGGAGAAGCGCTGGGGCCGGCCGGCCTACGACCGGGAGATGGAGCTGGCGCGCGGCCGCCGGGCACGGGCGGCCGAAGCCGGGTTCGACAAGCCGCTGGCCTACGCAGGCGCCTACCCGTCGCTGCCGCTCCGGCGGGCGGTCACCTACAGCAAGGGCGCGCTGTTCATGGACGAGTTGCGCCAGAAGATGGGCGAGGCGGCGTTCTGGGCGGGGCTGCGGCGCTTCACGCGCACGCACGCGGGCGGCACCGTCGACAGCCGCGATTTCCAGCGCGCGATGCAGGCGGAGAGCGGCGAGGATCTCGCGCCGCTGTTCGACAGCTGGGTGCATCCCGGGGGCGCGGCGGCCCCGGGCGGTCAGGCCTCGGCGCGGTAGACGCTCGCCGGCGCGCCGTTGACCTTGCGGCAGCGGGCGACGTCCACGATCCCGTCCATGCCGTTCGACACGTTGCGCAGCCAGGCGCGGTTGTCGTTCACGGCCAGGACCCGGAAGAACGGGCCGGCGTTGGAGCCGGTGCTGACCATGTCGCCCTCGGCGATATGCTCTTCCCACTCGCGCTCATGGCGGATCCCGAACAGATCCGAATAACTCACTCGCAGCATCTTACTCGCCTCGGAGACGCCCCCGCGTCGCGTCCTGAGATACGCCCCGCACGCAGGCTGGCAAGACGGTTTCGCGAAACTATCCACAGGCGGATGTGGACAGTGGAAAACCGCCGCGACAAAGCGACTCAGGGGCACCTCAGTCGGAGGGCGCCTCGGCCGGAGCGAGCGCTGCGGCATGGTCGGGGGGCGCGGTGTCGTTGAGCGCATAGCCGAGCTGCAGGCGGTCCAGGCCCCCTTCCCATCGGGACACCACGATGGTCGCGACCGCGTTGCCGATGAAGTTGGTCAGCGCGCGGCACTCGGACATGAAGCGGTCGACCCCGAGGATGAGCGCGAGGCCCGCGACCGGGACGGTGGGCACCACCGACAGGGTGGCGGCGAGCGTGATGAAGCCCGCGCCGGTCACGCCGGCCGCGCCCTTGGAGCTCAGCATGGCGACGGCGAGGAGCAGGAGCTGCTGGCCGAGCGTGAGGTCGATGCCGACCGCCTGGGCGATGAACAGCGCCGCGAGCGTCATGTAGATGTTTGTGCCGTCGAGGTTGAAGCTGTAGCCGGTGGGGACCACGAGGCCGACGATCGGCTTCGGGCAGCCGGCGCGCTCCATCTTCTCCAGCAGGCTGGGCAGGGCCGCCTCGGACGAGCTGGTGCCCAGCACGAGCAGCAGCTCCTCCTTGAGGTAGCGGATCAGCTTCAGGATCGAGAAGCCGGTGAGCCAGCCCACGCCGCCCAGCACCAGCAGCACGAACAGCAGCGAGGTGGCGTAGAAGGTGGCGACCAGCAGGGCCAGGTCGGCGATCGAGTCGATGCCGTAGCGGCCGATGGTGAAGGCGAAGGCGCCGAACGCCCCGATCGGCGCGGCCCGCATGAAGATGCCGACGAGCTTGAAGAACGCCTCCGCCACCGCGTTCAGCACGCGCAGCGCCGGGTCTCCGCGCTCCCCGATCATCGCCAGCGCCAGCCCGAAGGGGATGGAGAAGAACAGGACCTGGAGGATGTTCCCGGCGGCGAAGGCGCCCACCACCGTCTCCGGGATGATGTCGAGCAGGAAGCCGGTGATCGTCGTCTCGTGCGCCTTGGAGGCGTAGTTCTCGACCGCGCCGGCGTCGAGGGTGGCGGGGTCCACGTTCATGCCCGCGCCGGGCCGAACGACGTTGGCGACGATGAGCCCGACGACCAGCGCGAGGCTGGAGACGGTGAAGAAGTAGGCGAACGCCTTAAGCGCCACGCCGCCGACCTTGTTGAGGTCGCGCATGCCGGCGATGCCGGTGACCACCGTCAGGAAGATCACCGGCGCGATCAGCATCTTCACCAGCTTGATGAAGGCGTCGCCCAGCGGCTTCAGCGCCTCGCCCGTAGCCGGGAAGAAGTGGCCGATGAGAGCCCCGGCGATGATGGCGGCGAGCACCTGCACGTACAGCTGGCGGTGCAGCCCGCGGCGACGCGGCGCCGGATGGACGGGGTGCGTGGGCGCGATCATCGGCCGAGGCTAGCGAGCGCGCGGGGCCGTGTCGCGCTGCGTGTTCAGGCGATCGTTAGCATTTGCTGGCCCGAGGAACCGGCGCGCAGGAGCCGGGCTTGTCCCGGGATGCCGTCGCGTATCCTCCGCCTCGTCCCGGTCGTCCTTGGCGCGATGCTCGCCGCCTGCTCAGAGCGACCCGCGGCGCTGGCGCAGACGCCCTCTCCCGCGCCGCGCGCCCCGCAAGCGGCCGCCGCGCCCCACACGCCGCTCCGAGGGGTGCCGGAGGACTACGATCCGCTGCTGGCGGCTATGGGCGAGCCGCGCTTCGTGCTGCTGGGGGAGTCCACCCACGGCACGCACGAATTCTACCGGGAGCGGGCCCGGATCAGCGAGCGCCTGGTGCGCGAGAAGGGCGTGCTCGCCGTCGCCATCGAGGGCGACTGGCCCGACGCTGACCGCGTGAACCGCTACGTTCGTGGCCTCGGATCCGACACCAGCGCCGAACAGGCGCTCTCGGACTTCAAGCGCTTTCCCCGCTGGATGTGGCGCAACGCCGAATTCGCCGCCTTCGCCGAACGCCTTCGCGCATGGAACATGACGCAGCCGGCGAGCCGGCGGGTCGGCGTCTATGGCATGGACGTCTACAACCTCTACGAGGCGGCCGACGCCGTCGTGACCTGGCTGCAGCGCACCGATCCTGCCGCTGCGGCCCGGGCGCGGGCGCACTACCGGTGCTTCGCACCCTACCGGCCAGACCCGCAGAAATACGGCGAGGCCACGCGGCGGCCGACCCGGTCGTGCGAGACGCAGGCGGCGGCGGTGCTGGCGGAGATGCGCGCGCGGGCTCGGCCGAGCGACCCTGCGGAGGCCGAAGCCTGGTTCTCCGCGGTGCGGAGCGCGGCCTCGGTCGCCGCGGCGGAGGCGTACTTCCGGGCCACTTACGCGGGCGCCTACAGCTGGAACGTCCGCGACCGCTGGATGGCGGACACCGTCGGCGACATCGCCGCGCACGCCGCCGCCCTGTCGGGACAGGAAGGCCGCGTGGTGATCTGGGCCCACAACACGCACTCAGGCGACGCCCGGCATACGCAGGCGAGCGAGCGCGGCGAGCTGAACATCGGACAGCTGCTGCGCCAGAGAACCGGGGACCGCGCCTTCCTCGTCGGGTTCCTCACCCATTCCGGGACCGTGATGGCCGCGCCCGAGTGGGATGCGCCGGGGCGGGTGTACACGCTGCGGCCCGCGCTGCCGGAGAGCTACGCGGGGCTCTTCCACGGGCAGGCGCTCGGCGACGCGCTGATGATCCTGCGCGGCGGCGCTGCGGACCGCCTGTCGGAGCCCAGGCTGGAGCGTGCGGTGGGGGTGATCTACGTCCCCGAACAGGAGCGGATCGCCCACTACTTCGAGGCCCGCCTGTCCCGCCAGTTCGACGCCGTCGTCTACCTCGACCGCTCGAAGGCGGTGACTCCGTTGCGCTAGCCGCCGTGCCAGTCGCTGTCGCCGCGGGGGTTCAGGCGGCGGGCGGCCGCGACGACGTCCTCCAGGTTCACCGGCTGGTCGAACGGATCGTCGTCGAGGCTCTCGACGCGGTTGAGCTCGCGTTGCCAGTGGCGGAGCGCGTCGACGTACGGCTGGAACGGCACGCGCTTCAGCGCGCCGTCGCGCCCGGGCTCCAGGTCGCAGATGCCGTTGTGGAGCCACTCGCCGGTGTGCCAGTCGGGCATGTCCACGGCGGGGAACAGGCAGACGCCGTGCAGATCCATGCCGCGGTTCACCGCCGCCAGCGACTCTTCGACCACGTCGTTGAGCCAGTCGGGCCGGCCGCCCTGCATGCCGGAGGTCTCCGCGACGACCATCGGGCGGCGGTAGCGGGTCCATGCTGTTTCGAGCAGGTCGACCAGCGGGACGATGCGCGGGTCGTGGGGTTCGAGCGCCGCGTGGGGCCCCTCCTCCCGGTATTCCATCTGGCCGAAGGAGTAGTTGTTCACCCCCACGATATCGAGGATTTCCGGCGAGCCACCGAGCTCCGGATGCACGCGGCCGGAGATCACGTCGAAGGAGAAGAAGGCGTCCTCCGTGCTCTCGCGCCGGGCTTCGTCGGCGAGGTCCGGACGGTGCGCCGGCGGCACGACGAGGATCAGCGGGTCGATGTGCACCATGCGCGCTTCGGGCACGACCTCGCGGATGGCCTTCACGCCCGCGATGTCCGCCTTGCACATGGCCAGGCGCAGCTTCGTGCGGTCCTCGCGCGTCTTGCGGAACGGCGCCGCCCAGCCCCACTCCCCGGCCATGAAGCCGAAGAAGGTGATCTCGTTCATGGGCGTGAAGAAGTGCGGCCCTCGAACGCGCGTCGTGACGTATTCGGCCGCGGCGCGGGCGTAGGCCGCGAAGCGCTCGGCGAAGCCCTCGTCGTAGGGGTCGCAGCCGTCGGGATAGCCGTAATGGCAGAGGTCCCAGATCGGCAGGACCTTGTGCCGGTTCATCGCCTCGATGAACGGGTCGACGTAGCTGAAGTCGAAGCGTCCCTCGCCCTTGTCGACCATCGGCCACGGGATCCCTTCGCGGGCCACGGCGATGCCCAGGGGCGGCAGCAGGGCGTAGTCGCCGTCGGCGTTCCTGCGGTGCTGCGTCTCCTCGCAGAGGTCGCGGCGTCCCTGGTCCTTCCAGACGAAGGTCGAGCACTCGAACCCTGAGAGGAAGAAGGTCGGGAAGATGCCGTCGCGGCTCAAAGGTCCTCGACTTCCAGCGGCAGGCGCTCCTTCAGCATGTCGGCGACGATGGTGCGGTGGCAGCCTTCGGCGTCCGCCTCGTAGCAGAGCAGCGCCGCCTTGCGCGAGGAAACGATCTCGGCGGCGCGGATGAGCTCGAGCTGCGGGCCGGGCTCCTCCATGTGAGCGTGGAAGATGCGGTGCATCTCGGCGACGCGACCGGCGCGCGCCGCGGTCCGGCCGTCCGAGGGCGTGCCGAGCTGGCGCAGGTGGACGTACTCGATGCCCGCCTCTGCGAGGTTCGCGGCCAGCATGGTCTTGGAGAAGCCGGGCCGGCGCGAGGCGGCCACGGCGCGTACGTCGACCACGACCTCCACGCCCGCCGCTTTCAGGCGGCCGACCACGTCGGGCACGGTCGACGCTTCGTAGCCGATGGTGGCGAGCTTCACGTCAGACGACCGGGGGCATGACTTGCGTCAGCGTCACCCGCGCGCGGCGGCCGTAGCTGTGCATGGTGAGCGTCCAGGCCGCTTCATCGGGCGGCTGGATCGTGAACTCCCAGCAGCCGGCGGCGCCGCCTTCGCATGGAACGCTGCGGATCGCGCTGATCCGCTGGACGTCGAGGCCCGCGAGGACGGCGCGGGGATCACGGCAGGGCTGACCGAAGGTGGTGCACTCGATGGTGACGGCGCCTGCCGGGTTCGGCGTGCGCGCGAAGTACTGGAGGTACTCGAACTGCTGCAGGGCCTGGTAGGCGTCGGACTCGCCGGCACGGAAGTAGACGTCGGCCGACGTGAGCCCGGCGCAGGCCGGGCCGTGGGCCTGGGGGCTCGCGGAACCTTCTGACGCCGCGGACCGAAGGGCCATCGTGGGACCGATCGCGTGAAAGCGGACCTCGCTGGTCACCGACTCGGCGCGGGCGCCGGGGTTCAGAGGAGCGTCGGGATTGTGTCGGGCCGCCTCGCTGAGGTCGGTCACCGGCAGACGGTGGACCCTGACCATGCAGACGTTCGTGCGCGTAGCCGCCGTCGGGCGCTCCCAGAGTTCGAAGCCGTGGAGGTAGTAGCCCGGGCCGCTCCACGAGCGGCGGACCTCCACCACGCGGTCGGCGATGCCCGTCAGCGTGGCGAGCAGGCCGCGGGCCAACTCGCGGCCTGCCTCCCCGGTGAGGCTGTCGGGCTGCCGCGGCGACGGTGGAGCGACGGAGCCGCCGATCCGGGCGGGCGGCGGGTCCACCGGCAGCGGCGGGATCATCAGCGGCGTCGGCGCGGGCGGCGGGGCCGCTGCGGCGGCGCAGGCGGACAGGGCGGCGCAGGCTGCGAGCATAAGGGCGCGCATCAGGGTCCTCTCGTGAGCTCCGTCCCGGAGCCATAACGCCCGAAAGCCGCTGCGGTTTTGAACGGGTCGCCCAAGCGTGGCGTTATCGGCGGCGATGCGCGCCTTCTCCGCCCTGCTCGACCGGCTCTCCCTGACGGGCGGACGCAACGCCAAGCTGACGCTGGTGCGGGACTACCTGCGGGCCACGCCCGACCCGGACCGGGGGTACGCGCTCGGGGCGCTGACGGGCGACCTGACGTTCTCCGCCGCCAAGCCGGCGATGATCCGGGCGGCGGTCGAGCGGCGGATGGACCCGGTGCTGTTCGGGTGGTCATACGACTACGTGGGCGACTTGGCGGAGGCGGTGGCGCTGGCTTGGCCGGCGCAGCCGGGGGCGCCGACGACGCACGGCCGCAACGACCCCGCCCCGACGCTGTCGGAGGTGGTGGACACGCTGCGGAGCGCGGGTCGCTCGGAGGTGCCGGCGCTGCTGGAAGGGTGGATGGACCACCTCGACGCGACCGGACGGTGGGCGCTGCTGAAGCTGCTGACGCGGGAGCTGCGGGTGGGGCTGACGGCACGTCTGGCGAAGCGCGCGGCGGCGGAGTTGTCGCTCGACCGCACCCACGATGAGGGGGAGGCGCCGGAGCCGATCACGGCGTCAGACGTGGAGGAGGTGTGGCACGCGGTGCAGCCGCCTTACGTCGAGCTGTTCGCCTGGCTGGAGGGGCGCGGCGAGAAGCCGATGGCGACCTTCGCGGGACGGTTTCGGCCGGTGATGCTCGCGCAGGCGATCGACGAGGCGGTGGACTTCGCCAAGCTGAGGCCCGCCGACTACGCCGCCGAGTGGAAGTGGGACGGCATCCGCGTGCAGGCGGTGCACGAAGCCGGGGTGCGCAGGCTCTACAGCCGCACGGGCGACGACATCTCCAAGACCTTCCCCGACGTGCTGGAGACGCTGAACTACGAGGGCGCCATAGACGGCGAGCTGCTCGTGCTGCGCGACGGCAAGGTCGCGCCGTTCGCAGACCTGCAGCAGCGACTGAACCGCAAGACCGTGGACGCCAAGCTGATGAAGGCGTTCCCCGCCGGCATCCGCGCCTACGACCTGCTGGCGGACGGAGAGGACGACGTGCGGGCGCTGACGCTGCGCGAACGGCGCGAGCGGCTGGAGGCGTTCGTCGAGCGCTGCGCCTGCCCGATGATCGAGCTGTCTCCGATGATCCCGTTCACGACGTGGGACGAGCTCGCGGAGCTCCGCGCCGACCCGCCGGAGATGGCGGCCGAGGGGCTGATGCTGAAGCGGTGGGACAGCGTCTATGAGGCCGGGCGGCCGAAGGGGCCCTGGTTCAAGTGGAAGCGTGATCCGTTCCTGGTCGACGCGGTGCTGATGTACGCGCAGCGCGGGCACGGCAAGCGCTCGAGCTTCTACTCGGACTACACCTTCGGCGTCTGGGACGAGGGCCACCTGACGCCGGTGGGCAAGGCGTACTTCGGCTTCACCGATGCCGAGCTGCTGCAGATCGACAAGTTCGTGCGCGACCACACGGTGGAGCGGTTCGGGCCGGTGCGGGCGGTGCGGGCGGGCAAGGACTTCGGGCTGGTGTTCGAGGTGGCGTTCGAGGGGCTGCAGCGTTCGACGCGGCACAAGTCGGGGGTGGCGATGCGCTTCCCCCGGATCAACCGCATCCGCTGGGACAAGCCGGCGGCGGAAGCCGACACGATGGCGACGATGTGGAGCCTGCTGGAGAAGATTGAAGCGGGCCGCGGCTGAGACCGTTCGGCCACCGTTCATCGGCTCGCACGTTTGCTGGCAGCCGAGACACGGAGGATCCATGCGCCTGCTCGCCTGCGCCGCCCTAGCGCTGATCGCGGCAGCCTGTGCCGCGCCCTTGCCGTCGCCAATTGAGGCGGTGCCCGTCCCGGAGGGCGTGGCGGCGACTCCCGATCCCAACGAGGACGCGATCCCGGCCAGCGGCGTCCGCTACCAGCCGATCGCCAGCCCGCCCGAGCCGCGGCTGAACTCCCAGATCGAGCGAATGACGCCGCGCGAGCTCGTCGCCTGGGTGGCGCCGGAGCGCACCACGCCCGCCTGGGACGCAAAGCAGAACCGCGGCCGGATGGGCGACTACGTCGGCGTCGTCCTCTTCGAGGAGCCGCGGCCGACACGCCGGCCGGGTCTCTGCGAGGTGGTGCGGCACGGCTATGTGCTGCGCGTGTTCGACGAGGACCGCCTGCCGCCGCAGCAGCAGTTCGACCGACCTCTGCAGCCGTACCTGTCCGGGACGGAGCGGGAGTTCCGGATCGGAGCGTCGACGCTGCGCCCGCGGAGCGAAGACGCCGCTCGCGCGGCGTGCTGGGACTCGCCGCCCATGGACCGCTACTTCAGCGCGCCGAGCACCGAGGCGGCCTGGCGCGTGCCGAACCTCATGGAGCAGGCGCAGGCGGCCACCCGGACCGGCGGCAGCCCCGCCTTCGAGTTCACCTGCCAGGACATCAAGACCACCGCCCAGGGCGGTTGGGAGGGCGAGCGCAGGGTCTGCACCGATCCGCTCGGCGCCCTCGCCGCGCTCACGCCCCATCACCTGGACTGGATCAAGGTGATCCCCTGCACGGAGGCGCTGGCCGGCCCCGGGACCTGCTACGAAACCCAGTACCGCGATCCCGAGGCGCAGGAGATGGGCAGCGTCTGGACCGCGCGGCTGCGCGGCACGGACCGGCCTCAGGTGGTGGAGCTGAACCGGGGCATTCTCCCGCCGCAGTGAGTTGCGGGACCTGCTGGAGAAGAGGCGGGCCGCGGCTGAGCGCGGTCCGCCCTCAGGTCACCAGCGGCCGGAGTCCCGCCATGCGTCGTACGCGGCTTCCCAGCTCCGTGGCGGGGCCGGGGCCGCAGCCGGGCGCGGGGCCAGCGAGTAGCGGCGGCGAGCCGCCGTCGGCTTCCACGACGTGCTGCTGGTCTCGGCGATGCAGTCGCCGGTGTCCTTGAGCCCGTGCTGGCCGAGGCAGAACACGTCCTCGTAGACCGGCTTGGACACCGCCAGGCACTGGAACAGGTTCAGCTTGGCCATCTTCAGGCATTGCGCGCACTCGGGTTCGAGCATGACCTCGTCGACCGCGCCCTCGTCCGCCTCGCCGAGCACCGCGAGCGCGGCCAGCGCCAGGCCGCGCTGCACGACGGGCGAGTACATCGGCGCCTCGGGAGCACGCAGGCGAAGGGCGCCCTGCCCCTCGGCGGCGTCGCGCAGGCGCGCGACCTCGCCGGCGGAGACGAACATAGGGCGGCTGGACAGCGCCTTGGCCTCCGCCAGGCGCCGGTCGCGACCCTCGACCTCGGCGAACGACCACTTCTCGGACTGGACCGAGTAGGCCGCCTGGCGGACGTCGTCGCCGACGGCGCGGAGCCGCGCCCCCTGGTCGGAGACGGACGCCACGATCTGGCCGGCCGCGGCATCCGCGCCGTAGAAGCTCGCCGCCACGATCGGGTCGGCCAGGATTTCCGCCGCGAGCGCCTTGCGGCCGGAATAGCCGCGCGCCTCCGCCCGGACGCTGCGGACGAAGTCCTCGTTCTGCAGGGCCACGACAGCGGCGTAGGCCACCGCCCCGCGGGCGAGCTGGCCCACCTCGTAGGACGCGCCCGTGCGCAGGGACTCGGCCACCGCAGCGCCGTCGGCGAAGGCGGGCGAGATGCCCGACGCCTGCCGCATGTAGGCGCGATAAGCGCCCGCGGCCTCGTAGACGTGGCGCGGCAGTTCGACGTCGCCCGGAGCGGTCATCCCGTCGAGTTCCTCCGGCCCCGCGGGCCGGAGATCCGCCCGCGCCGCGGCCGGCGCCAGGCACACGAAGGCCATCGCCGCGGCGATGGCCGCCGCAGCTCGTACTGAGCTCAGAAACATCTGTACCCCCACTGGTTGGAAGCTCGACGGTACGCCCGACACGCGAAGCTCAGCAGTAACAATTCGTTTCTGACGCGAAGAATTCACGTAGATGAACAGCAACGTCGGAGATCGAACACTGCCGCCTGGCACCACGCGGCGCAGCGGCCTGTTTGCCTCCCCGCGCGTGAGCCCGTATCGGGGCGCGCGTGACCCCGATCAGCCCTGACCTCGCCGAACACGCCGCCGTGGCGCGCAAGATGGCGGACGCGCTCGGCGACTTCGCGGTGAACCTCGCCATCGCCGGGCTCATCCTGATCCTGACGCTGTGGCTCAGCGGCTGGGCGGCGGGAGCGGTCCGGCGCGCGCTCCAGCGGTTCAGCAAGACGCGCGAAGACCGGACGCTGCAGACGTTCGGCGCCTCGGTGACCCGGGTCGCGGTGCTGATCGTGGGCGGCATCGCGGTGCTGACCCGCGTGGGCGTCGAGACCACGTCGATCATCGCCATCTTGGGCGCGGCGTCCCTCGCGGTCGGGCTCGCGCTGCAGGGCGCGCTCGGCAACGTCGCGGCGGGGGTGATGCTGCTGGTGCTGCGGCCCTACAAGGTCGGCGACCTGGTGGAGATCGGCGGGCGGATGGGCGTCGTTGCCTCGCTCCGGCTGTTCACCACCGACATCGACACGCCGGACAACGTCCGCATCGTGGCCCCGAACGGGAAGGTCTTCGGCGACCTGATCATCAACTACACCGCACACCCCGAGCGGCGCGTGGACGTGACCATCGACGTCGACCTGGAGGACGACCCCGCCGCCGCGCTCGCGGTCCTTCGAGGCGTGGCCGACGCGCACCCGCGCGTGCGCCGCTCGCCCGAGCCGCTGGCCGAGATCACCGGCGTGCACGCGGGACAGGCCCAGCTGGCGCTGCGCGCCTGGGCGGCGGCCACCGACCATGGCGCGGTGAAGACGGACCTCCTCGTAGGCGCCCGCAGGGCTCTGGCCGAAGCCGGGATCAAGCCGGCCTACCCGCGGCAGAGGCCGGTGGAATAAGGCAGACGCGGCGGATCGTCGCAGCTGCCTCCGAGCGGCGCCGACACGCTTTCGATACTTAACGTCATCTTCGGATCGGCGTAGCGTCTTCTTCCATGGGACCGTCAGTGTCCTGATGGAGGCGTGTAATGGCTTACAAGCGTATGGTGGCCGCCGCCTTGTTGGCCATGGCCATGACGGCGGGCTCGGTGCAGGCGCAGGCTCCGAACGCCGGCTGCCGCAAGAAGTGCGACGCCACGTTCAGCAGCTGCACGAAGCGTGGCCCGGCTACGAGCGTGTGTCTGCGCAACTGGCACGGCTGCAAGCAGCAGTGCACCGCGACGGCGCAGGCGCGCCCGATGCAGACCGCGGCGAAGGCTACGGCCGCCGCTCCGGGCAAGGCTCGCCGCTAGAGCCGCCCCGGCTCCGCGGCCGGGCTCCCTACCACGAGCGCCGGACGCGTTCCGGAGCGTCCGGACTCGTCTTGCCGCTCGGGCCGTTCTCGGCTCGACTGGAGGGGTGACGCCCCTCCCCGACCACCGCCGCCTCGCCGTGCGGAGCCTGCTGTCGTTGCCGGCGCCGGTGCTTCGCGCGCTGTCCGGCGGGGCCGCTGTGCACAAGGCCGGACGCACCCTGGATCCCCGGCTGCAGTTCCTCAGCCGCCATGCCGCCCGCGCCGACGCAGCGACGCCCCAGTCCGCCGATGAGATCCGCGAGCAGCAGGCCGCGACCGACCGCGACCTGCTGGGGCGCGTGGAGCCCGGCGTGGCGGTGGAGCCGATCAACGTCCCCGGCGGCGGGGGCGACCTGCAGGGGCGGCTTTATCGCACGGGCGCCCCGGCCCGGGCGCTGCTGCTGTGGTTTCCATCCGGCGGCGGCGTGGTCCCCGGGCTGATCCGCGACGAGCCGCTGTGCTCGATGCTGGCGGCGATCGGCGGGTGCGAGGTCGCGGCGGTGCAGCCGAGGCTGGCGCCGGAGCACCGCTTCCCCGCGCCTCTGGACGACGCGCTGGCGGCGCTGGAATGGGGGCGGCGCGACGCGGCGACGCGGGGCCTCGGCGGCGTGGCCGTCGGCGGCGCAGGGCTGGGGGCTTCACTCGCGGCCGCGGTCTGCGCGGTGGGCGGCCAGCCGCGGCCCGTGCTGCAGGTGCTGGTCTCGCCGTGGCTGGACCTGGCCGGGGACCAGGCGTCGATCGGCCTGTTCGCCGACTCCTGGCCGGTAACGGCGGCGGACATCGCGTGGCGCGCCGGACAGGTGCTGGGCGCGGACACCGACCCGGCGGCCCCGCGCGTCTCGCCGCTGCGGGCGAGGGACCTCGGCGGCCTTCCCCCCGTGGTGCTGGTGACGGGCGGGTTCGACCCGCTGGCGGACCAGGGCGAGGCGTACGCGCGGCGGCTGCGCGGGGCGCGCGTGCCGGTGCGCTACCGGCGCCACGACGCTCTCGCCAACGACTTCCATGTGATGACCGGCGCGATCCCGGCGGCTGACGCGGCGTGCCGGGAGACGGCCGCACTGGTGCGTGAGGCCTTGGAGGCTCAGGCGGCGCCGACCGCCTGAGCGACCGCGGCGAATCCGTCCGCGCGCAGGCGGGCGGCGAGGTCGCGCTTGATACGCGTCACGAGGCCGGGGCCCCCGTACACGAGCGCGCTGTAGAGCTGCACGGCGGACGCCCCGGCGCGGATCTTGGCGTAAGCCTGCTCGCCCGAGCCGACGCCACCGGCCCCGATCAAGACCAGCCGGCCGGCGGCGATCTCCGCGACGCGGCGCAGGAGCGCGGTCGACGGCTCGAACAGCGGAGCGCCGGAGAGTCCGCCGGCCTCCGAGCGCCGGGGTGACCGGAGCGCGTCGGGGCGTGCGATCGTGGTGTTGGAGACGATCAGGCCGTCGAGGCGGTGCGCGACGGCGCTTTCAACCACGTCCGAGACGTCGGCCTCGTGCAGGTCGGGCGCGATCTTCAGGAAGAGAGGTGCGGTGTCGGGCTGGGCGGCGGCGAGTTCGGCGCGGGCTCGGCCGAGGCGGCCGAGGAGGTCGTCGAGGGCGGCGCGAGACTGCAGGTCACGGAGCCCGGGGGTGTTGGGCGACGAGATGTTGACGGTGAAGTAGTCGGGCAGGGCCCAGAGCCGGCGGAGGCCCGTGACGTAGTCCGCCGCGCGGTCTGCGCTGTCCTTGTTGGCGCCGAGGTTGGCCCCGACCACGCCTGCCCTGCGGCGGTGCGCGAGGCGGGCGGCGAAGGGCTCCAGACCCTCGTTGTTGAAGCCGAGGCGGTTGATGACGGCGCTGTCCTCCGTGAGGCGGAACAGGCGGGGCTTCGGATTGCCCGGCTGGGGTCGCGGGGTAACCGTGCCGCACTCCACGAAGCCGAAGCCGGCGCGGAGCATGGGACCGTGCGCCTCCGCGTTCTTGTCGAAGCCGGCGGCGAGGCCGATCGGGTTGGGCAGGCGCAGGCCCGGGAGCTCGGTGGCGAGGATCGGGTCGTCGGGCGCGGAGACCGGGCCGAGGCCGGCGGCGAGCGCGCGGACCGTCAGCCGGTGGGCGGTTTCGGGGTCTAGGGTGCGGAGGGCGCGGGCGGCGAGGTCGTGCGCGCTCACGTCAGGACGCCGGGTCCTTCTTCCGGCGACTGGCCGCAGGAGACCGGGTCAGGCTCGAAGGCGCGGGCGCCGAGCACCGCGTCGGTGCGCAGCGGCGCGAACAGGTGGGGGAACCTGCCGCCGTTGCGGGACACCTCCCACTTCAGCGCGGAGCCGAGCGCGGTGTCCTCGACCTCGAGCACGATGAGATCTTCGCGGCCGGGGTAGTGGAGCTTGGCGGTCTCCTGCACCTGGTCGGCCGCGGAGAAGTGGATGAAGCCGTCGCGCCGATCGTCGGCGGTGCCGTGCAGCACGCCTTCCTGTAGCGCCTGCTCCCAGTCGTCGCGGGGAAGCAGCTTGTAGATGCGGGTCACCGGGTCCCTCCGCCGTAGTCCTCCGGATAAAACAACCGTTCCAGCGTAAAGCTCCGCTCGGCCTCCTGCGTGAAGACGGCGGCGGCGGCGGGCGGGAAGCCGCGCGAGGCGTGGCTGAGGTCGTGCGAACTGCGGGCCAGCGTCATGACCAGCTGATGCATGCCGGGATTGTGCGCGATCACCATCACCGTGCCGTCGCCGCCCTCCTCCGCCGCCGCCATGAGGGTGGCGGCGTCGGCGTTGAACAGGCGGCGCTCGAACTCGACCGTCGCTGTCGGGAAGGCTTCCGAAGCGGCCTGCCAGGTCTGGACGGTGCGGCGCGCGTCGGAGACACGGGCGGCGTCCGGTGCGAAGCCGGCGTCGGCGAGGGCATAACCCATGAGCCGCGCGTCGTTGACGCCGCGGTCGGTGAGCGGGCGGTCGATGTCCTCCCCGGTGCGGGAGCTGGCTTCCGCCTTGGCGTGACGGAACAGGATGAGGCGGCGCATGGCTGCGCTTTAACTGGCGAGCGGAGCGGTGGCGAGGGCGGGCTGCGGCTGGGGCCCCAGGAAGTCGCGCGTGGCCTCGATGGCTTCGACGAGGCCGACGCGCTGGATCTCGACGCCTTCCGGCAGGCCGGCGAACAGGCGCGTGGGGGCGGCGGCGTCGAGCAGGACGAACACCCCCTTGTCGTCGGCGCGGCGGATCAGGCGGCCGAAGGCCTGGGCGATCTTCGCCCGCGCCAGCGCGTCGTCGTAGTGCTTGGCCCCGAAGCGCTGGCGGCGCGCCTTGTGCAGCAGGTCGGGGCGCGGCCAGGGCACGCGGTCGAAGGCGATCAGGCGCAGCGCCCGGCCGGGCACGTCGACCCCGTCGCGCACCGCATCGGTGCCGAGCAGGCAGGAGTCCTCCTCGGCGCGGAAGATGTCGACCAGCGTGCCGGGGTCGAGCGCGTCGACATGCTGCGCGTAGAGCGGCAGGCCGGCGTCGGCGAGCGTCGGCGCGAGGCGCTCGTAGACCAGGCGCAGGCGGCGGATGGCGGTGAACAGGCCGAGCGCGCCGCCGCCGCTGGCCAGGAACAGCTCGCGCATGGCGGCGGCGACCTGGCGCGGGTCGTCGCGGCCGACGTCGGTGACCACGAAGGCGCGGGCTTGGCTCCCGTAGTCGAAGGGGCTGGCGAGCTTCAGCACGCGCGGGGCTTCGGGCATGCGGCTGGCGCCGGTGCGGGCCTCGGCGAGCGCGAAGGGCTCGTCGAGGGCGCTGTCGCTGAGGGTGGCGCTGGTGACCAGCACGCCGTGGGCGGGGGCCAGCACCGCCGCGGCAAGCGGCGCGGTGGGGTCGACCCAGTGGCGCCTCAGAGCGGCGTCCATCACCCGGCCGTAGGCGACCGTGGCGCTGAACCAGTCGACGAAGTCCGGGTCGCCCTCGCCGTCGGGATCGTCGGCGTCGAGCGCCTGCAGCATCGAGCGCCACGACGGCAGCGTCATGCGCGCACGGCGGTCGAGGCCGCGCAGCGCGCCTTCGATGCGCGCGCGGTCGCCGCCAGGGAGCTCGGCGGCCTCATCGTCGAGCAGGTCCTCGAGCCCGCGGGCGAGCGCCAGCAGCGGCGCCTCGACGGCGACGAGGGCATGCGCGGCCTCGCGCGCGGCTTCGCGCACGGCGGGGAGCACGGGGCGGGTGGAGCACTCCATGCCGAGCTCGCCGCCACCCTTCACGTCGGCGCCGGCCGCTCGCGCGCGGAGCTGTTGTAGCGAGGCGGAGAGGAAGCGCTCGACCGGGCCGATGGGGGTGATCTCGCCGGAGGGCGGGGCGATGCGGCCGGACCAGCCTTCGCCCGGAAGCGCGGCGGCGGCGACCATGACGTCCCGGAGCGCCTTCTGCGTGTCCTCGCGGTCGGCGCAGAGGTCGCCGAGGCGCTTCTCAAGGCCCCTCCCCCGGCGGCCTCGGCCCTCGGGGCCGCGAATCCAGCGGCGGAGCTCGGCCGCCTCCTGCCCCGACAGGCAGGCGGAGAAGGCGCTGTCGGCGGCGTCGAACAGGTGGTGGCCCTCATCGAACACGACGCGCTTAAGGGTGGTGGTCTCCACGTCGGTCTTCAGGCCGCGCGCCGCGCGGGCGCCGTCGAAGGCGGCGTGGGTCATGACCAGGGCGTGGTTGGCGATCACCACGTCCGCCTTCTTCGAGGCGCGGACCGCCTTCTCGATGAAGCAGGCCTTGTAGTGGACGCAGCCGGCGTGGACGCACTCGCCCCGGCGATCGTTGAGGTTGTTGGGGCCCGCGACGTGCGCGGGACCGACGCTGAACAGGCCCGGGAGCCAGGCGGGGAAGTCGCCGCCGGTCATGTCCCCGTCGCGGGTGGCGCGCAGCCAGCGGGCGGCCAGCGCCATGCCGATCAGGTCGCCGTTTCCGAGCTGCGCGGCCTGCGCCGCCTCCTGGAAGTTCAGCAGGCAGACGTAGTTCTCGCGGCCCTTGCGGACGACGGCCTTGCGCTTCCTCACCTCGGGGTCGGGGAAGACGGCGTGGCTCTCGCGCTCGATCTGGCGCTGCAGGGCGCGGGTGTAGGTGGAGACCCAGACGGCGGGGCCGTTGCGCTCGGCCCAGAGCGAGGCGGGCGCGAGGTAGCCCATGGTCTTGCCGATGCCGGTGCCCGCCTCGGCCAGCATCATGCGCGGCTCGCCTTCGCGGTCGCGCGGCGCGAAGGCGAAGGCGACCTGGGCCGAGAACTCGGACTGCGAGGGGCGGGCCTCGTCGAGGCCGGCCCGGGCGAGGAGGTCGACGAGGCGCGCTTGCGCGTCTGCGGCTTCGACGGGCTTAGAGCCGGGCTCGCCCGTGGGGGCGGAGTCCTCCCACTCGGGCAGGCGCGACCAGACCTCGAGGCCGGAGCCGCGCCAAGGGCGGTCGATCGGCTGCGTGCGGAGGGCGGCGAGCACGGGAACGGCCCAGCTCCAGTGGACGCGGGCCATGGTCTCGGCCAGCGCGAGGGCTTCCTCGCGGCTGGGTCGCGGCGTGGTCGCGAGTTCGGCCAGCAGGTCGGCGCAGGCGCGGCGGAGCGTCTGCGCCTGGGCGGCGACACCCTTGGGCTCGGGCAGGCCGAGCGCCTGCGCGAGACCGGCGGCGGACGGAGCGCAGAACTGGGCGGGGCGGACGAAGGCGAACAGCTCCAGGGCGTCGAGCAGGTCGCCGGAGCGCATCGGCGGCTGCAGGTCGAGGCGGCGGGCGGTCAGGCCGGCGTGGCACACGATCACGGGCTTGCCGCCGCCGAAGGCGTGCCGCGCCTCGGCAGCGCGCAGGGCGCGGGTCTGCTCGGCCTCGGACATCGCGGCGCGGGGCCCCGGCAGCACGGCTAGCGCGGGGGGCAGATCGAGAGGGTTGTGCCCCGCCGAGGTCATGGACGTATATTGGCCCGCCGGATGAAACAGAACAAGAACATCGCAGCTCGCGCCGCCGCGGCATCGTGGCCGGATTCGGGGCCGCTGCCGCCGCTGTTCGAGCGCTGGTTCGCATCGCGCGGCTGGAGCGCGCGGGCGCACCAGTTGGCGATGGTGGAGAAGGCGCGGCAGGGGCGCGACGCGTTGCTGATCGCGCCCACCGGCGGGGGCAAGACGCTGGCGGGGTTCCTGCCCAGCCTGATCGACCTGCACGAACGGGGGCCGGTCGAGGGCGCCGGCGTGCACACGCTCTACGTCTCGCCGCTGAAGGCCCTGGCGGTAGACGTGCAGCGGAATCTGGAGACGCCGGCGAAGGAGATGGGGTTAGCCGTCTCCATCGAGAGCCGCACCGGCGACACCTCCGTGGCCAAGCGCCAGCGGCAGAGACATTCCCCGCCGGACATATTGCTGACGACACCCGAGCAGGTGGCGCTGTTCTGCGCCTGGGAGGGCGCGCGCGACTACTTCCGCGATCTGAAGACGGTGGTGGTGGACGAGGCGCACGCGATCCAGCCCTCCAAGCGTGGCGACCTGCTGGCGCTCGGGCTGGCGCGACTGCAGGCGTTCGCGCCGGGGATGCGGCGGGTCGGGCTGTCGGCGACGGTGCAGGACCCGGACATGCTGCGCCGCTGGCTGGGGCCGGAGACGGACCTGGTGCTGGGGGAGCCCGGCGCCCCGCCCGTGGTGGACGTGCTGCTGGCGCAGGAGCGGGTGCCGTGGTCGGGCATCACGGCGCAACACGCGATGCCGGAGGTCTACGAGGAGATCAAACGGGCCACGACGACGCTGATCTTCGTCAACACGCGCTGGCAGGCGGAGTTCGCGTTCCAGGAGCTGTGGCGGCTGAACGAGGAGGGCCTGCCGATCGCGCTGCACCACGGCAGCCTCGCGCCCGAGCAGCGGCGCAAGGTCGAGGCGGCCATGACCCGCGGGGAATTAAGGGCCGTGGTGGCCACCTCGACGCTCGACTTGGGCATCGACTGGGGCGCGGTGGACCTCGTCATCCAGCTCGCGGCGCCGAAGGGCGCCAGCCGGCTCGTTCAACGAATCGGTAGAGCCAACCACAGACTGGACGAGCCCTCCCGCGCGCTACTGGCGCCCGCCAACCGTTTCGAAATGCTCGAGTGCCAGGCCGCGCGCGAGGCGGTGGCGGAGGGCGCGCTGGACGGCGATCCGGCCCGCGACGGCGCGTTAGACGTGCTGGCTCAACACGTTATGGGCGCGGCGTGCGGCGAGCCCTTCCAGGCGGACCGGCTGTACGACGAGGTGCGACTGGCGGCGCCCTACCAGGGCCTACCGCGGGAAGACTTCGACCGCGTGGTCGAGTTCGTGTCGTCGGGCGGGTACGCGCTGCGCACCTACGACCGGTTCAAGCGGATCGTGAAGGGCCGCGACGACCTCTGGCGCGTGCGCAACGGGCTGATCGCGCAGCGGCATCGCATGAACGTCGGGGCAATCAACGCGCCGAGCACGCTGAACATCAAGGTGCGGACCGGTCGGCGCGGCGGCCGCAAGATCGGCGAGGCGGAGGAGTTCTATTTCGAACAGATCACCGTCGGGGACACGTTCGTCTTCGCGGGGCAGGTCTGGCGCTTCGAGGGCGTCGAGGGCGTGGACGCCATCGTCAGCGCCTCCAAGGATACGGAGCCGAAGATCCTGAGCTGGGGCGGCAGCAAGTTCGCGCTGTCGACCTACCTGGCGTGGCGCGTGCGCCGGATGATCGCCGACCAGAGCAGCTGGGTGCGCCTGCCCGAGGACGTGCAGGAGTGGCTGCACGCGCAGAAGAAGCGCTCGCACATCCCGCGCGAGGACGAGTTGCTGATCGAGACGTTCCCGCGCGGCAAGCGCTGGTATCTGGTCTGCTACCCGTTCGAGGGGCGGCTGGCGCACACCACGCTGGCCATGCTGCTGGCGCGCCGGATGGACCGGGCGGGCGTGGGGCCGCTGGGGTACGTCTGCAACGACTACGCGCTGGCGATCTGGACGATGCGGCCCTTGGACACCCTCGACATGGACGAGCTGTTCCAGGAGGACATGCTCGGTGACGACCTCGAGGCGTGGCTCGACGAGAGCTACCTGATGAAGCGGGCGTTCCGCGGGTGCGCGACCGTCTCGGGGCTGATCGAGCGGCGCTTCCCGGGCGCGGAGAAGAGCGGACGGCAGGTGACCTTCTCGACCGACCTCGTCTACGACGTGCTGCGCCGCCACCAGCCCGACCACCTGCTGCTGCAGGCCGCGCGCATGGACGCGGCGCAGGGCTCCTTGGACATCCGGAGATTGGGCGTCCTGCTGGCGCGGGCACAGGGGCAGCTGCGCCATGTCGATCTGCCGAAGCTCACGCCGTTCGCGGTGCAGCCAATGCTCGAGATCGGGAAGGAGCGAATCAACGGTAGCGTCCAGGACATGATCCTGATGGAAGCCGCCGAGGACCTGATCGCGGACGCCATGTCGTGAGCTGGAGACACGCCCGGAAGATGCAGGCGCTGCGCGCCGAGCCCTACGAGCCGCCCGCCTTCGCTTGGTCATGTGGCGAGGACGGCGAGCTGTGCCTGGAGCTGAACGGCACGGCGGTGCGCATGCGCCCGTCGGGCGCGCTGTTCGTAGAGGGCGCGCGGGCGCTCGTGGCGGGCGACCTGCACCTGGAGAAGGGCTCCTCGTACGGTGTGCGCGGGCAGCTGCTGCCGCCCTACGACACGCGGGTGACGCTGGATCGGATGCTGGTGGAGGCGAGCCTCACCGACGCGCAGATGGTCGTGCTGCTGGGCGACACCTTCCACGACCGAAAGGCGGAGACGCGGCTGGACCCGGAGGACGTGGAGCGCCTGAAGGCGCTGGCGCTCGGGCGGCGGCTGGTGTGGATCACCGGCAACCACGACCCGGAGCCGCCGAAGGGACTGCCAGGGGAGGCGGCGGCGGAGGCGACGCTGTTCGCGCTGACGCTGGTGCACGAACCGGAGCCGGGGCGTCAGCCGGGGGAGGTGTCGGGCCACCTGCACCCCTGCGCGCGGGTGGCGTCGCGCAGCGGCACGGTACGGCGGCGGTGCTTCCTGACGGACGGCGAGCGCGTGGTGCTGCCGGCCTTCGGCGCCTACGCGGGCGGGCTGAACGCGCGCGACGCGGCCTTCGCGGAGCTGTTCGAGGGGCCGGTGCTCGCGGGCGTCATGGGCTCCGACAAGGTGCACGCCGTCGGCTGGCGGTCGCTGGTTCCCGACTGAGGGGTCCACCGCCCGCTCCTCCCGTGGTAGAGTGGCTGGAGAAGATCAGGGAGCCGAAGATGATCGTCGCCCTCGCCCTCGCCGCCGCCTTCTCCTCGGGGCCCTCCGTCCCGATCGAGCCTCCGATGGCCGTCCGCCGCATGCCCGGCCAGATCGGGGGCTGTCCGCCCGCGCCGCTGATCGCCACGCAAGGCGCTGGTGCCCAAGGCGCGCGGAAAATGACGGAGCTGCCGCCGCCCCAGCACATCCTCGCTGTCGAGAAGCGTGTCGGCGGCTGCGCGGTGAACGTGCTGAAGCAGACGGACTTCGCGGGCAATCACGTGATGGTGCCGGCAGGACCTGCAGGCGTCAGAACCGCGCCCGTGGCGAAGCGCGGCCGCCGCTAGAGCGCCAGCGTCTTCCATAGCGCCACGGCCAGGGCGAGCACCGCTCCTGCCGTCAGCAGCGTCCTGAGACGCCCGTACCAGCGCGGCGGATCCTTCGCCGTGAGGTCCCACAGCCACTGCAGCGCGAACGCGACGATGAACCCGGTGAGCTGACGCTCGGTCGCGGCGAGCGGCGCGGCCGCCAGCAGCAGCCACGCGGCGGCGGCCGGCAGGACCGACAGCGCCAGAACGCTCCAGCGGGGCTGCGCCCGCGCCGCCATCTCCACGCCCCAGCGCGTGCCGCCCAGGAACGAGAGGATCGCCGCCGACCAGGCCAGCAGGGTCAGCAGCCCCGGGCCGCCGAGCTCCGGCGGGCCCCACGCGTAGACCGCGGCGCCCCCGAAGAAGGGCGCCAGCCCCAGAAGCCCGAGCACGAGCGCGGACGCCGGCGGGCGGCGGTCAGGGCCGGCGGAAGATCGCGGAGGCGGCCCAGCCGGCGAAGATCGCGAAGACGACGGAGGCGACTCCGTAGGTCCAGGGCCGTCGGTGGGCGAGGTCATGCAGGGCACGTTCGACACCGACCTTCTCCACGGTCAAGTCGCGGCGGCGCATCGCGACCGGCGTGCCGTTCCGCAGCAGGTGGATCTCGGCCACGTAGCGGCCGTTCGGCGCCGAGGCGGGCAGGGCGACGTCGGCGCGGAATAGTCCCTGGTCGACGAAGCGCACGGCGTCGGAGTCCGCGGCGTACAGCCCCTCGCGCAGCTTCAGCCGGACGACGGCCTGCCGGTACTCGAAGTAGTCGGGCCCGAGGCGGCTGACGATCACGTCAGCCACGCCGTAGCGGCTCTCGACACGTTCCTCGTCCGGCGCGGCGAAACGCAGGTTCTCGACGCCGAGGCCGAGGCGCCGCCGCACCGCGAAGTTGGCCACCTGGTTCAGCGGCCGCGTCGATGCGGCCATGTAGTAGCCCGGGGCGCCGCGGAAGATGACGGGGGGCGTGTTCAGCCAAAGGCCGAAGACGCGGATCTTGCGAACGATCGGCACCGGCTCCTGCGGCCCGCGGACGACCACCACCACGTCGTGCGGCTGGCGCGCGGGGTCGAACACCGCGCCGTAGAGCACTATGCGGGCGCCGCTGAAGCTGCGGGTGACCTCGATGCGCGTCTGCGTCAGCGCGGCGCTGACGGCGGGCCGTCTCGGGGCGACGGAAGGCGCCGCGGCGGCGGGCGCGGGCGCCGGGGCGGGCGCGGGCGCGGGCGCCGGGGCGGGCGCGACGATGGCGGGCGGGAGCGCGGCGGGGACGGCCATCAGGACATCCCGGGGGCCAGCTCGAACATGTCGTCCGGCCGGACGAACAGGCCCATGCCCATCCGCAGGCCGACCAGCAGGACGATCAGCCCCAGCAACGCGCGCAGCGTCTCGGGTCGGAAGCGCATCGACATGCGCGCGCCGAACTGGGCGCCGATGACGCCGCCCACCAGCAGCAGGCTGGCCAGCACGACGTCGACCGTCTGATTACGGCCGGCCTGCAGCACGCTGGTGATCGCCGTGGTGATCACGATCTGGAACAGGCTGGTGCCCACCACCACGCCGGCCGGCATGCGCAGCAGGTAGACCATGGCGGGGACGAGGATGAAGCCGCCGCCCACCCCCATGATCGCGGAGAGGACGCCGACGAAGACGCCGAGCGCCACCGGCGGGATCACGCTGATGTACAGGCGCGAGCGCGGGAAGCGCATCTTGAACGGAAGGCCGTAGAGCCACGGCGGCCGCCGGTCCTTCATCGGCCGCGTCACCGTCTCGCCCCGCCGGCGGCGGAGGATCTGGCCCAGGCTCTCGGTCAGCATCAGCCCGCCGATAATCCCGAGGAAAAGCAGGTACGAGAGCGAGACGACGAGCTCGGCCTGGCCCAGCAGGCGCAGCAGGCGGAAGGCCTCAACGCCGAGGAAGGAGCCGACCGCTCCGCCCGCGGCCATCACCCCGCCCATCTTGAAGTCGACCTGGCGCCGGCGCCGGTAGGCGATGACGCTCGAGGCGGACGAGGCGGTGACGTGGTTGGCTTCGCTGGCGACGGCCACCGCGGCGGGCACGCCCATCAGCACCAGCACCGGCGTCATCAGGAAGCCGCCGCCGATGCCGAACAGGCCGGAGATGAACCCCACCGCCGCGCCGAGCGCCACCAGCAGGGGCGCGTTCACCGACATCTCGGCGATGGGCAGGTAGATGTCCAAGCGCGGCGGGCCTCCGGATCAGCCCTCCCGGTCTAGGCCCGGAGGCCCCGGGGTCAACCCGCGGGAGACAGCTTCGCCAGCAGGTCCGCCGTCGGCGAGCCGGTGGGGATCATCCCCTGCTCGCGCTGGTAGGCGGCGATCGCCCGGCGCAGGGCCGGCGAGGACACGCCGTCGGCCGGGCCCTGGTAGAAGCCGAGCCGCGACAGGCCGCGCTGCGCGGCCGCCACGTCGGGATCCGCCGGCGCGGTCCGGGCCGCCGGGGCCGCCGCCTGGCTCCGGAAGGCGAGCGCGGCGCGCTCCGCCGAGGCCTGGACCTCGGCCGAGAGCTGGCGCTTCAGGCGCTGGGCGCTGGTGCGGGCCTCGCCGTCGCCGGCGCGGCCGGCGATCAGGTACCACGTGTACGCTTCGGCCGGATTGGTCGGGACGCCGTAGCCCTCTTCGTCGAGGCGGCCGAGGTTGTACTGGCTGTCGACCAGCCCGAGCTGGGCGGCGCGGCGGAACCAGCGCGCGGCGGTGGTCTGGTTCTGCGGGCCGCCGTCGCCGGAGAAGTACAGCAGCGCGAGGTTGTGCATGGCCTTGCGGTCGCCGCCGAGGGCAGCGCGCTCGGTCCAGCGACGGGCCTGCGCCGCGTCCTTCTGGAGCCCGGCCTCGCCGCTCTCGTACAGCTTGCCGAGGTAGAACTGCGCCGGCGCGTAGCCGAGGTCGGCCGCGCGGCGCAGGGCCGACAGGCCCGCCTGCGGGTCCTGGCCCTCGATGCTGCGGACCGCGGTCACGTACATGGCCGCGGCGTCTTCGCCGGGCAGCGGCTCGACGCCCGGCGTGACGGCCCCGTTCTGCGACGTGCCGAGCACCAGCGAGGCGGCCATCGGGCCTGCTTCGCCAGCCGGGGCCTTGCGCGGACCAACGACGCCGTCGCCGGCGGCGTCCTTCTCGGCGCTCTTGTTGATCAGGTAATAGCCCGCGCCCGAGGCGCCGAAGGCGAAGCTCACGCCCGCCACCAGCATGGCCGTGCGGAAGGTCTGGGCTTCCTTGTCGTCCTTCTTGCCGATCTTCAGCTTCGACAGCAGGTCGCCGAGGCCGAAGCCGATGTTCAGGCCCGGGCCCTTGCTCTTCAGGAAGGGGTCCACCGACATCGGCGCGACCGGGCCGGTGTTCTTCAGGCCGCCCAGGTCGGGCTTGGACGAGGACGAGAGGCCCGCGCCCATCGGCGGCGCGAGCTTGCGGCCGGCCTCCGCCTTCTGGCCAGCGGCGCGAGCGGCCGCCCGGGCGGCCTCCAGCATCTCGCGCGTTGACGAGCGGGGGGTCGGCGGCGGCACGTCGAGGTCGAGCGGCTCCTCGGCCGCCGGCTCCGCGGCCATCTCCTCGACCAGCGGGTCGACGATCGGCTCGCGCAGCATCGGCGCGGGCGCGGCGACCGCAGCGACGGTCACCGCCGGCGGCTGGGCCGAGGCGCCGGAGATGAAGTCGTCGTCGGCGTCGAAGTCGGACGAGAAGTCGTCGTCCGAGAACATGGAAGCGGGGAACGGCTGCGCCGCCTCGGCCGCGGCGGCGTCCGCCTCCTCAGCGAGCGCGTCCGCGCCGTCCATGTCCATCACGGGCATGGGCTCGGTCTCGAACGCCGGCGTGTAGCCGCCGGTGAGCGCCGGCTCGGGCTCGGGCGCCTCGAACGCCGCCATCGCGGCCTGCAGGCCGTCCTGCGGCTCGGCCGTGGGCGTCGGCGAGTCGTAGTTCAGGTCGCCCAGCGTGTCGGCGGCCATGGGCGTGCGGCGGAAGCCGTCGTCGTCCGACGCCGACGGGACCGAGACGGCCGGGGCGTAGCTGCCGAACGGCTCCAGCTCGTCGTCGGAGTCGTCGAACATGTCGGCCGGCGGGGTGAACACCGTCGAGCTGAAGGCGGAGTCCTCGAAGGCGGGCGAAGGCTCCGCGTGCTCTCCGCGGGCCAGGATGCCGGCCAGGCGGTCCTGCAGCTGGTCGGTGAAGCCGCGCTCGGCGCTCCCGATCCGCTTCGAGAACTGCTCCTCCGTCTCGCCGATGCGGCGCGCGAACTGGTCCGACAGCCCCTGGCGGGTCTCCGCCATCCGCTTGGAGAACTGCTCTTCCGTCTCGCCGATGCGGCGCGCGAACTGCTCGTTGGCCTCGCCTATCTTGCGGGTGAACTGGTCCGAGAGGCCCTGCTGGGACTCGGCCATCCGGCGGGCGAACTGCTCCTCGGACTCGCCGATGCGGCGGGCGAGCTGCTCGCTGGCCTCGCCCAGCTTGCGGGTGAACCGGTCGGAGAGACCCTGCTTGGTCTCGCCGATGCGGCGCAGGAACTGCTCCTCGCTTTCGCCCATCTTGCGGGCGAACTGCTCTTCGCTCTCACCCATCTTGCGGGTGAAGTGCTCCTGCGTGTCCCCGAGCCGGCGATCGAGCTTGTCGCGCGTCTCCTCGAGCAGGCGCTGGGCCCGCTCCTCGCTGGCGCGGATGCGCTCGGACAGGTTCTCCGCGGTACGCTCGTAGCGCTCCTGCAGCTTCTCGGTGACGCTGACCAGCTTCTCGCCGACGTCCTCGATGGCGTCCGCCGAGCGGCGCTCCGAGGATTCCACGCGATCGCTGAGGCGCTCCGACAGGCGGGCCATCTCGTCGCCCAGGCGCTCCAGCGCCTCGGCGTGGGTGTGGTCGGCGCGGTCGAGGCGCTTCTCAACCACGGCGGTGACCCGTTCGACGGCGTTGGCGCTCTCGCTCTCGACGTTGGTGACGCGGGCGCTGAGCGCCTCGGTCAGGCGCATGATCTCGCGGCCCATCCGCTCGATGGCCTCGTTGGAGCGGCGTTCGGCCGCCTCCACGTGCTCGCCGACTTCGCGGAGGGACTTCTCCAGCTCGTCGAACCGGCCGCCGTCGGCGGTGACCGAGATGCGGTGCGCCATCTCGGCGCGCGCGTCCTCGACGGACTGGGCCAGCTCGGCGGCGAGCTGCTCGAAGCGGGCTTCGGCGCGGACCTGGATCTGCGGGTCGAGCCCCTGCTCGGCGGCCTGCAGGCGCTGGTCGAGGGTCGCGAAGGAGGACTCGAGCGAACGCAGCGCGTTCGTCGTGCTCGACTCCGCCTGCTCCAGCCGCTGGTTCACGCGGGCCAGCACCTGCTCGATCACCGGGCCGGCGTCGGCCGGGCGCGGCGGCAGCAGCGGCGAGGCGGCCTGGCGCTGCTCGGTGCGTTCAATGCGGGCGGCCAGCGAGCCCATGTCCTGGCGGAGCTGCCGGGCGGTCTCGCGGCTGTTCTGGTCCGCCTGCGTGACGACCTGCGCCAGCCCCTCGAAGGCCGACTGGGTGCGCGTGTCGCGCTCCATCATGTCGTCGCGCATGACGCCGAAGGCGGCGCGGGTGCGCTGCTCGGAGTCGGCGATCTCCTCGCGCACGCTGCTGATCGAGGCGCGGGTGCGGATCTCGTTCTGCGAAAGCTCGTCGCGGACGGTCTCTTTCAGCTCGCCGAGCGCATGCGTGGTGCGCTGCTCGCCCTCGTAGAGCTGGCCGGCGATCTTGCCGAGCGCCGCCTCGAGCGCGCGCATCGCCTCGGCCTGGCGCGGGCCTTCGTCGCTCTGCTCCAGCCGCTGCAGCCGCTCGGCGACGCTGCGCTGCGTCGCGCGCACGTCCTCGACGGCGCCCTCGAAGCGGGCGGCCAGCGAATTGTTGTCGCGCTCGACGGTCTCCATGCGCGACAGCACGCCGACCACCGACTGGTCGATGCCGCTGATCGCAACGGTGGAGCGGTTCTCGGCCGCCTCGATGCGGGCCGACAGGCGGTCGAGCGCACGCGTGACGCGGCTGAGCTCGTCCTCGCCGGGCGAATAGTCCTCGTCGAAGCGCGAGCGGCGGATGGGCTCGGGGTACAGGCTGGCGGTCGGGCGGGCGCGACGTTCGGCTTCGCGGCGGTCGCCGTCGCGACGGTCGGAATAGACTTCGCGCCGGTCGCCCTCGCGGCGCTCGGTCTCGCGCGCGGCGTGGCGCCCGAGGTCCTGCATGATCTCGCGGTACGGATCGGAGTCGCCCATCTCGGGCTCGCGGTCGCGCGGACCGGCTTCGCCCTCGAGGCCGCCCTCGATGATCTTCTCGTTGAGCCACTCGCCCAGGGTCTTGCCCTGCTTGCGGGCGAGGTCCTTGGCGATCTCGCGCGCTTTGGGGTCGATCCCCTTCACGCTCCAGGGCGCGTTGGCGCTCATCGAATCATGCTCCCGCCTGTCACAACGATGCTACCGAGCATTTCTGGGGTGTGAAGCGGGTAACACCACCAGATCTAGCGGGTAGTCGATCTGCTGTGGACAAAGTCCTGTTCGGTAGGACTAGGCGGTCAGCCCGGTTAATGACGCGTTAAGGTTAACGGCCATGTGGAACCTGCCGGTCACACTCATTTCCGCCGCGGTAGGGATCGGGCTGACCGTGCTGTGCGGCTGGCGCGGCGCCCGACCGCCCGACGTGGTGCGCGGCCCGCGCATGGTCCCGTGGCGCTTCCTGATGCTGCTGTCGGCCGCATGGGTGCTGCTGATGGTCGTTCACCTGTTCAACCTGATGGGCGTCGAGACCGGCCGGTAGCTTGCGGCCGAGCTTCTCGCCGCTAGGGTGCGGGCGGGGAGGACGCCATGGCCGAGCTCGACGCGTTCCGGGACGAGACCCGCGCCTGGCTGGAGGCGAACTGCCCGCCCTCCATGCGCACGCCGATGGGCGAGGACGAGGTGGTCTGGGGCGGCCGGCGCGGCACGTTCCCTTCCCCCGAGGCGAGGCTCTGGCTCGAACGGATGGCGGAGCGCGGCTGGACCGCCCCCGCCTGGCCCCGCGAGTACGGCGGCGGCGGGCTCTCGGCCGTGGAAGCGCGGGTGGTGGAGGCGGAGCTCCGCCGGATCAGGGCGCGGCCGCCGCTGTTCTCCTTCGGGCTCTGGATGCTGGGGCCCGTGATGCTCGAGTACGCCACAGAGGCGCAGAAGCGCGAGCACCTGCCGAAGATCGCGCGCGGGGAAATCCGGTGGTGCCAGGGGTATTCCGAGCCCGGCGCCGGGTCGGACCTGGCCGCGCTGCAGACGCGCGCCGAGGACAAGGGACACCACTTCATCGTCAACGGGCAGAAGGTGTGGACCTCCTACGCCGACCAGGCCGACTGGTGCTTCTGCCTGGTCCGCACGGACACGAAGCGGAAGCACGAGGGCATTTCGTTCGTGCTCATCGACATGAACACGCCGGGCGTCGAGGTGCGGCCCATCCGGCTGATCTCCGGCTCGTCGCCGTTCTGCGAGACCTTCTTCAGCGACGTCAGGGTGCCGAAAGAAAACCTGGTCGGCGAACTGAACCGCGGCTGGGACATCGCCAAGCGGCTGCTGCAGTACGAGCGCCAGAACATCTCGGCGGGGCGCTTCGGCGGCGGCTCGGGCATGGAGGTGGAGGCGGCCGCGCAGGCCTACGCCGGCCCCGGCGGCGTCGACCCCGACCTCCGCGCGCGCATCGCCGCCCATAAGATGGACGCCCACGCCTTCACGCTGACCGTCCGGCGGGTGGAGCAGGAGGCGAAGGCGGGCGGCGGCGTCGGACCGGCGGCGTCGATCCTGAAGTACGCCTCGGCGAAGCTGAACCAGGACCGCCACGAGCTGCTGGTCGAGGCGATGGGGCTCTCAGGCCTCGGCTGGGAGGGCGACGGCTTCGAGCCCGAGGCGCTCAAGACCACGCGGCACTGGCTGCGCTCGAAGGGCAACTCGATCGAGGGCGGCACCTCGGAGATCAACCTCAACGTCGTGGCCAAGCGCGTGCTCGGCCTGCTGGACCACCAATGAGCCCCCGCATCGAGTTCTGGTACGAGTTCGCCTCGACCTACTCCTACCCTGCCACCATGCGGGTCGAGCCGGTCGCGCGGGCCGCTGGCGTCACGGTGGAGTGGAAGCCCTTCCTCCTCGGCCCGATCTTCGCCGACCGGGGCATGGCGGACTCCCCGTTCAACCTCGACCACGCCAAGGGCCGCTACATGTGGCGTGACATGGCGCGGTTGTGCGAGGCGCAGGGCCTGCCGCTGAAACGCCCGAGCGTCTTCCCGCGCAACTCGCTGCTGGCGACCCGGGTGGCGCTGGTCGGCGTCGACGAGGGCTGGGTCGCGCCGTTCTCGCGCGCGGTGTTCACGTCCAACTTCGCACGCGACGAGGACATCACCTCGGCCGCCGTGCTGGGGCCGCTGATCGCCGAGGCCGGCGGCGATCCTGCCGCAGTGCTGGAGCGGGCCGTCGCGCCGGAGAACAAGGCCCGGCTGGCGGCGCAGGTGGACGAGGCGAGGGCGCGCGCGATCTTCGGCGCGCCGAACTGCGTCACGGACGACGGCGAGCTGTTCTGGGGGAACGACCGGCTGGAGCAGGCGGTCGCCTGGGCCGCGAACCGGGCGAAGGAGCCGGCCTGATGCTAACGGAAGAGCAGCAGATGCCGCGGGACGCCGCCCGCGACTGGGCGCGCGAGCGCAGCCCCGTCGCGGCGCTTCGCCGGCTGCGCGACAGCGGCGACGGACGCGGCTTCGATCCCGCGCTCTGGGCCGAGATGGGGCAGATGGGCTGGACCGGCGTGCTCGTGCCCGAGGCGCACGGCGGCTCCGACTTCGGCTTCTCCGCACTGGCGCTCGTGCTCGCGGAGACGGGGCGGACGCTGACCGCGTCGCCGCTGCTCTCCACGGCGGTGATCGGCGCGAGCGCGCTGACGCTGGCGGGGTCGGAAGCCCAGCAGGCGGCGTGGCTGCCTAGGATCGCCAGCGGCGAGGCCGTGGTCGCGCTGGCCGTCGAGGAGGGACCGCACCACGCGCCGGAGCGGATCGCCCTCCTGGCCGAACCGGCCGACGGCGGCTGGCGGCTGGCCGGCGAGAAGCGGTTCGTGCCCGAAGGCGGCGACGCGGACCTGTTCATCGTCGCAGCCCGGGGCGCGGGCGAGCCCGACGCAATCACGCTGTTCCTCGTCCCGGCGGACGCGGCGAGCGCGACGCCCCGCCGGATGGCCGACAGCCGCGGCTGGGCCGACGTGCGCTTCGACGCAGCGCTCGCCGACGACGCCGTGCTGGGCGAGGTCGGCGCCGGCAGGCCGGTGCTGGAGGCGGTGCTCGACCGCGCCCGCGTCGCGCTCGCGGCGGAGATGCTGGGCTCGGCGGCGGAGGCGTTCGAGATCACCCTCGCCTACCTCAAGACGCGCACGCAGTTCGGCCAACTGATCGGCGGCTTCCAGGCGCTGCAGCACCGGGCCGCGCAGATGTTCACCCAGCTGGAGCTGGCGCGCTCGTGCGTCGAGGCGGCCGCCGCGGCGGTGGACGCAGGGGCACCCGACCTGCCGCTGCTGGCTTCGCTGGCGAAGGCGAAGGCCAACGACGTTCTCCACCTCGTCAGCAACGAGATGGTGCAGATGCACGGCGGCATCGGCATGACCGACGAGCACGAGGCCGGCTTCTACCTGAAGCGCGCTCGCACGGCGGAGGCGCTCTACGGATCGAGCGCCTGGCATCGGGACCGGTACGCGCGCCTCGCGGGCTTCTGACCGGAACCCCTCCCCCTTCGGACGGGTTCTGCCTCCGTCACGTGGAGGATGGACTATGGCGCACGCGGCTGGGACCGAAGCCGAACGCAAGCTGATCAAGGCGATCGAGGACGACCGCATCGGCATGCTGGGCCTGGTCGGCGGCGAGTCCGGCCACTACCAGCCGATGACCGCCTTCTGGGAAGAGGAGACGAAGAGCCTCTGGTTCTTCACCTACCGCGACACCGACCTCGCGCAGGCGGCGGCCGACGGCGCCCACGCCATGTTCACCTTCGTCGACAAGGGACACTCGCTGTGGGCCTGCATCGGCGGCCAGATGCACCGGCACGACGACCCCGCGCGGATGGACAAGTTCTGGAACCCCGTGGTGGCGGCCTGGTACCCTGAGGGCCGGGACGATCCGAAGCTAACCCTGCTGCACCTGAAGCCGGACAGCGGCGAGGTCTGGATCAACGAGAAGGGGTCGGTGCGGTTCGGGCTCGACATCCTCAAGGCGAACACGACCAAGACCACGCCCGACCCGGGCATCCACGAGGAGATCCGCTTCGGCGGGCCGGCGCACTAGCCGCCGGCGGGCTCCACAGCTTCCAGCGGACGCACGGCGGGGCCGTTCAGAACCTCGCCGTCGACGCTGAACTGCGAGCCGTGGCACGGGCAGTCCCAGCACTCTTCGAAGCTGTTGAAGCGCACCACGCACCCCATGTGCGTGCATACCGCCGATCGCAGATGCAGCTCGCCGTTTCGGTCCCGGAAGGCGGCCACCTTCGCCCCGTTGAGACGCACCAGAGCCCCCTCGCCCCGCGCGATCGCGTCGGTGGACTCCACCTCGCCGCCCGTGACGTGCCCGACGAGCTGGCTGGCGACGTCCAGGTTCTCCTTGAGGAACTCCCCGACAGCGGACGGCTTCAGCGTCTTCCGCTCCGGGTTGTAGACGTCGGTCCAGGGGTTTTCGCGCCCCTGGATCAGGTCGCTGAGAATCAGCGACGCGGCCACGCCGGTGGTCAGGCCCTCCCCGGAGTCGCCGGTGACGGTGAAGATGTTCCGGTCCGTGCCGTTCCTGCCGATGAAGGGGGCCTTGTCGGCGGGCTCGAACACCTGCCCCGACCACCGGTGCGTGACGTCCCCCATCTGCGGCCATCGGATGCGCGCCCAGGCCTCCAGCCGCTCGAAGCGCTCCGGGACGTCGACGTGGTGCCCGGTCTTGAAGTCCTCGCCCCCCACGATCAGCAGGTCCTCGGTCTCGCCGGGTTGCAGGCGTACGTAGTGGTAGGGCTCGCCCGTATCCCAGAACAGGATGTCCTCCGCGCCGCCCTTCGGCACGCGAGCGGCGAAGACGAAGGTGCGGAACGGCGCCTGCTTGGTGTGGATGTTCGGCCCCGCGTCCACGGGCGTGTTGCTCGCCACCACCGCCGCCGCGGCCGTGACCACGGGCCCCGCCTCCGTCGTGACCGTGACGCGCTCGCCCTCCTCCGCCACCGACACCACCGCCGTGTCGGCGAACAGCAGGCCGCCATGGCGCCGCACGCACTCCGCCAAGGCCCGGCAGTATTTCAGCGGATGGAAGCGCGCCTGCTGCGGAAAGCGCAGGCACGCGCCGGTGTCCGCGCCTTCCAGCGGGGCGGCGTCGGCCCACGCCACGTTCAGCCCGACCGAGACGCAAGCCTCGTACTCCCGGTCGAGCAGGTCGGCGTCGCCGACGTCGGCCACCGCGAGGTAGCCGTCCACCCGCGCGAAGTCGCAGGCGATCCCCTCCGCGTGGACGATCTGCTCGATGCGGTCGACGGCGGCCGACTGGCTCTGGAAGTACTGCCGCGCCTCGGCCTCGCCGCGCAGGCGGATCAGCGCCTCGTAGTAGTCGTCCATCTCGAACGCGAGGTGCGCGCTCGTCCGCGCCGTCATGCCGCCCGCGATCGCGCCGCGGTCGAGCACCACGACCCGCTTCCCCGCCCGGACCAACTCGTAGGCGGTCGAAAGCCCCGCGATCCCGGCCCCCACGATCACCACGTCGGTCTCGAGCGACTCCGCCAGGGCGGGGGCCCGGACCGGCTCCACGTCCATCCAGAGCGAGCGGCTATGTTCGTCGAGGGCGTTCATGGGGTACTCACGTGCCTGCTTTGAACCCCCGCGCTCCGGCCGCGTTCCGTGGGCTCCAGATGCCGCTTCCCCCGCCGCCCGCCCTCGCCCTCGACGAGGTCGCCCTTTTCCTTGATCTCGACGGCACCCTCGCGCCCATTGCGCCGACGCCCGAGCAGGTGAGCGGCGACGACGAGCTGTGGGCCATCCTCGACGCCCTCCACCAGCAATCGGGCGGCCGCCTCGCCGTGCTGAGCGGCCGCACCATCGCCGACATCGACCGCATCACCGCAGGTCACGCCCGGGCCGTGGCCGGCGTTCACGGCCTGGAACGGCGCGGCCCCGGCGGCGACCTCGCTCGCCCGGACCCGCCGGAGGGCCTCTACGCCGCCCGGGGAGTCATGGAGGCCTTCGCCGCCCGCCGACCCGGCGTGCTGGTCGAGGACAAAGGCCTCGGCATCGCGCTGCACTACCGCCAGGCCCCCGAGCACGCCGAGGACGCCGAGCAGATGGCCCAGGCTTTGGCCCAGCACCACGACCTGCGGGTCCAGCCGGGCTCGATGGTGCGCGAGTTGCGCGCGCCCGGCGGCGGCAAGGGCCAGGCCCTGAAGGCCTTCATGGAGGAGCCCCCCTTCGCGGGAGCCACCCCCGTGTTCCTCGGCGACGACCTGACCGACGAGGACGGCTTCGCGGCGGTGCGGGCGATGGGCGGCCACGGCGTCATCGTCGGTCCGCGCGAGCCCACCCGCGCGCGTTTCCGGCTTCGCGACGTCGCGGCGGCGCGCGCCTGGCTGGCGCGGCTGGCGGGACTGGAGGCGGCGGCGTGACCCAGGCCGAGCCCTGGGGCCACCTCGATCTCTCGCCGATCGGCAACTGCGCGGTCAGCGCGCTCATCGACCCGATGGGCCGCTTCGTCTGGGGCTGCGTCCCGCGCGTGGACGGCGACCCGGTGTTCAGCGCCTTGCTCGGCGGCGAGGACCCCGCCGGTGACGTCCCAGGCGTTTGGGCCGTCGACGTGGAGAACTTCGCCTCCGTGAAGCAGTCCTACGTGCGCAACACCGCGGTCCTGCGCACCGTCCTGCGCGACACCTCCGGCGCGGCGGTCGAGATCCTCGACTTCTGCCCCCGCTTCCGCCGTTCGGGCCGCACGTACAAGCCGGTCGCCTTCGCGCGGATCATCCGGCCGATGGGCGGGGCCCCGCGCGTGCGCATGCGGCTGCGCGCCGCCAGCGACTGGGGCGCGCGCGAGGCGGAGTGCACCTCCGGCTCCAACCACGTCCGTTACCTGAACACCGGCGCCACGTTGCGATTGACCACCAACGCGCCCGTCTCCCATGTCGTCGAGCAGCGCACCTTCCGCCTGGAGGGCCCTCTCGCCTTCTTCCTGGGCCCCGACGAGCCGTTCGTCGGCGACGTGCTGGGCTCCGTCCGCACCATGCTGGAGGAGACCGTCGGCGACTGGCGCGAGTGGGTGCGCACGCTGGCCGTGCCGCTCGAATGGCAGACCGCGGTGATCCGCGCCGCCATCGCGCTGAAGCTCTGCGTCTACGAGGAGACCGGCGCGGTCGTCGCCGCGCTGACCACCTCGGTGCCCGAGTTCGCGCACAGCGGCCGCAACTGGGACTACCGCTACTGCTGGCTGCGCGACGCGTACTACGTGGTGCAGGCGCTGAACCGGCTGGGCGCGGTCGAAATCCTTGAGGGCTACCTCGGCTACCTGCGCAACATCGTCGACGAGGCGAAGGGCGGCCACATCCAGCCGCTCTACGGCGTCGGCCTCGAGCCGGCGCTGGGCGAGCGCACCGTCGAGACCCTCCCCGGCTTCCGCGGCATGGGGCCCGTCCGCGCCGGCAACCAGGCGCACGAGCACCTGCAGCACGACGTGTACGGACAGGTGGTGCTGTCGGCCGTGCAGGCGTTCTTCGACGAGCGCCTGTTCCGCCCGTCGGACGTCGACGACTTCCGCGCGCTGGAGGCGGTGGGCGAGCGCGCCTTCGCCATGCACGACCAGCCGGACGCGGGCTTGTGGGAGTTCCGCACCATCGCGCGGGTGCACACCTATTCGGCGGTGATGTGCTGGGCCGCCTGCGACCGGCTCACCAAGGCGGCGGAGAAGCTCGGGCTCGACGACCGCGCCGCCCACTGGCGCGAGCGTGCGCAGCGCATCCGCAAGAAGATCGAGGAGAGCGCGTGGGTCGAGGCGCAGGGCCGCTTCGCCGCCAGCTTCGACGGCGAGGAACTCGACGCCTCCCTGCTCCAGATGGTGGACCTGCGCTTCCTCGCGCCCGACGACCCCCGCTTCCGGACCACGTTCGAGGCGATCGAGCGCGACCTCCGCCGCGGCCCCTACCTCATGCGCTACGTCGAGCCCGACGACTTCGGCGAACCCGAGACCGCGTTCAACTTCTGCACCTTCTGGTTCATCGAGGCGCTGCACCTCGCCGGCCGCACCGAAGAGGCGCGCGCCCTGTTCGAGGAGATGCTCGAGCGCCGCACCAGCGCGGGCCTGCTCAGCGAAGACATCGGCCTCGACGACGGCCGGCTGTGGGGGAACTACCCCCAGACCTACTCGCTTGTCGGCCTGATAAACTGCGCGGTACTGCTCAGCCGCCCCTGGAGTTCGGTGCGATGAGCCGCCTGATCGTGGTCTCCAACCGCGTGAGCCCGCCGGCGAAGGCCGGGGCCGCCTCGACCGGCGGCCTGGCCATGGCGCTGGCCGCGGCCCTCAGGGAATACAAGGGGATATGGTTCGGCTGGAGCGGCCAGACGACCGAGAAGTTCACCGGCCTGCTCAACATGCAGCGCGTCGGCGGGGTCACGGTAGCGACCGTCGACCTCGAGGAGCACGACTTCCAGGAATACTACAACGGCTACGCCAACCGCACGCTCTGGCCGCTGTTTCACTACCGCATCGACCTGGCCGCGTACGACCGGGCGTACGGCCAGGGGTACGACCGGGTGAACCGGCGTTTCGCGGACACGCTCCGCCCCCTGATCGACCCCGAGGACGTGGTCTGGGTCCACGACTACCACCTTATCCCGATGGCGCGTGAGCTGAGGAAGCGCGGCGTCGACAACGCGATCGGCTTCTTCCTGCACATCCCCTGGCCGGCGCATCAGCTGGTGGCGACGCTGCCGAACCACCGGGCGCTGGTGGAGAGCCTGTTCGACTACGACCTGATCGGCTTCCACACCGAGGACTGGCTCGACGCCTTCCGCGACTACGTGCTCAAGGAAGCCGACGGCGAGGAGGTCTCGCCCGGCGTGTTCCGCGCCTTCGGCAAGAGCGTGCGTGCGATCGCCGATCCCATCGGGATCGACGCGCAGGAGTTCGCCGCGGCAAGCCGCTCCCGGACGGCGGACCGCACCTACGAGAAGATGTGCAAGAGCGCGGCGGGCCGCTCGATGATCGTCGGCGTGGACCGGCTCGATTACTCCAAGGGGCTCGAGGACCGCTTCCTCGCGTACGAGCGGTTCCTCGCCGACAACCCGGACCGGCGCACGGGCGTGTTCATGCTGCAGATCGCGCCGCCCAGCCGGGCCGACCTGGAGAGCTACCAGGAGATCCAGCTCAAGCTGGAGGCGCTCAGCGGCCGCATCAACGGCGCGTACGCCGACGTCGACTGGGTGCCCGTCCGCTACGTCCACCGCGGCTACCGGCGCGACGAGCTCGCCGGCGTGTACCGCGCGGCGCGGGTCGGGCTGGTCACGCCGCTGCGTGACGGCATGAACCTCGTTGCGAAAGAATACGTGGCGGCGCAGGACCCGTCGGAGCCCGGCGTGCTCATCCTCTCCCGCTTCGCGGGGGCGGCGCGCCAGATGAAGGACGCGCTGATCGTGAACCCCTTCAGCATCGAGGACGTCGCGGACGCCCTGAAGCGCGCGCTGGCGATGGAGAAGGACGAGCGCGTGCGCCGCTGGCAGGCGCTGATGGAGGGCGTGACGCGCGACGACGTCGTCGCCTGGCGCGACGTCTTCGTGAACGCGCTCATGGATATCCAATCGCAACGCAGCGAGGCCGCCTGACCGGAACCCCGGTCGGCGGCGCCCCGTTTCCGGAAGACTTCCATCATCGAGAGGGACCGACGATGCCCACCATCAACGAAGACATCGCGCGCCACGCCATCGAGAACACCGACTTCCGCCGCGAGATCATCACCAACAAGCACACGCAGGTCGTGCTGATGAGCGTCGAGCCCGGCGACGACATCGGCGAGGAGACGCACGAGGGCGACCAGATCCTCTACTTCGTTGCGGGGTCCGGCGAGGCGGTGCTGAACGGCAAGAAGAGCACCATCAACAAGGGCAGCCTCGTCTCCGTGCCGGCCGGCGTGCTGCACAACTTCATCAACACCGGCCAGGAGCCGCTGAAGCTCTACACGATCTATGCGCCGCCGGAGGAGCCGGTGGGCACCGTCCACCGCACCAAGGCGGAAGCCGACGCCGCCGAGGCGGAGAAGCACGGCCACTGAGGCCGCCTGAAATCGAGAGTTGAGGCAGAACCTAGAGGCGGTCGCGGGGTTCTGACGGGATCGTTCGCGACCGAGGGACCTGAGTGACCGAACTGACCCGCGGCCGCCGGCCTAAATCCGTGCTGCGCGAGTTCCTCGACAGCGAGGCCGCGGGCGGACTCGTGCTCATGGGCGCCGCGGCGCTGGCGCTGTTCACCGCCAATTCGCCGCTCGCGGCGACGTACTTCTCCGCGCTCCACCTCTACCTGGGGCCGCTGTCCCTGCAGCACTGGATCAACGACGGCCTGATGGCCGTGTTCTTCCTGTTCGTCGGGCTCGAGATCAAACGCGAGATGCTGGACGGCCGGCTGGCGAGCTGGCCGCGCCGGGTTCTCCCGGGCGTCGCGGCGGCCGGCGGCATGCTCGTCCCGGCGGCGATCTACCTCGCCCTCAACTGGCAGGACCCCGGCAGGCTGCGCGGCTGGGCGATCCCGGCGGCGACGGACATCGCCTTCGCGCTCGGCGTGATCTCGCTGCTGGGCAAGCGCGTGCCCACCTCGCTGAAGATCTTCCTCGCGGCGCTGGCGATCATCGACGACCTCGGCGCCGTGATCATCATCGCGCTGTTCTACACGGCCGATCTGTCGTTCTGGGCGCTGGGCGCGGCGGCGATCGTGATGGGTCTTCTCGTGTGGCTGAACCGCATGCGGGTGCAGCGCCTCGGGGCCTACATGCTGCTCGGCGCGGCGCTGTGGGTGTTCTTCCTGCAGTCCGGCGTGCACGCCACGCTGGCTGGGGTGCTGCTGGCGCTCACCATTCCGCTGCGCGTGTCTCGGGCGGCTCCGGACAACATGGAGTCCCCCTGCCACAGGCTGGAGCATTCGCTGGCGCCGTGGGTCGCCTTCGCCGTGGTTCCGATCTTCGGCTTCGCGAACGCGGGCGTGTCGCTCGCGGGCGTGTCCTTCGGGGACCTGCTGGCGCCGGTGCCGCTCGGCATCGCCGCGGCGCTGTTCCTCGGCAAGCAGCTGGGCGTGTTCGCGTCCTCGTGGGTGGTGATCAAGGCGGGATGGGCGGACCTGCCCGCGAACGCCACGTGGAAGCAGCTCTACGGCGTGTCCCTCCTCTGCGGCATCGGCTTCACCATGAGCCTGTTCATCGGCCTGCTCGCCTTCAAGCTCCCCGAAGAGCAGGACGCGGTGAAGCTCGGCGTCCTGGTGGGGTCGCTGCTCTCGGGGCTCCTCGGCTGGCTCGTCCTGCGCTTCTCCCGCCCCGGCGTGGGCGAGTACGACGAGGACTAGAAGCCCAGCTGCGCCCGCAGCGCGAGGGTCTGCAGCTCCTGGCCGATCTGCGCGCCCGCCGGGGTGAGGAACGTCGCCGCGTTCGGTGACAGGCGGTCGATCTCGACGTGCTGCCCCTGCAGCATGAAGCGCACGTTCGGGTTCAGGTACCAGTTGAGGCCGAGCGTCCAGATCGACTGCTCGCCGCCGCGCACCGCGCCGGTCGCCGGAGTCGTGCCCGGAGCGCCTTCGTCAAAGTTCAGGTCGAGCAGCGAGTACCGCGCCGCCAGCTCCCACGCCCCCCAGGCGCCGGCGCTGCGGTCGAACGGCTCGTCCGGCGTCGGCGCGTCGAACGTCGCGGTGGCCGCGTTGTAGCGCCGCTTCTCGCCGGTCAGCACCCAGCTCCCCTCGACGTACCAGCCGTGGAAGCGCGGGTCGGCCAGAGCGCTGGCTCGGCGGTCGATCCCGTACTGGAAGTACTCGCCCTGCAGCATCACCCGCCCGCGCTGCGCCGCGAACTCCACGCCCGCCGTGTGGGCGTGCTCGGCGTCGATGGAGCCGGTGTCGACCAGCCGCGTGCCGTCGACGCGCAGCTCCGGGCGGTCGCGCAGCTGGATCGGGTAGCGCGCGCCCGCGGCGTCCGGTCCCAGCGCGTCGGTCGGGCGTAGGACGTAGCTGCCGTTGACGCCGCCCTGGATCAGCCAGTCGCCCATGCGCGGCGCGAACACCGCCCGGCCGATCAGCCCCGTCTGCTCGTCGAACGACTGCGCCGCGCCGATGACCGCGCCGGTGACCGCCCCCGAAACCAGCAGGTTGCTGCGGTTCTCCCCCTCGCCGCGTTCCTTCTGCGCCAGCACCTGCAGCCCGACGCGGGAGTCGCCCCCGGCCACGTTGCGCGCGACCTCCGCCGGCGCGGGCCGCTCGAGCAGGATCATGCCGGAGGTCGAGGCGTTGGAGAGCCCCGCCATCGGCTCGAAGGCGCCGCCCTTGATCTGCAGCCCCTCGACGCCCGTGTAGGCGAGCGACGCCTCGTAGAGGCGCCCGCCCTCTTCCGTGCCGGAGCCGCCGAACTCGTAGGTCATGTTGTACGAGAAATCGCCGAGGACCTTGCCCTCGAGCCCGAGCCGCGCCCGCCGGAAGTTGGTCCCGTCTGCCAGGTCCCGCGCCCGCGCGCTGTCGCCCGCGCCGCCGCCCCGGCGCAGATCGGTCGCGATCGGACCCGGATCGTCCTGGAAGTGCCGCGCAGTATCGAGCATCGCCACGCCGCGCAGCGCGACCGAGAAGCGTCCGTCGGCGCTGGAGATCGTCGGCCGCAGTCCCGACATTGCGAGGCTCGGCCCCTCCTCCTTCTTCTTCGGCGCAGGAGCCGCGGCCGCTGCCGACGCCGCCGGGGCCGGCACGGCTGGCGCAGCCGCCGTTTCCGCCTTCAGCGCCGCCACTTCGGCGCTGAGCGCGCGCAGCTGCGCCTCCAGCGCGGCTATGCGCGCCTCGCGCGGATCCGGCTGCTGCGCGAGCGCCGCTCCGGCCACGGACGACAGCATCAGCGCCAGCGCGCCGCGCGCGACCGGGCGGGAGAAACGAGAGAGAGGCATGGCGTCGAATCCCGGCCCACGTGCGTCGCGGCTCGTCCGGTCTAATCGACTCGCATGACGGTATTCCATATTCAGCGTGACAGCTCGATGACGGCGCCGGGCCGCCCGCACTGTCACGGAACTGACAAGCGGATGGAGCAAATCTGACGCGGAGGCGCCATAGAAGCCGCGTTGTCCCTCTCGGAAGAACAACATGCTCAGAAACCTGCCTGTGATCGCGTTCGCGGCCCTCCTGGCGGCGTGCGGCGGTAGCGACGAAGACGACCGCGGCCAGACCACCGCGCGCGGCGGCGGCCAGTCGACCGCCGTGGTCCTGATCGACGGCTCCAGCACCGTCTTCCCCATTTCCGAAGCCCTCGGCGAAGAGTTCCAGCGCGAGACGCGCGGCCGCGTCACCGCCGGCCTCTCCGGCACCGGCGGCGGCCTCAAGAAGTTCTGCCGCGGCGAGATCGACATCGCGGGCGCCTCGCGGCCGATCAAGAGCGAGGAGGCCGAGGCCTGCCGCGCCGCCGGCGTGGAGTTCATCGAGCTCCCCGTCGCGCTCGACGCCCTGGCGGTGATCGTCCACCCCTCGAACGGCTTCGTGGACTGCCTGACCACCGCCGAGCTGAAGACGCTGTGGAGCCCGCAGGCGCAGGGCAAGGTGACGACCTGGGACCAGGTCCGCGCGGGCTGGCCGAAGCAGCCGATCCGGCTCTTCGGCGCCGGCACCGACTCCGGAACGTTCGACTACTTCACCAAAGCCATCAACGGCGAGGAAGGCGCGTCCCGCGGCGACTACACCGCCACCGAGGACGACAACGTCACCGTCACGGGCGTTTCGCGCGACCAGTACGCGCTGGGCTACCTCGGCCTCGCCTACGTCACCGAGAACGCCGGCAAGGTGAAGGCCGTGCCGATCCGCCAGGCCGACGGCCGCTGCGTCGGCCCCTCGGCCCAGGCCGCCCGCGACGGCAGCTACCAGCCGCTGTCCCGGCCGCTGTTCTACTACGTGAACCGCAAGTTCGCGGATGAGCGCCCGCACGTGGGCTCCTTCATCGCCTTCGCCTTCAACCCGGAGGTCAGCGCGGAGCTCGTCTCGCAGGTCGGCTACGTGCCGCTCCCGCAGCAGGCCTACGGCCTGGCCAAGGGCAAGTTCGACCGGCGGGTCACCGGCTCCCAGTTCCAGGGCGGCTCCAAGATCGGCGTGACCGTCGAGCAGATGCTCGCCGGCTCGCAGGTCGCGCCCGCCGCCGCCGCGGCGACGCAACCGGCCGCGGCGAAGCCGGCCGCCTGAACCCGGTGAGCGCGGTCGGACATACGCCGGCGCCGGCCGCGCCCGCCGGGGCTTCCGAGTACGCCATGCTGCGCGACAGCCCGGTGCTGAAGCGCAGCCGGCTGGTCGCACAGGTGATGGCCGGGGTGCTGTTCGCCTGCGCGGCCCTTTCGGTCGCGATCACCGCCGCGATCGTCTGGGTGCTGGTGTCGGAGTCGATCCCGTTCTTCCAGGAGGTGCCGCTGTTCACCTTCCTCACGGACACCGAGTGGACGCCGGTGTTCACCAACGCCCGCTTCGGCGTGCTGCCGCTGCTCTCGGCGACGCTGTGGGCCGCCGGCATCGCCATGGCGGTGGCCACCCCGCTGGGCCTGATCCTGTCGGTCTACCTCAGCGAGTTCGCCCGCCCGCGCATCCGCGAGGTGCTCAAACCCGTGCTGGAGCTGCTCGCCGCCGTTCCCACGGTGGTGTTCGGCTATTTCGCCCTGCTGTTCCTGACGCCGCTGGCGCAGCGCTTCATCCCGGGGCTATCCGGTTTCAACCTGCTGGTGCCGGGCGTCGTCATGGGGATCATGATCCTCCCCTACGTCGTCTCGATCAGCGAGGACGCGATGCGGGCGGTGCCGATGGCGCTGCGCGAAGGCGCCTTCGCGCTAGGCATGAGCCGCTGGCGCATGGCCTTCACCGTGGTGATCCCCGGCGCGCTCTCCGGCGTCACCGCCGCCTACCTCCTGGGCTTCGCCCGCGCGGTCGGCGAGACCATGGTCGTGGCCATCGCCGCCGGCCAGAACCCCAACCTGACCGGCGACCCGCGGGAGGGAGCCGCCACCATCACCGCCTACATCGTGCAGATGAGCCTGGGCGACCTCCCCCACGGCTCGCTCGCCTATGCATCCATCTTCGCGGTCGGCTTGTTGCTGTTCGTGATCACTCTGGCGTTCAACGTGTTCGGCTTCTTCCTGCGCCGCCGCTTCCGGGAGGCCTACTGAGCGATGGCCGACCCCGCCGCTCTCCCTTCGGACGGACTCGTCGGACGCGCCAAGGCGCAGGACCTGGTCTTCGCCGTCTGCGGCGTGGTCGTCCTGCTGCTGGTCATGTCGCTGCTGGCGACCCTGGTCATCGACCTGATGCGCGACGGCCTCGCGCGCATCGACCCCGAGTTCCTGACCAACTTCCCGTCCCGCTTCCCGGGCCGCGCGGGGATCCTCTCCGCCTGGGTCGGCACCACGCTGGTGATGCTGGTCACGGGCGTGCTCGCCATCCCGCTCGGCGTCGGCGCAGGCCTCTACCTCGAGGAGTACGCCCGCCGCGGCGTCCTCAGCGACATCATCGAGATCAACGTCAGCAACCTCGCCGGCGTCCCCTCCATCATCTACGGCCTGCTGGCGCTCGGCTTCTTCGTCTACCTGCTGAACATGGGCCCAACGATCCTCGTCGGCGGCATGGTGCTGGCGCTCCTCATCCTGCCGGTCGTCATCGTCGCCACCCGTGAAGCGGTCCGCTCGGTGCCGGGCAGCCTGCGCGAGAGCGCCTACAGTCTGGGCTGCACCCGCTGGCAGGTGGTCTGGCGCTACGTCCTGCCGTCGGCACGCCCGGGCATCCTCACCGGCGCCATCGTGGGCCTGTCGCGCGCCATCGGCGAGACGGCGCCCATCATCACCATCGGGGCGTTGACCTTCATCGCCTTCCTCCCACCCAGCCCCGTCAAGGGGGACTTCCCATGGCTGAACTTCGACTGGCTCCAGTCGCCCTTCACGGTGATGCCCATTCAGATGTTCAACTGGATCAGCCGCCCGCAGGCGGGCTTCCACGAGAACGCGGCCGCGACGGGACTGCTGTTGCTGGCTATGACGCTGGTCATGAACGGCACGGCGATCTTCATCCGCTACCGGCTGCGGCGAAGCCTGCGCACGTGACCCCGGCGAGCTTGACCCCCGCCCACGCCAGCCCCGCCGCCGAGGTCCCCGTGCGCGCCGAGGTGCGCGACCTCAGCTTCTGGTACGGCAAGTTCCAGGCGCTGCACGGCGTCAGCATGCCGGTGCGCGACCGCAAGGTGACCGCGATCATCGGTCCGTCGGGCTGCGGAAAGAGCACGCTGCTGCGCTGCTTCAACCGCATTCACGACCTCTACCCGGGCATCCGCTACCAAGGGGCCGTCGAGCTTCAGCCCGAGGGTCTCAACCTGGTGGACCGCTCGGTGGACCCGATCCTGGTCCGGCTGATGGTCGGCATGGTGTTCCAGAAGCCGAACCCCTTCCCGAAGTCGATCTACGAGAACGTGGCCGCCGGGCTCTACGTCCGCGGGGTCAAGGCGCGCAGCGAGCTGGACGGACGTGTCGAGCACGCGCTCCGCCAGGCCGCGCTCTGGGACGAGGTGAAGGACCGCCTGACCAAGTCCGCATACGAGCTGTCCGGCGGCCAGCAGCAGCGGCTCTGCATCGCCCGCGCGCTGGCGCCCGAGCCCAAGCTGCTGCTCCTCGACGAGCCCACCTCCGCGCTGGACCCCATCGCCACCGCCAAGATCGAGGACCTGATCGGCGGGCTGGTCAGCGACGTGACCGTTCTGATCGTCACCCACAACATGGCGCAGGCGGCGCGGGTCTCGCAGTACACGGCCTTCATGCACCTCGGGAATCTGGTGGAGTTCGGCGATACGGAGAGCCTGTTCACCAACCCGACGCAGGAGCGGACCCGGGACTACGTCACCGGCCGTTTCGGGTAGGATGGCGCGATGAACCATACGGTGGCCGCTTACGAGGACGAGCTCCGGGACCTCTCCTCCGACGTCGAACAGCTCGGCCTGATGGCCGTGGTGCAGCTCCGCGACGCCCTGGCTGTCCTCTCCGGCGGCGACGGAACGCCCGCGCAGGAAATCATGGCCGCGGACAAGCGCCTCAACGCCGCCGCTCAGGAGATCGAGCGCAAGGCGGTCCGCCTCATCGCGCTGCGCCAACCCATGGCCGACGACCTGCGCCACACCATCGTGGCGCTGAAGTGCGCGCTGGAGCTCGAGCGCTGCGGCGACCTGGCCAAGAACATCGCCAAGCGCAGCCTGCGCATGGACGTGCCGATCCCGCCGCCTCTGCTGGAGCAGCTGGAGCAGCTCGGCGCCATGGCCGGCGCGGCGCTGGAGGGGGCGCTCAGGGCGATGGTCGCGCGGGACGTGGAAGGCGCGCGCGCCGTCTGGCGCTCGGATCCCGTGCTGGACGAGCGGCACGAGGCGCTGGTGCGCGACCTGCTGGAGCAGATGAGCCGCGACCCGGGCCTCACGGCGGCCGGCGCCCAGCTGCTGTTCATGGCCAAGAACCTGGAGCGGATCGGCGACCACGCCGGCAACATCGCCGAGATGGTCTGCTACCAGGCGACCGGTTCCTCCGCGATGACGCCCGCCGCCTGAAGGGGCGGGCGCCCGGTGGAGCGCCCATCGGTCGAGAACCCGACTCAGTTAACCCGGCGCTCACCAATGCTTGCGACAAAACGTGAGCCGGACGGAGCAATCAACCCCCGGTACTTAGCTCAGGCCTCGCCGCTCTCCTCGGGTGGCGAGGCCTTTTGCTGCCGCTCGGCGCTCTCCGCGAGCGCCCGCCAGCCGGCCGCGATCCTCAGATATTCCTCGCGGATCTCCGGCTTGTCGGCCGCGTGGGCGAGGCGCTCGTTGGCCTCTGCATTCTTTCGGTACTCGGCGCCTCGCATGGCCGTTGTGTCTGATATCGCACAGAGCCGGGGTCAATGCAGAAGCGCCGGCTTTCTCCTCTCACGCGAACTTTGAACCATTCGCGCGAGCGGCGGTTTTCGGGCGTGCGCCCCAGGGCGCTTCAACGGAGACTGATATGAAGATGATGCTCGCCGCCGCTGCGGCCGTGGCTCTCGCCGTCGCGCCCGCCGCCGCTCTCGCCAAGGCTCCGCCGGGCGGCTTCACCGGCCCGCAACCTGCCGGCGGCTGGGGCAGCCACGCCGCGAAGAAGCCCGGCTACCATCCCAGCAAGCACACGGGCGCGAAAACGTCCGGCTACAAGAACGCCGGACACCTGCCGGGCTACGGCCAGTACCCGAGCAAGAAGCACCCCTCGCATCCGGGCTACAAGAAGCCGGGCGCGCGCTGAACCAGGCGAAGCCCCGCCGTCGCACGGCGGGGCTTCCCACCTTCGGGGCGCGGCCACTCGGCCGCGAGCGCCCCGCGCCCGAGGAAGGCGGCCGCTTCAGCCTCGTCGCCTTATTTGACACTCGGGGTGTAATCACCGTCCACTGAAGGTCTTCCGGGGGGGAGACACATCGTGGCCAACGCCGCGGCACGGGGAATGGGCGCCGTCCAGGTGCTCGTCGTCGACGACAACGAACACATGCGGGCCATCCTGCTCGCCATGCTGCGCGCGCTCGGCTGCCAGAACCTGCGGGAGGCCCGCGAGGGCGGCGAGGGGCTGGAGGTCCTGCAGACCTTCCCCGCCGACCTCGCCATCGTCGACTATCGCATGGCGCCCATGGACGGCCTCACCTTTGCGCGCCGGGTACGGAGCGAGGAGAGCAACTGCCGCAACCTGCCCCTCATGATGCTCACCGGCCACGCCGAGGCGAGCCGGGTGGCGGAGGCGCGCGACGCGGGCGTCAACGAGTTCCTGGCCAAGCCGCTGTCCGCCACGCTGCTGGTCCAGCGGCTGGGCTCCATCATGAGCAGCGAGCGGCCGTTCGTGCAGACCGACACCTACTACGGCCCATGCCGCCGGCGCCGGGCGGACCCCTACTACAAGGGCGCGATGCGGCGGGAGAGCGACAAAACCCCGGTTTAGAATCGCGTTAACCACGTCGGGGTTACCTCACCACACTGGGAGGAACCGACATGATGCGTCCCCTCGTGCTCGCTTTCGTATGCGCCGGCGCCCTCGCGGTCCCCGCGACCGCCGCCGCCGAAGTCGCCATCTCGCTCGAAGCCAAGAAGCGGGTGCAGACCAAGGACATGCTGGACCGCAGCTCGGTGAAGCTGGTCGATCCCGGCACCGCCATCCCGGGGGACGAGATCGTCTACTCCGTCAAGCTGGCCAACAAGGGTCAGACCCCGGCGGAGAAGATCCGCTTCGTCACGCCCATTCCCGCCGAGCTCGCCTACTGGGCCGGCAGCGCCGCGGGCGGCGACGCCGAGGCCGCGTTCTCGATCGACGGCGGCCAGACGTTCGACCGGCCCGACCGGCTGTTCAAGACGGACGCGTCTGGCAAGAAGCGGCTGGCCGAGGCCTGGGAGTACACCCACATCCAGTGGCGGCTGCCGACGCCGCTTCCGGCCGCCCAGGTCCGCACCGTCACCTTCCACGCCGTCGTGCGCTGAAGCGCCGGCGCTCGTCGGCCGCTCAGAAGCGGTCGAGCAGCTGGCGGACGTTCATCTCGTCGAACTTCACCCGGAAGCGGACGAAGGCGCCGTCGTGCCTCACGCCCGCCGCCTGGAAATCGTCTTCCTGGATGCGCCCGAAGTTGTAGCCGGCGCTCACCCAGATCGCGTCGCCCAGGCTCACGCCCAGGGAAGGCGCGAAGGAGTAGGCCAACGGATCGCCGCCGATGCGCAGCGCCGCGCCGCGCACACCGACGTCGAACCAGCGGCCGATCGCGTGGCGGTATTCGAGCGCCAGCAGGCTCGACAGCGTCACCTCGTTCTCGCCGCCGTACTGGTCGAGCGCGGCCTTGGCGCCCAGGTAGATCGACAGCTCGTCCGCCTCGGCAAGCGGCACGTTCAGCACGCTGTTGGAGACGACCTTGGTCGAGGTCTGGCTGTCGGGCAGCAGCGAGGCGCCTGAGAAGATTTCGCGTTCCACGTCGAGGCGGCTCAGCATCACCGGGCCTTCGTCCGGGCGGTAGGCGAGCCCCAGCCGCATCTCCCCGCGCAGCCCCTCCGCCACGCCGGCGGTGTCGTCGCGGCTCAGGCGCAGGCGGCCGCCGTAGACCAGCCCCTCCTCCTTCGTCTGGTTGTAGTAGGCCAGCAGGTTCAGCTTCTCGCCGCTGGGCGCCCGCCGCCCCTCCAGGCGCGCGCTG
>DASVVG010000186.1:0-2356 GCA_036386655.1 Caulobacteraceae bacterium | reverse complement strand
GTGAAGTTCGGTTCCTTGGCGGAAACGCCGCTGGGCGGGTTCATCGACTCGATTGACATGAGCATCCGGCACCTGTCCGCGATCTCGCAGACCCCGCCGCATCACCTGCTTGGGCAGATCGCGAACCTGTCCGCTGAGGCGCTGTTGGCTGCCGAGACGGCACTGTCGCGCAAGATCGAGGAGTTCCGCAAGAGCTTCGGAGAGTCCTGGGAACGGGTGTTCCGCGTTGCCGCCGAACTGGACGGCAACACTGAGTCGGCCGAGGACTTCTCGGGTGAGGTGCTGTGGCGCGACATGGAGATGAAGTCCCTCGCGCAGAGCGCGGACGGCTTGGGCAAGCTCGCTGACTCGCTCGGTATCCCGAAGCGGGGGTTGTGGTCGCGGGTGCCGAACGTGACCGCGACGGAGATCAGCGAGTGGGAGCAGATCCGCGAGGACGACGACGCGGAGTTGCAGCTCGCCCAGGCGATCCGCCGCGCCACACCTGACCCGGGCGGGCAGGAGCTGGCCGCATGACAACGCCGGCTCGCAGCGCTGAGGCGGACCAGGCGGCGACCGCGTACCACGTCGCGCTGACGCAGATCGGCGTGGCCACCGTTGAGGACGCGCTGAGCCTGTGGCAGGGCGTACCACCGGCCCGAACCGCCGCGACCAGTGCGGCGTGGCTGCGGCGGGCCATCTTCCTTGTGATGACCCGCCGCTCCCGCGCCCGCGACCTGGCGATGGCGTACTACCGGCTCGCGCGGGCGTTGCGCACCGGCCGCACCGTGGCCAACCCGTGCAGGCCCGGGCCGGCTTACGTCAGCCTCGACATGCTTCGCCGCGAGTTCGCCGCCCTGGCAGGCCCAGAGCAACCGACGAGCGCCGCGGTCACGCCAGGCACGGACGCCGCGCCACCCACGACGGAAGCGGACCAGACCGGACCACTGCCGGATGACGAGGAGGCGGACGAGGGCAGCGATGTCGACGAGGCGGACCGCATCCTGGTGGAGGAGATCGAGGCCATCGACCGCGAGCAGGAGCGCCAGGAGCGCGCCGCCGAGGAAGAGACCCGCATCGCCTTGCAGGAGCTGGGCCCGAACAACCTCGATCGCAAGCTGGCCGACATCGACACCACCGCCCCGGCCGCGACGGTGGACGCGTTGCGCGAGGACGCGCACCGCCGGGCCGGCACCCGCCAGGCCGCAGCCGCCGAACGGATCGTGATGAACGGTGCCCGGGGCACGGCGTGGTCCCTTGGGCAGCGGGACCGCCGCGTCGTCGGCTACGTGCGGCTCTCGCAGAGCGGCACCCCGTGCGGGTGGTGCGCCATGTTGATTTCTCGGGGTGCGGTCTACAAGTCGCAGCGGTCCGCCGAGTACGCGGACGGCGACAAGTACCACGACAACTGCCACTGCACCGCCGAGCAGGTCTTCACCCGCGACCAGTTCACCGGCTCGGACCTATTCGCGCTGAACCGCCGGTACGGCGTGCTGTGGCCGCAGGTCACCAAGGGCTTGTCCGGCAAGGCCGCGCTGCGCGCGTGGCGCCGCTTCATCCGTCAAGAACAAGCCGCAGCCCAGCAGGCGCGGCGATCCTCGAACGTCCAGGAGGCGTGAACACGATGACCGTACGCACCGACACCACCAGCACCGGACAGCTGGCGGGGACCACGGCCGAGAGCACCGAGCAGGCCGCACCGCCGCAGGGCGGCGTGCCCGATGACGGCACCACGCAGACGCCAGACCCGGACGCCTCCGGCGACGGGCGCGACGGCGAGCTGCCCGAGTGGGCGCGTAAGCGGCTGACCCGGGCCAACGCCGAGGCGGCGAACTACCGCACGAGGCTGCGTGAGGCCGAAGCGCGTTTGGATGGGGCGCAGACCCCGGAGCAGTTCGAGGCGGCGGTAGCCGACATCAAGACCCGCAACGCCGAGCTGGAGCAGCAGATCACCCGCGAACGGGTGGCCCGCAAGTACCACCTGCCCGACGACCTCGCCGCCCGGCTGCGCGGCACGACGGCGCAGGAGTTGGAGGCCGATGCCAAGGCGCTCCAGAAGTACGCGGCCCCGGCCGAGCCGGTCGTGCTCAGCGGCGGGCTGAACCCGGCTGACGACAGCGACGCCTTCGACCCGGTAAAGGAAGCCCGCAGGGCGCGCGCACGCCGGTTCTAAGCCGTTACGACAATCCGTTGTTAATAACGAAGACAATTGCCGCTGTGATGATCAGGCCCGCAAGCTTAATCATCAGTTTGAACCAGCTCGGGATTTCACTGTCAGGCGCGAGGTCCTTCCATAGAGCATTGGCCCCCATTAGTGCTGGAAGAAAAACGGCAAGAAGTAGCTGAATCGAGACGCCAAGCTGGACAGTCTGTGTTT
>DASVVG010000185.1:0-2450 GCA_036386655.1 Caulobacteraceae bacterium | reverse complement strand
GGCCGCCAGGGCCGGCGTGGAGGCCGGAGCCGCCGCTTCGGTGCTCACGGCCGCGGAGGCGTCCACCGCCGCCGCGTCCGCCGGCAGCGTCTCGGCCGTCGTCGCGACCGGAGGGGCCACGGCTTCGGCGGTGGCTTCCGTCTCCGCCGGCTCGCTTCCCGATTGACCGCAGGCCGCCAGGGGCAGGAGCGCAGCGAGCGTCAGCCCGGCCAATAGTGTCGTCTTGCGCATGAGAACTCCTTCTTGTTGCTCGTCAGAACCAGGCGCGCAGGCCGACGACGAAACGCGTCTCGTCCACGTCCTCGCCGTGCGCCCGCACGAAGTCGGCGGTGCGTCCGAAGCTCCGCTCGTAGGAGACGCCTACGTAAGGCGCGAACTCCCGCCGGATCTCGTAACGCAGCCGCAGCCCGAGCTCGGCGTTGCTCAGCCCGGAGCCCGTCTCGGTCTCCTCGTCGTCCTGCGCGGCGAGGGTCACTTCCGCCTGCGGCTGCAGGATCAGACGCTGGGTCAGCCTCCAGTCGTAGCTTCCCGCCAGACGCGCGAGAACGTGCCCCTCGGTTGAGAGGAACGCCGCCGCCTCGGCTTCGAACCAGTAGGGGAACAGCGCATCGACGCCGATGGTCGCGTAGGTCCGGCCGGTGGGCTCGAAGTCGTGCCTCACCCCCGCCTGCAGGTCGGTGTACCGGCCCACCGCGCGAGAGTAGAGCGCCTGCACTTCGGCCTCCTCGAGGTCGCCGTCCGAGCCGGCGCCCTCGGTCTTGACCACGACCCGGTTGATGTCGCCGCCGTACCACCCTTCGACGTCCCACCGGTAACCGCCCCCGTCGGACGGGGCGTACTCCAGGATGTTGGCCATGACCTTCGAGTAGAGGGTCCCGCCGTGCTCCTCGGCCAGTTGGGCGCGCGCGCGATTCATCGCGTCGGTCCCGAAGTAGCGGTCCGCCAGGCGATCGGCGGGCGCGGGCGGCGGCGGGGTCTGCGCCGCCGCCAGGGCGGGCGCTCCCCCTGTCGCGGCGGCCATGTCGTGACCAGCGTGCGGGTCGGCGGCGGGCTGCGCCGTTCCCTGCACAGGGGCGGGGGACATCACGTGCCCGGCGTGGGGGTCGGCGGCGGCCGGCTGCTGGGCTTGCGGTTGCGACGCCGGAGCGGGCGTCATGACGTGTCCCGCATGCGGATCGGCGGGCGGCTGTTGCGCCGTCGGCTGCGTCTGCGCGGGCGCAGGCATGACGTGGTCCGCGTGAGGATCCGCCGGCTGGGCGGCCGGGGTCGCCGGGGCGGGCGTCATGACATGCCCCGCGTGGGGGTTCGCGGGCGAGGCCGCCGGTGTCTGCGCAGCCGGCGCCGTCATGGTGTGCCCGGCATGCGGATCGGCGGGCTGAGCGGCGCCGGTTTGCGGCGTCGTCGTTGGGGCCGGCGCCATGGTGTGGCCAGCGTGAGGATCGGCCGGCGGCTTCGTCTGGCTCGCTGGCTGGGCCGCCGGAGCGGGGGCCCCGTGGGCGGAGTGATCCACCGTCTGCGCCGCCGCCGGCGCCGCGAGGATGGCGGGAACGAGCCCGATCAGAGCGACACGGCTCATGCGCCCTCTCCTTGATGCGGGCGCACCGCGAACACTTGGAACATGCCTTCGTGCATGTGGTAGAGCATGTGGCAGTGGAAGGCCCAGTCGCCCGCCTCGGCGGTGATGTCGAAGGTGACCTTCCCCCCCGGCGCCACGTTCACGGTGTGCTTGCGCGGCAGATGTCCCGCCGCGACCTTCGCGTGCACGATCTCGAAGAAGTGTCCGTGCAGGTGGATCGGGTGGGTCATCATGCTGTCGTTCACCAGCGTGATCCGCACGCGCTCCCCGGTCCGGAAGGCGTAGGGCGGCGGGTTCTCGCTGAACTGCCAGCCGTCGAACCCCCACATGAACCGTTCCATGTTGCCGGTGAGCCGGATCTCCAGCGCGCGCGTCGGGGGGCGCGGATCCGGATTCGGCTCCAGTGAGAGGAGATCGGAGTAGACGAGCACCCGGTGCCCGACGCTCTCCAGGCCGAGACCGGGTTCACCGGTGCGGTCCATCGGCATGGGCGCGATCATCTGCACGCCCGGCCCGATCTTGATCTGCGGCGCGTTCTTGGGATCGCGCATGTTCATGTCCATGCCGGGCATGTCGGCCATGACGTCGGACCCGCGAACGCGGGGCGGCGCCATTCCCGGCGCAGCCGCCGCGCCTGCCGATGACGCCATCGCAGCGTGATCCATGCCCGGCATGGAGGCGTGACCCATCCCCGCCGCGCCGCCCGCCGCGTGGGCGCTCATGTCCATGCCCATGTCCCGCATGGTCAGCAGCGGGCGCTCGCGAAGGGGCGGCACGGGCGCGCTCATCCCCGCCCTGGGCGCGAGCGTGGCCCGGCCCATGCCTGACCGGTCGATCGCCTCGGAAACCAGGGTATAGGCCCTGTCCTCAGTCG
>DASVVG010000184.1:0-1910 GCA_036386655.1 Caulobacteraceae bacterium | reverse complement strand
GTCGACGGCGTGCTGACACCGAAGCGTTCACCGAACTCCGCCCGGCCGCGCATATTCGATGGCGCCAGCGAGGCCAAGCTGATTGCCCTGGCCTGCTCGACGCCACCCAAAGGCTTCGCGCGATGGACCTTGCAGATGCTGGAGAGCAAGGTCGTCGAACTGAGCATTGTCGCGCGCGCCAGCGACAACACCATCGGACGGACGCTCAAAAAAACTACGGTGGCAAAGTTTGCTGATCTGCGGCGTTAGGCGAGCGGACCAGAGCTGGCGGTGGAGGCGAAGATGGCGAGGCTGGTGGCCCGCGCCCGGCCGGACCGGGAACGCGTGCTGACGCCGAAGCGGCGGAGCTGCGCGGAGTGCGGCAGTTTTATGCGGCTTCGCTACGACAACCAGCGGACGGTGGTGACGCTGGCGGGGCCGGTGCGGCTGCGGCTGAAGATCCAGCGCTGCGAGCGAGTGGGCTGCGGACGGTACCGCAAGCCCTATCGGCCGGAAGCGGAAGGTGCGGTGGCGCTGGCGCAGCATGAATTCGGGCTGGACGTGATCGCGTTGACGGGCGTGTTGCGGTACAGCGAGCACCGCAGCGTGCCGGAAATCCACCAGGCGTTGCGTGCGCGGGAGGTGGAGATCGCCGAGCGGAGCGTGAGCAACCTGCTCGACCGCTATGACGAGTTGCTGGCGACCACGCTGGGCGATGCCTCGCGGCTGCGCGGGCTGGTGGCCGAGCAAGGGCGGGCGATCCTGGCGATTGACGGGTTGCAGCCGGACGTCGGGCACGAGGTGCTGTGGGTGATCCGCGAGTGCCTGTCCGGGGAGGTGCTGCTGGCGCGCAGCCTGCTGTCCGGCACCGCCGAGGATCTGGCGCCACTGCTGCGGGAGGTGAAGGCGGCGGTGGGGGTGCCGGTGGTGGGCGTGGTCAGCGACGGGCAGCGCTCGATCCGCCGCGCGGTCGAGCGGGCGCTGCCAGGAGTGCCGCATCAGCTCTGCCACTTCCACTTTCTGCGCGAGGCGGCACTGCCGGTGTTCGAGGCGGACCGGCATGCCAAGAAGGAACTCAAGAAGCGGGTGCGCGGCGTGCGCCGGATCGAGCGTTCAGTGGAGGCGGCGTCCGAGCCGCAGGCCGACGTGGTGCTCGGCTACTGTGCCGCGGTGCGCAGCGCGATCACCGATGACGGACGCCCCCCGCTCGGCGCGCCCGGGCTGCAGCTCAAGGGAAGGCTGGAGGCGGTGGAGGGCAGCCTGCAGAGGGTGGCCGAAAAAGGGGGGCCTCGCCGGCGCTCTGCCGCCTTGCGGACCTGATCGGACGGGGGCTCGACCAGACTGCCGCGCTGTGGCCGGACATCGCTTGGAGCTACCGGCAGGTGCATCAGGCCGCACATATCCTGAAGAACGAAGCCGGGGAACCGGCTTCCTCCGTGCGGCGGCGCTTCGACGGATGGCTCGGCGCCATGGCCCGCCACCGCGACCGGGCCGGCGAACTCGGCGGCGCGGTCGACCACTTCCGCAAGGTCGCCAGCAGCTACCGCCCGGGCTTGTTCCACTGCTACGCCGTCCCGGAGCTGCCGCGGACCAACAACGACCTCGAGCATGAGTTCGGCTCGCAGCGCTACCACGAGCGACGCGCCAGCGGCCGCAAGACCGCCTCGCCCGGCACCGTGGCGCGCGGCGAGGCCCGTTTGCCCGCCGCAATCGCCACCCGGCTCCGCAGGCCCAGTGGACCCGACCTGGGCCGTGCCGATCAGACGAAATGGAGAAACCTTCGTCACCGCCTCGACAGGCGGCGATATTCAGGCGTCATGCGCAGGCGTTTCCGTCAAAATCCCGCCGCGTATCTTGCCGACCTCGAACAAAAGGGGCTCCTCGCTGTTTCAGGTGGGTAGGCGGAGTTCGAGCTTGCCGGCGATGAGGTA
>DASVVG010000183.1:0-9491 GCA_036386655.1 Caulobacteraceae bacterium | reverse complement strand
TGGCTCGCCCCGAACCAAACCGCTCCCGTCAGGGTGTGGGTGAGGAAGAGCGCGAACGACAGTTCGCCCGCGTAGGCCGCCCAGGCCGAACGGCCGCGCCAGGCGTCGGCCCCGAGGATGACGCCGCCGATCGCCGCGATGGTCGTCAGGTCCGCGAGCGGAGAAGGCGGCGCGGCCTGCGCGAGCCCGAACACCGCCGCGCTCGCGGAGACGATCAGCGCCGCGCGGCCGCCGGACAGCTGGAGGGCCGGGGCGAACCGCGCGAGCAGCGCCCCGGCTGTGAACAACGGCAGCGCTCTCACCACGCCCCAGTCCAGGTCGTAGAGCCGGGCCCCCAGCAGCGCCGCGCAGGCGAGTGCGGAGACCGCCACGACCAGCAGCGCCACGCCCAGTGCGGCGAGGCGGGCCTCGCACCGGCGCGAGGCTCGCCACACCAGCGGGAAGAGCGCGTAGCAGACGATGAGCGCCGAGAGCGTCCAGGTCGGGCCGTTCCACCCGTCGAGCGCACCGCGGCTCCAACCGTGGACGAGCGCCGCCTGCCGCCAGAATTCGGCCGAGGTGTAGTTCTCCGGGTGCGGCGGCGCGAACCCGATCGCGGCGGCGGCGGCGACCATGCAGGCGAAGCCGGCCAGCACCATCAGGTGCCCCGGCCAGACCCGCAGCGCTCTGCGCGTGAAGAAGGGCGCCGGGGCGATGCGGCCGGCGTCCAGCTTGGCGCCGTACGCGCGGCCCAGCACGAACCCCGAGAGCAGGATGAAGAAGTCCGTCGCCAGCCATCCGCGGGCGAGCACGGGCGACACCTCATTCAGCGAAATCGGCGCGTTGGCCTTGTAGTGGAAGAGCACCACGAACGCGGCCGCAGAGAACCGAAGCAGATCGAGCGGGGCCCTCGCGCGGGGGGCTGTCGGGGCGGCCACGCTAGACCACCCCGAGGGCCACCCGGGTCGGCGTCGGGCCGCGGCCCAGCCGCGGCTTGATCCAGTTCTGGAGCGGCTGGTCGATCACGACGTGGAACAGCCAGGCGACGAGCACCGCGACCGGGAAGCCGCTGGACCAGACCATCCAGCCGAGCGGTCCCTCCAGGCCGACGCCGACGGTCTCCAGGGCGCGGTACCAGATCATGCCGACCAAGCTGTGGGTGACGTAGAGCGCGAATGAGAGCTCGGCGGCCCTGCGGACCAGATCCGAGGTGCGGGGCGGCGTGCGAGCTCCGGCCATCAGGACGACGACCGCGATGGCCAGCATCGACAGGAGATCGAACTCGCCAAGCAGCTGCAGGCCCAGGAACCCGGCCAGAGCGCCGAGCCCGACCACCCGGGCGGCGCCGAGGCTCAGGCCGGCCGGAGCCCCGTAGCGCGCGAGCGCCATGCCCAGGATGAACAGCGGCAGAGCGCGCAGCACGCCCACCTCCCCGGCGAGGTCGAAGAAGCGGATGCCTACGGAGCGCGCCGCGAGATCGCACCCCGCGAGCAAAACCACCGCAGCGACGAGCGCGCCGCGGCCGCCGAGGCGCTGCAGGACGGGCCAAAGGAGCGGGAAGGCGGCGTAGCAGATGATCAGCGCGGAGAGCGACCACGTCGGGGTGTTCCAGCCATACGGCACCCCGAGACCCCAGGACTGGGCCAGCAGGGCGTGGGCCGGCAGGGCGCCCCAATCGAAGGCGTGCGGGTTGTTCAGCGTGAGCCCGGCGAGCCCGGCGCCGAGCACCAGCAGGGCGAGCGCGGCCAGCACGATCAGGTGCCCCGGCCAGACGCGCGCGACCCGCCGCGTCAGAAAGGCGGCGGGCCCGATGCGCCCCTCCCCCACCTGGCGGCCATAGGCGCGTCCGAGCACGTAGCCGGACAGCATGAGGAAGAAGTCCGTCCCGAGATGCCCGCGCGTGAGCGCAGGGTGGATGTCGGCGAACGGCAGCGGCGCGTAGGCCTCGTAATGGTAAAGGACGATGAATCCCGCCGCCAGGAACCGCAGCAGGTCCAGCGCCCCGCCGCGGGCGAGGGGATCGGCCTCTGCCGAGGCGATGGTGAACCGTTTCATGGAAGGACTCGGGCGGCCGCTCGCCCCGGAGGAGCAAGACCCGCGCCGTCAGCGCCCGGAACCGCGGCCCAGCCGTGCCGTTCCCTGTCAGGACAAGTGAACGGAGGCTTTCCATGTCCCACTCCCCGCCCCCCGTCCCCCCCGAGCAGCGGAGCCCTGGGCCCAACGCCGTCGCCGGCCAGGACGAGACCACCGACAGCGCGGCTTCCAACGCGGCCGGCGAGGGCGCGCAGGACCGGCGTGACAACGTCACTAACGTGAAGGACGGGCAGCCCGGCGACGCCGGGATCAACACCTCGGAGCAGGGCCGCTACGGCGGGATCTGGCAGAACGTCACCCACCAAGGCCTGCAACAGGACCGCTGAGCCATGCCCGACAAGCATCCCAACACTCAACGCTGGGGCGGCCCCGGCGCCAGCCACGAAGATCGCTCCAAGGAGCCGCCTGAGCCCGATCACAGCCAGCGGGATTCCGAACGCCCGACCAACGCCAAGTACAGCCAGCAGTCGACGGGCGGTGGGGAGCGCGACGCGAACCACACGCACAACCCGGCCACGAAGAACTGAGGCGATGGCGGAGAGCTTCGCCAACGGCGTTACGGACAACGCCGATCGCCGGCGCTTCGAACTCACCGAAGGCGGGCAGCTCGCCGTGGCGGATTACCGCGTCCAAGGGGGCGCGATGCTCCTCCCGCATGTGGAGGCGGCGCCGGGGCTTCGCGGCACCGGCGCCGCGGGCCGCCTGATGGAAGGGGTGTTCGACGCAGCGCGCCGCCGCGGGCTGAAGGTCGTGCCGATCTGCCCGTACGCCGACGCTTACCTGCGGCGGCACCCGGAACACGCGGACCTGCGCGCCTGAGCGCCCCTCAGCACTCCCCCATCCAGCGGGAGTGGACCTTGGTGCGGAATTCCGCAGCGCCGCCGGCCAGCGGCGGGTCGCGCGTCACCGCAGAGTCGATGAAGAAGTCGGTGGCGAAGTCACCGGTCGCTCGGGTGTCGAAGGTCTGGGTGGCGCCGTCCACTTCGCAGACCGCGTGAGACACGATCGCCTCGCCCTCACGCCGAACCCAGCGCTCGCTGCAGGAGAGCGAACCCAGGCGCTCCGCCATCGCGACGTTTGCGCGCTGCGCCTGGTTGGTGATGCAGGCCACCACCGGCGCCGGCTGAGGGTCTGACGAGCCCGCAACCAGCGTCGTCGTTCGCCATCGACCGGCCTTCAGCGGCGGCAGACTCGCCTCGACCGACCCCGGGACCGGACCGCTCGCCGTGGAATCCGCTCCGCTCCCGGCAGATTCCTTGCGCTGACAAGCCGCCAGAACGATCACGGAGGACAGCAACAGAACGCTCGTTCGCAGCACTCGACCCTCCCTCGCCTCTGCTCCCCCTCTGCGAGAGTACGCTCGAATTCAGGCCGGGGCGAGCCGCGCCCTCGCCCCACGCGCGAAACCTTTGTTAACCACGTGAACCAATCGGACGATCACAGCGTTGTGATGTCTCTATCCAGGAGAACTACCGATGCGGACCATTCTGTTGACCTCCGTCGCTCTCGCCGCCGCGCTCGGCCTCGCCGCTTGCGGCGGCCAAGGTGGTGACGAGGAAGCGGCCGACGCCACCACCACGGCGACGGACACGACCACGACCACGACGGACGCGACCACGATGCCGACGGACGCCACCGGCGCCGCGGGCACGACGGGCACGACCGGCACGGGCACCGACATGTCGGGCGCTGGCACGACCGGCACCACGACCGACACGACGGGCGCTGGCGGCACGGGCGCGGGCACCGGCACCACCGGGACGGGCACCGGCACTGGCACCGGGACGACCACGGGCGGCACCACCCCCCCGGCGCAGTAAGGCCTCGCCCCGCCTGGCGCGGGGATCTGGCGAGTACGGGAGCCGCGTCGGTGAAAGCCGGCGCGGCTCTTCGCATGAGCGGCGCGGCGCGCTAGCTTGGCCTTGGCGCGAGAGGGAGCGCCGGGCGTCCGGGGGTGAAGACGATGCGTTATCTGGTGACGGCCGCTGCGGCGGCGGCGCTGCTGGCGGGCTGCGCGAGCGAGCCGGGCGGAACCGCGCGGAACGCGGCGGAAGCGGCGGCCGCGGCGGAGGCGGCCCCCGACGCGAAGACCGTGGCGACGCAGATAGAGGCGGTCGAAAAGGCCTGGGGCGACGCGATCCTGCGCAAGGACCAGGCGGAGCTCGAGCGGCTGCTGGCGCCTGAGTTTGTGCTGGCGGGCTCGCAGGGGCGTCCCGACGTGGCGCGCGACACCTGGCTGACCAACCTCGCGCTGATGGAGGTCACCAGCTATGCGGTGCGGGTCACCGGCGTGCGCATGGTCGGAAACACGGCGGTGGCGACGGTCGAGGGCGCCTGGACCGTGGCGGCCTTCGGGCAGGCGGCGCGGCTGGACCGGTTCAAGGTCGAGGACACCTGGGTGCGGCGCGGCGGGCGCTGGCAGGCGATCCGGCGGACGCGGGTCGACGCGCCGGCGGCGGCGGCCTAGCCGCCGGGCGCGGGTGAGCCGCCGGCGCCGGAGGGCTGGGCGGCGGCGGGGCGGCCGTCCTCGGCGGGCATCGAGTCGGAGGTGGCGGAGGTCTGGTCTCCGCCGCGGCCGTTCTGCGACATGAAGAAGACGAGCGCGGCGACCAGCAGCAGCGCCACGAGGGCGGCGATCAGCCAGTTCTTGGGGCTCTTCTTGGCGTCCTGCTCGGCCATGCGGCTCTCCCGTCTCAGCGTCGCCGGAGCAACGGCGGCGGAGCGGCCGCGGTTCCGGCGAGGCGCAGGCCCGGCGGGGCGACGAAGCCGGGGAAGGCCTGCATCAGCGGCGTCGCCTCGGGCAGGACGTAGAACACGCCGGTCTTCTTGAAGGTCGGGCGGATGATCGTGTCGAAGAACGCGCGGTCAACGTTGATGCAGCCGAAGGTGATGCGGTTGTCGTCGGGGGTGAACGAAGCCAGCCGCTCCTCGCGCCGCTCGCCCTCCGTGACGCTGGCCAGCGGGTGGATCGAGACGGCCGTGCGGTAGTCGACCCAGAGGGTCTTCTCGCCCTTGGTGCTCTTGCCCCAGCCGGCGAGGAAGCGGCCGGCGGGCGTGGTGCGCTCGTGCGGCGGGATCGAGCTCAGCTCGCGGTCGCCGGTGTAGGGCGTGGAGACGTCGCCGGGGGCGGAGCCGACCAGCGCAGGGGCCTCGCCCTTCAGCTTGCCGTCGGGCCCGAAGACGTAGACGCGCGCGGCGCCCTTATCGACGATGGCGAACGGCTTGCCCGCGGGATCCTTCGACCGGATCGCCCAGGCGGCGACCGCCACGACAGCGTCCGAGGCCGGCGGCGCCGAGACCGTGACGGGCTCCGGGGCGGCCGCGAGGGCCGCCCCGGCCGGAACGAGAAGCAGGGCCGCCGCGGCGGCCAGCCCGGTGAAACTGCGCACGCGGAGGACGCTCGTCAGCCGCGCGGCGAACGCGCCGGCAGGCGCTGCATGTTCAGCTGGTCGATGCGCTGGTTGGCGGTGCGGGCCTCGGCGGCGGCGGCGTTGGCGGCCTGGCCGGCGGCGTCGGCGCGCTGGATCGCCTCGGTCACGCGCATGTCGAGCGTGCCGACGTGCGTGGTCAGGTTGTCGAGGCGCGTGTTCACCATGGCGAACTCGTCGTCGTAGTTGGGCGTGGCGCAGGCGCCGAGCCCGAGAGCCAGGCCGATCGCCGAGACGGCGGCGGCGCGGACGATCGCGGTACGAAGTTGCATGGACGGTAGTCCCCTCTGTTGGTCATGGGAGCCGGGCCGTTCTACGGCGGCCCGAGCCGGATGCACGCTCGCCCCTCGACGGAAAGCCGGAGCCGTCCGCTGCAAGGAAACGGCCAAGCCCCGCGCGTGTTCCCCCCTCGCTTTGTCTCCGGCGCGGGGGAGGACATATCCGGCCCGATCCACGACGCTGTTCGGGTGAACAGTTCGGGGCGGAGCGGGTCGGCGCGGGTCGTGTGCAGGCATGCTTCGTCCGGCTTCACAGGGCGTGAGCTGCCCCTGCGCCCGCATTATACCGCGGCGGCGGAGGGGGCGGATAAGTCGATGTCTCCGGCGGGGCGGCTTGTCCCCGCTTGTCTCGGGTTGTCCTGTCTCCGGTTACGGCCGGCATTGGTTGCGTAGGGGGCGGGCGAGGCGCACGGTCGCGGCTCACGGGGGACTGAGCACATGACGCGACACCTGATCGGCGCGGCCGTCGCGGCCGCGCTGCTGGCCGGCTGCGCCACGGCGCCTGACCCGGGCGCAGCGCGGGCGGAGATCGAGGCGGCGGAGGCGGCGTGGTCCCAGGCGCTGATCGCCAAGGACGCGGCGGCGCTGGAGCGGCTGCTGGCGCCGGAGTTCCGGCTGGAGGGCGCCCACTCGGCCGAGGCGACGCCGCGCGACCGCTGGCTCGCCAACCTCGGGCGGATGGACATCCGCAGCTACGTCACACGGGTGACGGCGGTGCGGGTGGACGGGGACACGGCGGTGGCCGACGTGTCGGGCGACTGGTCGATCGCGCGCGGCGGGCAGACGCTGACCGACGCCTTCGTGCTGCAGGACACCTGGGTGAAGCGCGACGGCCAGTGGCGCGTGGCGCGGCGCTACCGGCTGAACAAGGGCCCGGGCGACTAGCCTCCACCCACGTCGCACCAGATCGCGACGATGAAGAGCACGCAGGCGAAGGCGCCGAGGCCGGTGCGCACGGCGTGCAGGCGGCCCCAGCGGACGAGGCCGGCGCGGGTCTCCGGGCCGGCCTGCTCGATCGGCGTGGCCTTCAGCCGGTTGTTGCCGGCCATCATGCGGAAGCTGGTCCACGGCCAGTTGAAGAACATGGCCATGCCGCCCGCGAGGTAGAGCGCGTCGTCGGTCATCCACCAGGCCGCCGATCCCAGCAGCAGGCCGAGCAGCGCCAGCGGCGCCTGCATGAGCGTGCCCCGGTGGTAGGCGGGCTTCCACTGCTTGAGCAGGGCCGCGTCGTCGAGCGGCAGGCGCGCCGGGTGCTCGACGAAGCTGATGTAGAGCGCCGCGCCGGTGAACAGGCCGGCGGTGAGCAGCGCGAGCAGTCCGACGAGCAGTTCCATGACGGGTCCCCCTCCCCTCGCCGGAGGATGACCGAAGGCCGCCGGTCGAGCTAGGCTGTTCGCCGGACGGGGAGGAAAGCATGCCTCAGGAGATGATCTTCTGGCCGATGGTCGCGCTGGCGGCGCTCACCCTGGGGGTGCTGACGCTGGTGCCGCGGCGGCGGTTCCGCGCCGCGCGGATGAAGCAGGTCGACGCGAGCGACTTCCGGCTGGGCGAGTCCCAGCGGGTGCCGCCGGAGGTCGCGGTGGCGAACCGGAACTACATGAACCTGCTCGAGCTGCCGGTGCTGTTCTACGTCGTCTGCCTGGCCTTTCACGCGGCGGGCGCGGTCGACCTGCCCGCGCTGGTGCTGGCGTGGGCGTTCGTGGCGCTGCGCGTGGCGCACAGCGCGGTGCACCTCAGTTCCAACAACGTGATGCACCGGCTGCGGCTGTTCGGGCTGAGCGTGCTGGTGCTGGCGGCGACGTGGGTCTGGTTCGCGGTGAAGCTGGTCTGAGGCGGGGGCGGCTCAGGTCGCGGACGTGAGACGGTAGCGGCCCCTGCCCTCGAACTGGAGCCAGCCGTGGTCGCGGAGGACCTGGAGCTGCTGGCGGATTTTCGGGCGGACGTTGCGGTTGTCGGGGTAGAGGCGCGAGAGGTGCGGCTCGAAGGCGTAGACCTCGTCGAGCGTGAACTCGGGACGGCTGATCCGCTCGACGCAGCGCATCACCTCGATCAGCCAGCCGCGGGCGGCGAGCCCCTCCTCCCGCAGGAACAGGGTCTCGCGCCAGCGGTCGAGCACCGCCTGCTTCGGCACGAGGATGCTGTCGCGCACGAGCGCGATCCGGCCTGAGGCCGGCACGGCGTCGATGCGGATGAAGCAGCCCTGCCAGCCGGCGCGGCGGCGGTGGAGGCCAGCGGCTTCTTCGGCTCGATGATGCCGGGGGTGAAGAAGTGCTTCGGCACCACGAAGAGGTCGGTGACGCTGAGCTTCGCCGCGTCGTAGTTCATGAGCAGGAGGTTGGGGTTGTTCGCCGCCTCCAGCCGCCGGAGCATCGCGCCGTAAGCGCCGTCGAGCACCTTGGCGCCGAAGCGGCCCTTCTGCGCCTTCAGCTCGTATTCCTCACGGCAGGCGCGGCACTCGAAGTCGGCGACCTGCCGGTTGGCAGGGAACTGGCTGATCGTGTCGGCGCCGCAGCTGGGGCAGAACAGCGAACGGGCGACCCACCCCTCGGTCCAGACGCGGGCGTTCTGCGAGGGGCTTTCGAAGCGTGCTTGGGCTTCTTCGAAGCCGAGATTGCCCCAGGGCTCGTCGTCGCTCATCGGGCGGAGAGTGCGCCCCGAGTGGTTTAGGTGAAGTCACCGGTGGCGGTGGACTCTATCTCGTTCCCGTTCTCGTCCAACGCCACAAGGTGGCGAGCATCGAACTCGACAACGCCCCGCTCCTCCCACGCGGCATCAGGCAGGCCGTCGTAGGCGATTTCGACGGCCTCTTTGGCGCTGCCTGCTTCGACGTCCGTGACGTAATCGACGAACGCGTCCCTGCGGGACAGAACTGTGAACGTCGGCATATCGCTCCTCCTGTCCCTCAAGGGGATCGACACACGAGTTGTTCTAGTCTGCCCACTCCTTGCGCGCGAACGCGATGATCTCGTCCGCCCGTTGCAGGATCATCTCCTCGGTCCACTTACCTGCCGCCTCGACCCGCTTTCCAACTTGGATCGTTCCCCGGATTCCAGACGTCTTGTAGGTCTCGGCCTTTTTCGCCGGGGGCTTGTCCCTCAAGGAGGAGTTCACTCCAGGCGGCAACACGGTGAGGTTACCGAGGTGATGTATGTAGCTCCGCCCGGAACTCTGCGGCGTGATGTGTTCGATCGATTGAGCGGGCTCAGCGGCCCAGACTTGGTTCCATTGGTTCGCGTTCAGCGATCCGCCTGATTTTGACGCGAGGTATTCGTCGTAGCGGAAGAGTACGTAGCGGAGTTCCTCCGTCCAGCCGTCGTATGAGTCCCACCAGTTTGCTTGATCGAGAACCTTGTCGATGCCGTAGTCGGAGCCGAGGGTTTTTAGGCTCGCGTCGATCTCGTCCGCTGTGAGCTTTCCTTGGGCGATGTCGTAGCCAAGACGAACGTAATCTCCGACCTTATTTCGAGCGTCCGCGTCACCGATGCCAAAGATGCGGAAGGTGACTCGCTCCCAGCGGCCAAGCAGCCGATCTCGCACCGCTTTGTCGAAGCGCCGCAGCAGAATCGCGATGGCCACGAACCGAGCATGGACGATCCCCGTGACAGCGCGGAGACGGGCGTTACGATCAAGTTCGTCTACGGCTTCGACTACTTCCTTGAGCCGCGCGCCGACCGCCACGATGCTCGACAGCTTTGTGCCCGCCAGTTGCGTG
>DASVVG010000182.1:0-1784 GCA_036386655.1 Caulobacteraceae bacterium | reverse complement strand
ATTTCGCGGACGGTGTTCGGGGCCGCCGGCATTATCCTGATGGTGCTCGCACCCGCGCTCATTGCCTACAGTATCCGTCTTAGTCAAGCCCTCCTGCTTCCCCTGAACCGGCGCAGCTGAACGGCGCGGTGCATCGTCTTTCGTCCGGTGGCCGCCCTCAAGCCCGGCGTCTGCGACGCCCCGCTCCGCGGCTTCGGGGCTTGACCGCGGCCACCGGCCAAAAGCAGGGCCTGGGTGCCGTCGACGCTCCATCGTGTCCCGTGCGCCATCATGTCCCGTACGCCGTCGCCGCCCATCACGCTGCGCTGACCACCGCTTCCGGTGTCCAGCACCGATTGTCCCGCAGCAACGCGTTGGCGGTGATGATGAGCTTGCGCATGATGGCGACGATCGCGACCTTGGCCGGTTTGCCGGCCTGGCACAGCGCCTGGTACTTCGCCCGCAGAGGCGCATTGCAGCGGATGGCCACCAGCGCCGGCATGTAGATCGCCCGCCGGAGCATGGCCCGGCCGCCCTGGATGCGGCTTTTCCCCTGCCAGCGTCCCGATTGCCGGGTGATCGGGGCAACGCCGGCGAGGCTTGCGGCCTGCCTGGCGTCGAGCGACCCGAGCTCCGGCATGTCGATCAGCAGCGCCAGCGCGGTCACGGCGCCCAGGCCCGGCACGCTGAGCAGGATGTCGAACCGTGCCTGCAGCGCCGCATGCCCGGCCAGGATCGCCGCCTGCGCCTCGTCGATGGCCCGGATCTGCGCCTCGATCTGCTGCAGGTGGCACTTGTTCTGGCGTTTGAGCAGCGCCAGGGTCAGGGTCTTGCCGCGGTTGCGCGCCGCGGTCCGGTCCTTGATCAGGGCGCGGCGCGCGGCCAGCAGTTCGGCCAGCTGATCGAGGGTGGCATCCCTGGCCAGCGGCACCTCGGGCTGCAGCACGGTGCCGAAGCGGGCCAGCGTGGCGGCATCGACCGGATCGGTCTTGGCCCGCTTGCCGATGGCCTCGGCGAACCGGCGGACCTGCAGCGGGTTGACCTTGACCGCGGGCAACCCGGCCTGGCCGAGCGCCATCTCCAGCGCCCGGTGGTAGGCGCCGGTGGCCTCGAAGACGATGCGGCTGGGGCAATGGGGTTTGGCCCAGGCGATGAGCTCGGCGTGGCCTTTGCGGTCGTTGGTGAACTGGCGGGTCAGTCCGGCGGGATGCAGGTGAACGTCGAGACGATCTTTCGAGATGTCGATGCCGATGGTGACCTGCGGTTGGGCTGGTGATAGGGTGTGGCTCATCTTTTCCTGTCCCATGCTTGTCATCCGGGGCGTTGAACCCCCGGTATCCGTTCGGGCCTCATGGAAAAGAAAGGGGCGATCAAACTCTAACTCGGTCCTGTCCGACCGGCCTTTTCCCGATCCGTCCCCTTTCACCATCGGCAGGTGGGCACCTGCCGATGGTGAACCATTGTCCCCGAAAACCGGGGGACGTCATAAGACAAGCCTGTTCAGGCGCGCGCTGCTTCCTTGCCGGATGCCATCGCGGTCTTGGCCGCCTCGTCGTCCATCCAAATCACCTCCCAGATATGGCCGTCCGGGTCCTCGAAGCTGCGGCCGTACATGAAGCCGTATTCCTGCTTCGGGGACGGATCCACAATGCCGCCGGCCCGCGCCCTTTCAACCGTCTGGTCGACCGCCTGGCGGCTGTCGACGGAGATGCAGATCAGCACCTCGGTAACAGCCTTCGCGTCGGCGATCTTCCTTGGCGTGAACTGGCGAAACTTGTCGTGGGTCAGCAACATCGCGTGGATCG
>DASVVG010000181.1:0-4084 GCA_036386655.1 Caulobacteraceae bacterium | reverse complement strand
CGGGCCGGGCGCATCCGGCGCTCAGCAGCAAACCCGCGCACGCGAGCACATGAAGCGCTCGCGCCACGCGTCAGGCCTCCGCGGCCAGCTTCTCGGCCTTGGCGACGGCCTCCTCGATGCCGCCGACCATGTAGAAGGCGGCTTCGGGCAGGTGGTCGTACTCGCCGTTCACCACCGCCTTGAAGGAGCGGATGGTGTCCTGCAGGTCGACCAGCTTGCCCGGCGTGTTGGTGAACACCTCGGCCACGTGGAAGGGCTGCGACAGGAAGCGCTGGATCTTGCGGGCGCGGGCGACCACCAGCTTGTCCTCTTCCGACAGCTCGTCCATCCCCAGGATTGCGATGATGTCGCGCAGGCCGCGGTAGCGCTGCAGGATCTCCTGCACCGAGCGGGCGACCTGATAGTGCTCCTCGCCGACGATGCGCGGGTCGAGGATGCGCGACGTGGAGTCGAGCGGGTCCACGGCCGGGTAGATGCCCTGCTCGGAGATCGCGCGGCTCAGCACCGTGGTGGCGTCCAGGTGGGCGAACGAGGTGGCGGGCGCCGGGTCGGTCAGGTCGTCGGCGGGCACGTAGATGGCCTGCACCGAGGTGATCGAGCCCTTGTTGGTGGAGGTGATGCGCTCCTGCAGGCGGCCCATCTCGGTGGCCAGCGTCGGCTGGTAGCCCACGGCCGAAGGGATGCGGCCCAGCAGCGCCGACACTTCCGAGCCGGCCTGGGTGAAGCGGAAGATGTTGTCGACGAAGAAGAGGACGTCCTTGCCCTCCTCGTCGCGGAAGTACTCGGCCTGGGCGAGGCCCGCGAGCGCGACGCGGGCGCGGGCGCCCGGCGGCTCGTTCATCTGGCCGAACACGAGGCCGCAGCGCGAGCCTTCGCCGCCGCCGGCCTTGTTCACGCCGGACTCGATCATCTCGTGGTAGAGGTCGTTGCCCTCGCGGGTGCGCTCGCCGACGCCGGCGAACACCGAGTAGCCGCCGTAGGCGATGGCGATGTTGTTGATCAGCTCCTGGATCAGCACTGTCTTGCCAACGCCGGCGCCCCCGAACAGCCCGATCTTGCCGCCCTTGGCGTAGGGGCAGAGCAGGTCGATGACCTTGATGCCGGTGGCGAGGATCTCGGCGCTCGTCGCCTGGTCGGCGAAGGCGGGGGCTTCTGCGTGGATGTTGCGGCGGAAGGGCGTGTCGACGGGACCCGCCTCGTCCACCGGCTCGCCGATGACGTTGAGGATGCGGCCGAGCGTGGCCGGGCCGACGGGCACGCTGATCGGAGCGCCGGTGTCGGTGATCTCCTGGCCGCGGACGAGGCCGTCGGTGGAGTCCATGGCGATGGCGCGCACGGTGTTCTCGCCGAGGTGGTTGGCCACCTCGAGCACCAGCCGGTAGGTGCGGCCGGACGCGTCGGTGTTGGTGGTCTCCAGCGCGTTCAGGATTTCCGGCAGGTGTCCGCCTTCGAACTCGACGTCGACGACGGCGCCGATCACCTGGGCGATGCGGCCTTTGGCGGCGGCGATGGGCTGTTGGATGGTCATTGCTTCTGCTCTCGCGTCAGAACGCAGCGGACTTCGCCGCCGCTCACTTGGATGGTCGCGGGCTCGCCCACGGGGATGTCGAAGTAGGTGTCGCGGCCGCCCACGGTGACGTGGGTCACGCCGGGGCTCGACAGCTCGCACGAGCCGCCCTTGCCGCTGTTGTTGCCGGAGGTGGTGCCGGTGCAGTTCGCGCCTCCGAACTGCCGGCGCACGGCGAGGTCGTTGAACGCGGAGTTGTTCTTCAGCGTGACGCCGCGCTGCTGGAACGCCTCGGCGGTGAGAGTCGGACAGGGCGCGCCCGCGAGCGCCGGGGCCTCTTCGCCGCCGCCGCAGGCCGCCAGCGTGCAGAGCAGGAGCGTCACGGGCAGGGCGCGCATCAGACGGCCTCCGCCCCGGAGATGATCTCGATCAGCTCCTTGGTGATCTGGGCCTGGCGCTGGCGGTTGTACATCAGCGTCAGCGAGCCGATCAGGTCGCCGGCGTTGCGCGTGGCGTTGTCCATGGCGGACATCTGGGCGGCGTAGAAGCCGGCGCGGTTCTCGAACAGCGCGGACAGGATCTGCACGGCGATGTTCTTCGGCAGCAGCGCCTCGAGGATCGCGGCCTCGTCGGGCTCGTACTCGTAGACGGCGCCCTGCAGGTCGGTGGCGGCGCTGCCCTCCTCGATGACGGCGGGGATGAGCTGCTTGGCGGTCGGGACCTGGCTGATCACCGACTTGAAGCGGCTGTAGAACAGCGTGACCACGTCCACCCGGCCCTCTTCGAATTCGCGCAGGATGGCGTCGGCGATCGGCTGCGCCGTGTCGATCGACAGCGTCTTGGCGCCGGAGAGGTCGAAGGTCTCCACGAAGCGGTCGCCGTACTGGCGGCGCAGAACGTCACGACCCTTGCGACCGACCGGCATGAGGCGGACGTCCTTGCCGTCGGCCTGGAGGCGGCGGATGTGCTCGCGCGCAGCCCGGACCACCTGGGTGTTGAAGCCGCCCGCCAGGCCGCGGTCGCCGGTGGCGACCACGACGAGGTGGCGCTGGTCGGAGCCGGTGCCGGCCAAGAGGCGCGGGGCGTCGTCGCCGGAGACGCCCGCGGCCAGGTTGGCGATGACCGCGCTCATGCGCTGGGCGTAGGGACGCGCGTTCTCGGCGGCGTCCTGCGCGCGGCGGAGCTTGGCCGCCGCCACCATCTGCATCGCCTTCGTGATCTTCTGCGTGGCTTTCACGCTCGAGATCCGATTGCGCATGTCCTTCAGGCTGGCCATCGGATCGGGCTCAGGCGGCGAAGGACTGGGTGAAGCTTTCCAGCAGCGTCTTCAACTCGTTCTCTAGGTCCGGCGAGAGGGCCCGCTCGCGGCGGACGCTCTCCAGCCAGGCGCCGTGGCTGGTGCGCAGGCGAGCCAGAAGCTCCTGCTCGAAGCGGCCGACTTCCGCCGTCGGCACACGGTCGAGGTAGCCGCGGGTGCCGGCGTAGATCACCGCCACCTGCTCCTCCACCGCCAGCGGCGAGAACTGCGGCTGCTTCAGCAGCTCGGTCAGGCGCTCGCCCCGCGCCAGCAGGCGCTGGGTCGAAGCGTCGAGGTCGGAGCCGAACTTCGCGAAGGCGGCCATCTCGCGGTACTGCGCGAGCTCGCCCTTGATGGCGCCGGCCACCTGCTTCATCGCCTTGATCTGGGCCGAGGAGCCCACGCGCGACACCGAGATGCCGACGTTCACCGCCGGGCGGATACCCTGGTAGAAGAGGTCCGTCTCCAGGAAGATCTGGCCGTCGGTGATCGAGATCACGTTCGTCGGGATGTAGGCCGACACGTCGTTGGCCTGGGTCTCGATCAGCGGCAGCGCCGTCAGCGAGCCGGAGCCGTTCTCTTCGTTCAGCTTGGCGGCGCGCTCGAGCAGGCGGGAGTGCAGGTAGAAGACGTCGCCGGGGTAGGCTTCGCGGCCCGGCGGGCGGCGCAGCAGGAGCGACATCTGGCGGTACGCCACGGCCTGCTTGGACAGGTCGTCGTAGATGATCAGCGCGTGCATGCCGTTGTCGCGGAACCACTCGCCCATGGCGCAGCCCGAGAAGGGCGCCAGGAACTGCAGCGGGGCCGGCTCGGAGGCCGTGGCCGACACGACGATGGTGTAGTCGAGCGCGCCGTTCTCCTCGAGAGTCTTGACGATCTGGGCGACCGTCGAGCGCTTCTGGCCGATGGCCACGTAGACGCAGTAGAGCTTCTGCTTCTCGTCGCCGGACGCGTTCACGCCCTTCTGGTTCAGGATGGCGTCGATGCAGACCGCGGTCTTCCCGGTCTGGCGGTCGCCGATGACCAGCTCGCGCTGGCCGCGGCCGATCGGAATAAGGGTGTCGATCGCCTTGATGCCGGTCTGCATCGGCTCGTGCACGGATTTCCGCGGAATGATGCCGGGCGCCTTCACGTCCACGCGGCGGCGCTCGGCGACGTCCACCAGCGGGCCCTTGCCGTCAATCGGTTCGCCCAGCGGGTTGACGACGCGTCCGAGCAGGCCGCGGCCGACCGGCACGTCCACGATGGCGCCGAGGCGGCGGGCCTCGTCGCCTTCCTTG
>DASVVG010000180.1:0-9864 GCA_036386655.1 Caulobacteraceae bacterium | reverse complement strand
CGAGGGCGCGCTGATCCGGCTCACCTGCGGGCAGCGCTGCTTCGAGACCTACCGCGCCCGGCTCTGGGGCCAGGACGCCGCCGCGGCCTAGCGGTCGGGCCGGGCGCCGGGGCCCCGCAAGGCGCGGTGCTCCGTCAGCGTGCGCCGGCAGTCGCACGCCGCGTGCTCCAGCCCGTCGGCGTCGACGATGTCGATCCGCCCGCGGCTGTACTGGATCAACCCCCGCCGCTGCAGGGCGCCTGCGATCGGATTCACGGTGGTGCGCTGCACGCCCAGCATCGCCGCGAGGTACTCCTGCGTCAGCGGCAGCCGGTCGCCCACGCCGCTCCGGTCCCGCGTCTCCAGCAGCCAGCGGGCGCAGCGCCCTTCTACCGAGTGCATGGCCTGGCAGACGACCGACTGCCGGCCCTCGGCGAGCATGATCTCCGTGTAGTTCCAGACCATGCGCCGGAAGCCGACGCTCTGCTCCGCCAGCTGGCGGACAGCCGAGGACGGCGCGCGCCAGCCGCGCCCCGGCACCTGCACCAGCACGGTCAGGTAGCTGACCCCGCCGCCGCAGGCCTCGACGAGGCCCGCCGCCCCCTCGCGGCCGATCATCGAGGTCTCGACGCTCTGCCCCTCCTCGGAGGAGGCCACGATCGACAGCAGCCCCCGCTCGACCCAGCAGACGTACGGCACCGGGTCCAGCGGGCCGTAGAGCACGTCCCCGAGGTCCAGCTGCACCTCCTGCAGATCGGGCCGCAGGCGCTGGAAATCCTCGTCGCTCAGGGCGCGCAGAAGGGCGTTGTCCGGCCGATCCATGAGCCGCATCTGACGCCCGCGCGGACCGGCGTCAACAGCACGCCGAAACGTCGCACCCCCTCCGTCGGCGCCCTGACAGACGTGGCCGTTGGAGCCGTGTTCCCTGTTTAACTTATGAGGGACGCTACGCTTCGTTACGCCGTAGTTCGGCACCGGGAGGACTGGCGCGTCGTCGGCGCCTCCGGCTGCCACGGGGACTTCCCCGACGCGGCGCAGGCCGCGGCGCACGTGGGCCAGCTCGCCCGCGAGGCGCGGGGCATGGGGTACGAAGTGGAGGTCCTCGTTCAATCGCCCGTCGGCGAGCTGAGGTGCCTCCATGTTGCTCACACCCTCCACTGAGCGCGCCGTCATGCGCGGATCCCGTCCGGTCATCGATCCGGTCCTGAGCAAGCTCGCGGCGCTGGCTCCGCTGGCCGCCGCCGACGCCATGCTCGTCCGAAGCCTCTCCGCGCGTCGCGAGCAGCAGCCCAGCGGCACGGAGCTCTGCGGCGAGGGCTCGGCCATCCGTCCCCGCGTCCTGCTGTCGGGCTGGGCCGCCCGCGTGCGGATGCTGCCCGACGGCCGGCGCCAGATCTTCACCTTCCTGGTGCCCGGCGACGGCATCGGCGTCTGCTCGCACCCGCAGCCGGTGGCGCTCTCCAGCTGCATCGCCCTCACTCGCGTCGAGACCGCCGACGCGGCCGCGCTGCACGACGCGGTGGCCGCCGACCCGAACGGCGCGCTGGCCCTCGCCTGCGCCCGGGCGGCCGGCCTCGAGGAGGCGCGGGGCCTCGACCATGTCATGCGTCTCGGCCGCCAGACCGCGCTCGAGCGCACCCTCCACCTGTTCCTGGAACTCCGCTGGAGGCTGGCCGCCGTGGGGCTCGCGGACGACAGCCGCTTTCCCCTGCCCCTGACGCAGGAGATGCTCGCCGACGCGCTGGGCCTCAGCATCGTGCACGTCAACCGCACGCTCCAGCAGCTGCGCCGTGACGGAATGATCGAGATGAAGTCCGGCTGGGTCGAGCTCATCGACCGGGCCGAGCTGGCCGAACGGGCCGACTACGCCCCCCCGCGCGAGCCCCGCGCCGCCTCCCCGAAGCGCAGCTTCGCCGCCGAAGCCCGGGCGTGAAGACCACGCACTTCTCGGTGGTCGAGACCACCGACGCCTGGCGCGTGGACGTCGACGGCTGGCCGCTCGGCCGCTTCCAGAGCGAGGTGGACGCGGTGAAATGCGCCGCCGGCCTCGCCGCCGACGTCCAGGGCGGCGGCGGCAGCATCGAGCTGCTGGTCCAGGACCGGGACGGCGAGATCACCGTCATCGACAGCCACGAGACCGGCCGCTCCCGCAGCGGCGCGCTCTAGCCCGGCTTCAGCCGCGGCCCCCCGGCCCCTATACTCTTGCGGCGCGGCTCGGCGCGTGGTCTCAGCCCCGCTTCCCGCACCCGAGCGCCCCAAGCGCGCCCCAGGAGCCCGAGAAATGCCGCTCGACGCCGGCGACATCCGCAAGACCTACCGCTGGGACGACCCGCTCGACCTCGACAGCCGCCTGACGGACGAGGAGCGGATGATCCGCGACGCCGCGCGCCAGTACGCCCGCGAGCGCCTGCTCCCCCGCGTCGTCTCCGCCTTCGCCGAGGAACGCTTCGACCCCGAGATCATGCGCGAGCTGGGCGAGCTCGGCTTCCTCGGGTCCATGCTTCCGGAGGAATACGGCGGCTCCGGCGTCTCCCACGTGGCCTACGGCCTCGTGGCCCGCGAAATCGAGGCGGTGGACAGCGGCTACCGCTCGGCCATGAGCGTGCAGTCCTCGCTCGCCATGTACCCGATCTTCGCCTTCGGCTCCGACGAGCAGAAGCGCCGGTTCCTGCCCAAGATGGCCGCCGGCGAGCTCGTCGGCTGCTTCGGCCTCACCGAAGCCGAGGGCGGCTCCGATCCCGCCTCGATGAAGACGCGCGCCGACCGGGTGGACGGCGGCTACCGCCTCAACGGCGGCAAGTACTGGATCACCAACAGCCCGATCTGCGACCTCGCCGTGGTCTGGGCCAAGCTGGACGGCGACATCCGCGGCTTCGTGGTCGAGCGCGACGCCCCCGGCTTCACCACCGGGAAGATCGAGAACAAGCTGTCCCTGCGCGCCTCCGTCACCGGGGACATCGGCCTCTCCGACACCTTCGTCCCCGAAGCGAACCTGCTGCCGAACGTGAAGGGCCTGCGCGGTCCCTTCTCCTGCCTGAACAAGGCCCGCTACGGCATCAGCTGGGGCGCGATGGGCGCGGCCGAGTTCTGCTTCCACGCCGCGCGCGAGTACGTCGCCGAGCGCACCCTCTTCGGCCGCCCGCTCTCCGCCCGCCAGCTCGTGCAGAAGAAGCTCGCCGACATGTCCACCGAGATCGCGCTCGGCCTCGAAGCGGCCCATGCGCTCGGCCGCCTGCTCGACCAGGGCGCCTGGGTGCCCGAGGCCATCTCGATGCTGAAGCGCAACAACTGCGGCAAGGCGCTCGACATCGCCCGGGTCGCCCGCGACATGCACGGCGGCGCCGGCATCACCGGCGAGCACCACGTCATGCGCCACGCCATGAACCTCGAGACGGTCAACACCTACGAGGGCGCCCACGACGTCCACGCCCTCATCCTCGGCCGCGCCATCACCGGCGAGAGCGCCTTCTAGGCATGGCCGAAGCCCTCCGGCCGGAAGTCGCCGTCATCGGCGGCGGCCCGGCCGGCCTCATGGCTGCGGAGGTGCTGAGCGCCGGCGGCGCCCGCGTCACCGTCTACGAGCGGATGCCCAGCGTCGGGCGCAAGTTCCTGATGGCCGGCCGCGGCGGCCTCAACCTCACGCATTCGGAGCCGTTCGAGCCCTTCCTCGCCCGCTACGGCGCGCGCGCGGACACGCTCCGGCCGGTGCTCGAGGCCTTCCCGCCCGCCGCCCTGGTCGCGTGGGCGGAGGGACTCGGCCAGCCCACCTTCGTCGGCTCCAGCGGCCGCGTCTTTCCGCGCGCCATGAAGGCCTCGCCGCTGCTGCGCGCGTGGCTCGCCCGGCTGGAGGCGCAGGGCGTCCGCGTCGTCGCCCGCCGCCGCTGGACCGGCTGGGACGGACCCCGCCTCGTCTTCCACGACGAGCAGGGCCGCGAGGAGCACGCCGAACCCGCCGCCACGATCCTGGCCCTCGGCGGCGCCAGCTGGGCGCGTCTCGGGTCCGACGGCGCCTGGGCGGCCCCGCTCGCCGGACGCGGCGCCGCGGTCGCGCCCTTCCAGCCCGCAAACTGCGGCTTCAACGTCGCTTGGAGCAAACACTTCCGCAGCCGCTTCGCGGGCGCGCCGCTCAAGAACGTCGCCCTCCGCTTCGACGGCCGCTCCGTCCGCGGCGAGGCGGTCGTCACCAGCTACGGCCTGGAAGGCGGCGCCGTGTACGCGCTGGCCGCCCCGCTCCGCGACGCCGTGCTCGCGACCGGCGAAGCCCGCCTCGATCTCGACCTCCGCCCCGACCTCGACGAAGCCCGCCTCGCCGAACGGGTCGCCTCAACCGGCCGGGGTCAGTCCATGGCGAGCGTGCTGCGCAAGGCGGCGGGCCTCTCCCCAGTCGCGGCCAACCTGCTGCGCGAGGCGCACGGGCTGCAGCTTCCCTCCAACCCGGCCGAGCTGGCCCACCGGATCAAGCGCGCCCCGATCGTGCTCACGGGCGTCCAGCCGCTCGACCGCGCCATCTCCACCGCCGGCGGCCTCGCCTTCGAAGCCGTCGACGCCGACCTGCTGCTCCGCGAGCTGCCCGGCGTGTACGCCGCCGGCGAGATGCTCGACTGGGAGGCCCCCACCGGCGGCTACCTGCTGCAGGCCTCCTTCGCCACCGGCGCCTGGGCGGCTCAGGCCGCCCTGCGCCGCCTCGGCCTCGCCGGCGCGTCCCGAACCTAGGCGGCCGGCGGCTCCTCCAGCTCCCGCGCCTCGCCGGTGTCGATCAGCGGCCGCACCTCCACCGAACCGTCCCCGCCCAGCGGCAGCTTGCGCGCCCACTCCAGCGCCGTCTCCACGTCGGGCACGTCGATCAGGTAGTACCCCCCGATCTGCTCCTTGGTCTCGGCGTATGGGCCGTCGTGGACCAGGTGCTTGCCGCGCACCTTGCGGATGGTCAGCGCCTTGGCCACCGGCTCCAGCCCCGCGCCGCCCCGCAGCACGCCCAGCCGCGCCAGCTCGCCCGCGAACTGCTCGTGCGCCGCCACCACCGCCTCGTACTTCTCCGCCGTGTCGTAGATCGCCTCGTCCTCGTAGATCAGCAGCATGTACTGCATGGCCGTTCCTCCATCCGCGCCCGAACCTCCGAGCGCTCACGGCCCGAGGACGCCGCCTCCCGTCGGAAGCCGACATTTCCGCGCGGTCTGGCTTCTCAGGCGTCGTCCTTGCGCGGCCGGCGCCGGCCCGGCGGGGGCTCGAACGGCAGCAGCGTCCGTTCGCGTGGGCCCGCCGTCGCGAAGGCGGCGCCGAGGGCCCGGCTGAGGTCGTGAAGGGCGAAGGGCTTCGCGAGGATCGGGAACTCGCGGCCGATGTTTTCGGCCGTCTCGCTGTAGCCGGTGGCCAGGAGCACCGGCAGCTCCGGTCGCTCCTCGCGCAGGCGGCGCGCCAGATCCAGGCCGTTCATCTCGCCGGCCATGACGATGTCGCTGAGCACCAGGTCTGGCGGTTCGCCCTCGGCCAGCGCACCAAGCGCCGCCTCCGCGCTGGTGGCCAGGCGCGTCCTGTTGCCGAGCTGCTCCAGCAGTCCGACCGTGACCTCCGCGACCTCGGGATTGTCCTCGACCACCAGCACGCAGACGCCGGAGCGCGCCTCCGGCTCCGCCTGGTCTCCGGAAGCGGTCGCAGCCTGCCGTCGCGACCGCGGCAGGTACAGGATCACCGTCGTGCCGCGCCCGAGTTCGCTCCGGATCACCGCGCGGCCGCCCGACTGTTCGACGAAGCCGTAGACCTGCGACAGGCCTAGCCCCGTGCCCTTGTCCACGTCCTTCGTCGTGAAGAAGGGTTCGAACACGCGCGCCAGGATGTCGGGCGCGATGCCGGAGCCGCTGTCCTCGACGGTGACGGCGACGAAGTCCCCGCGGACTTCGGGCGCGACCTCCCCCCCTTTCAGTCTCACGTTTCGCGCCGAAATCGAGAGCCTGCCGCCCCCGGGCATGGCGTCGCGCGCGTTCACGGCCATGTTCAGCAGCGCGAGGTCCAGCTCGCCGGGATCCGCCTCGACGGGCCAGAGGTCCTCGGGCAGGTCGACTGCGACGCGGACTGCGGAGCCCACGCTGGTCGACAGCAGCTCGCGTATCCCGGCGGCGCGGTCGTGCAACGCCACGGCCTCCGGGTTCAGGCGCTGTCGCCGGGCGAAGGTGAGCAGGTGCCGGGTCAGCTCCTGCCCGCGCCGCGCCGCCGTCTCAACGGCGTCGAGCGCGCGGACCACTTTCGGGTCCTCCAGCGGAACGCGCTTGCGCAGCAGCTGCGCATGCCCGCTGACCACCATGAGGAGGTTGTTGAAGTCGTGCGCGACGCCGCCGGTCACCTGCCCGATGGCCTCCATCTTTTGCGCCTGCGCCAGCCGCTCATGCGCCGCCTGCAGCTCCAGTTGGGCGCTGCGCCGCTCGGTGATGTCGCGGGTGATCTTGGCGAACCCCATCAGCTCGCCGACCTCGTCCTTGATGGCGTCGATCACCACGTTCGCGAAGAAAAGGGTGCCGTCCTTGCGCACGCGCCAGGCCTCGGCCTCGTACCGGCCGTCGCGAATGGCGGTCTGCAGCGCCTCCATCGGCTTGCCGGCCGACCGGTCCGCCTCGGTGTAGAAGACGGAGAAGTGCTGGCCCACGATCTCGTCGGCCGTGTAGCCCTTGATGTTCTGGGCGCCCGCGTTCCAGTTGCTGACCACCCCGTTCGGATCGAGCATGAACAGCGCGTAGTCCACGACGCCCGCCACCAGCATCCGGAACTGGCGCTCGCTCAGCGCCAGCGCGTCCTGGGCGGCGCGCTTGTCGGAAATGTCGCGTGTGATCTTCGCGAAGCCGATGTGGCGGCCCTGCTCGTCGTGGATGAGGTCGATCACGGCGGAGGCCCAGAAGCGGGTGCCGTCCTTCCGCAGCCGCCAGCCCTCGCTCTCGTAGCGGCCCTCCTTCAGGGCCGTGGAGAGCGCCTTGGCCGGCAGGCCCGAGCGCCGGTCCTCGGGCGTGTAGAACAGGCTGAAATGCCGTCCGACGATCTCGTCCGAGCCGTACAGCTTGAGCCGCTCGGCGCCCCGGTTCCAGTTCACCACGGTGCCGTTCACGTCGAGCATGTAGATGGCGTAGTCGACGACGCCCTCGACGAGGTACCGGAACCGGCGCTCGCTCTCGAGCAACGCCTGCTCGGCCGCCCGCCGCTCCGTCATGTCGCGGGTGATCTTCGCGAAGCCCACGAGCTCGCCGGTCTCGTCGCGGACCGAGTGGACCGTCGCCAGCGCCCAGAACCGGGTGCCGTCCTTGCGGACCCGCCAGCCCTCGTTCTCGGTGCGGCCCTCCCGCAGCGCCTCGGCCAGGACCCTCTCCGGCACGCGGTTGGCCCGATCCTCCGTGGTGAAGAACCTGCTGAAGGATTCTCCCTGGATCTCCTCGCGCGTGTAGCCTTTGATCCGCTCCGCGCCCGGGTTCCAGGTGAGGATGCGCCCCTCCAGGTCCATCATGTAGATCGCGTAGTCGCCGAGCGACTCGACCAGGAGCTGGAAGCGGTGCTCGTTGGCCGAAGAGCCGTTCGTGAGGGGTTCGGCCATGACTGCTCCGTCTAGGCGAAGGGGCGGTTCAACCCAACATTTGTGACTGCGGCAAGCGATTTCCCGTCACGGCGGTCGGTCGTTGGACCCGCCCGGCGGGCCTGCCTCCGCCCGCTGCATGAGCTCCAACGCCGACCTGGCCCCGCTCCCCGCCTGTAGTCCGGCGTCGGCGGTGTCTCCGGGGACAGGACAACCGGAGACAACCCGGGACATCCCGCGAAACCGTTCCCCGATGTTGTTCACCCCTCCGCCGGCGCAGCTAGAATCGAGGGATGCAGCGCTCGCTGATCCCCGATCTGCCCTCTGAGAGACCCGGGCCGCGCCCTGTGCGCACGCGCCGGCCCGCCCGCCCGGACGCCGCCGGCGGGCCGCTTTGCGCACCTATTTTGTATCGCCCCGGGTCCGAAACCTGTCCCCTCCCCGGATGCGGGACAAGCGCCGGAGTCCTGCAGCTTGTCCGTTCACGGCCCATGCGGCAGCATCCCGGCGCGTCGGCGGGGGGAGTTTTCGAATGAGCGTGACCACGGCGGGCGAGGCGCGCCCGGCCAACCAGACCCGCATGGTCGTGGCGGCCTCCGCCATCGGCACCGCCTTCGAGTGGTACGACTTCTTCATCTTCGGGACGCTGGCCGCGATCATGGCGAAGCAGTTCACGGGCGGCAGCGACACCGCGGGCTTCATCTTCGCACTCGGCGCCTTCGCCGCCGGCTTCTTCGTCCGCCCCTTCGGCGCCCTGTTCTTCGGCCGGCTGGGCGACCAGATCGGGCGCAAGGCCGCCTTCCTGATCACCATCACCCTGATGGGCCTGGCCACGATCGCCATCGGCCTGCTGCCCACGGCGGCGCAGATCGGCTCGACCGCCGCGATCCTGCTGGTGCTCATGCGGGTGATCCAGGGCTTCGCGCTCGGCGGCGAGTACGGCGGCGCGGCGATCTACGTCGCCGAGCACGCCGAGGACCACAAGCGCGGCTACCTCACGAGCTGGATCCAGACCTCCGCAGCCTTCGGGCTGGTGGGCGCGCTGGCGGTGATCCTCGTCACCCGCACCCTGATGGGCGAGGAGCGCTTCGCCGACTGGGGCTGGCGCATCCCCTTCCTGCTCTCGGCCCTGCTGCTGGTCATCTCGCTCTACATCCGCATGCAGCTCGAGGAGAGCCCCGAGTTCCAGCGCATGAAGGAGGAGGAGGGGATCAGCAAGGCGCCCTACAAGGAGGCCTTCGGCCGCTGGCCCAACCTGCGCCTGGTCTTCATCGCCCTCTTCGGGGTCATGCTGGCGCAGGGCGCGGTCTGGTACGCCGGGCACTTCTACGCGCAGTTCTTTCTCGAGAAGGTGCTCAAGGTCCCCGCCGCCACGGTGAACCTGCTGCTGATCGCCGTCGTGCTGGTCTCCGCCGCGCTCTACGTCTTCTTCGGCTGGCTCTCCGACCGCGTCGGCCGCAAGCCGGTGATGCTGTTCGGCATGATCCTCTTCGTGCTCAGCGTCTTCCCCGGCTTCCACCTGATGACCCGCGCCGCCAACCCGGCGCTCGCCGAGGCTTCTGAGCGTGCGCCCGTCCGAGTCTTCGCCGATCCGCAGGACTGCACCGTCCAGTTCGATCCGCTGGGACGCAGGAAGCCGGTGACCGGCTGCGACATGCTGACCAAGGCGCTCACCGACGCCGGCGTGCCCTACCGCCGCGTCGACCCCGAACTGGTCGGCGGCACCGCCTCCGGAGGCGCCACGCCGATCCGGCACGACGCTTACGCGCAGGCCGGCCGCTTCGTCGCTCCCGCGGTCGCGGAGACCTCGGGCGCCGCGAGCACGTCCGCCGACCGCCTCACCGCCACCAGGGCCGGTGTCGCGTCCATGCTGACGAACGCCGGCTACCCGGCCGCGGCCGATCCAGAGCGGATCAATCTGCCCCTCGTGTTCGCGATCCTGCTGGTGTTCATCGTCAGCGCGACGGCGGTGTACGGCCCGCAGGCGGCCGCGCTGGTCGAGCTGTTCCCGACACGGGTGCGCTACACGGCACTCTCGCTGCCGTACCACATCGGCACCGGCTGGGTCGGGGGCTTCCTACCGTTCACCGCCTTCGCGATGGTGGCGGCATCCGGGGACCTCTACTTCGGCCTCTGGTACCCGGTCGTGTTCACCGGGATCTCCATCGTAACGATGCTCTTCCTCTCCCCGGAAACCCGCGGGAGGCGCCTGTCGTGACGCCTACCGCGCGCCCGCGGCCGCCGCGCCGCCCGCCGTTCGCGGCGTCGGCAGCGCGAACACCGCGATCGACGGTTTGGTCAGCCACGTGCTGGCCACCCGCTGGACCTCCTGGCGT